>JBAWFQ010000245.1:0-11395 GCA_049592035.1 Terriglobales bacterium
GTGGCGGCGGTGAGCAACGTGCCGGTCGCGTCCGAGGTCGCGCCGGAGTTTGCCAGCACGCGCGCTCCTGCCAGCGCCGCGCTATCGGCCGCCAGTTGCGCCTCACTGCGCGCGGTGTAGAACGTCACCACGTCGATCGAGAGCGCGGCCATCGCTCCCACCACGAACAGCATGACGACCGCAACCAGAACGATCACAACCCCGCGTTCATGGTCGCAGCGTAAGGCAATTCGAGAGCTAATTCGCGAGCTAGTTCGATGGTGTCGCACGCGTCCTCACGTCTGGTTATGGACCGTGGCGCTCTCCATCACCTGCGTCGCCGCCGCATAATTTGCGCCCGGAATTAACAACTGGATGACGCTATTGAACCGCCAGTGATAAGGATACTGTACGGTCACGATGGTGCCGACAGCTTCCGTCGTCCCCGTTGTCCCGGATGTGGAGACCCATCCGCGGTTGATGGTGATAACTAGCTGGTCGGTACCGGTGGAACAACCGGAGATTGTGTATGTCCACGTCAGGCCTGCCTTGCCGGTTCCCGGTCCGGATGCAACGGGTTGCCCGCAGGTTCCATTTGCCAAGACTCCACTGCCAGTCAGCGAATTGAGAACTGCGGTCACCACTGGTAACAGCGAGGCCGGACCACTGCTGCTTGACTGAATGTCGCTCATCGGCTGAGCGCCGGCAATGATGGCGCCTTCTTGTGCCGCCTGCGCGATCTTCTGTTTCTGGTTGAAAGCGCCGCTGAAATCGTAGATGCCGACTACGAACACTACCAGCAGCGGCAGCGTGATGGCGAACTCCAACAGCGCCGAACCCTGCTCGTCCCGCAGCAGAGAGGCCGTTCGGCGATGCGGAAGTCGGAAGCCAGCCATCTAATCCTCCATCCTGCTCTGCGCCTGCGCCGTCATAAGAACCGTCGACATATTGAGCGACGTGCCGGGAAAGTAGAACTGGAAAGGGTACTGAAAGCTCACCACCGACCCGCATTGTGTGGGCTGGGTTTGCGTAACACCGGACCCGACGGGATTCAGTTGCACGTTCTGGCAAACATAGATGTTGCCGCTGGTCGGGGCCGGACATCCGCCGCCCGGCGGAAACGGCGGCTGCGGGCACGCGGCGCAAGGTAATCCGACGGCGCAATTTGGGGCGGGCGGGAGTTTGATCTGGGTGGGATCGAGATTAGATGCCTGCATCACCGCCGCAACTGCACAGGCCACGGTGGGGGTGGCGCTGGGGCATGCGGTCACTGAGCCAACGGCGGCTTGAGCATCTCCGCATGTAGCGCATGTCGACCGAGCCGCGGTGATCGCTCCCTGCTGCGCGGCCTGCTGGATGGTGGAATAGATGTTGTAGGCTCGTCCGAACCAGACGATGCCCAATAGAAGCATGAACACCAGGGGCAGCACCAGCGCGGCCTCGGCGATCTCCGCGCCGTCGGTGTTTCCGAGTTTGCGCATGACTCGTTTGACTCTCAGCAAACAGCAGGTCCTTCGCTTCGCTCAGGATGACAAATGGTTAATGGCATACAAATTATCAAGTTCAAATCGCAAATTACAAACCGACCTACACTTTCCCCAGCGCGCGGCCCACGCCGTAGAGCAAAACCGTCAGCGCCATGGCTACTCCGAAGGGAATTTTTGTGGACTGCGGATCGTCGAGCGATACCTCCGACCCCGGCATCCGCAGCGTAAACAACGCTGCCAGCAAATGAGCGATGTTCACGAGGGTTTGTTTGAGCCGCCCTTTCCAGATGACCACTGCCAGCGCCATGACTCCCGCCACTAGAATTGTGCCTATCAACACAGAGAGCAACTGTTGCCAACCGAGACAGGCTCCCAAAGCGCCGGCCAGTTTCCAGTCTCCGGCGCCCAGGCTGCGGATGAGCACGAACGGCAGCAGCAGCCCCAAGCCCAATGCCGTTCCCAGCAAGGCGGCTTTCAGTCCCGGCCAGCGGTAGAGAATCGTGTTGGCCGCGACCCCGGCAATCGCTCCCGACACTGTAAGCCAGTTTGGAATGCGACGGTAGCGCCAGTCAAGAATCCCCGCGCCCAGCGCCACCAGCATCGCGGGAATCCATGGCCCGAGAACCGAAGGCGCTAGAATCCTTGGGGCGAGAATCATTTCGCTTCCAGTACTTTAGGGCTTTCCGGGGCGACACTCAAGAGCGAAGTTCGGTAGGGTGCAGTTTGAACATTGTCGTCCCTCAGCGGCTAAAGCCGCGTGAAAATACCATGGTTATCGCAGCGGTAAACCGCTGCGCCACCCAAAAGCAAAATCAAGTGCAAAAAGCAAAATCAAGTGCAAAAGCAAATGCAAAATCCCCAGCTCGACGCTACCGTGGAATCCCACCCTTGCGCAAAAAAAACGCGCAAGGATGGGGGCACCCATCGGCCCCAAAAAACCACCTAAGTTTTTCAGCAGTCTGTTTAGCCGCGTGGCAATCAGGGAGACGGGGTTTTCCAGAGAGCTGGTAACTGAGCGCTGCTGCCTCTGCGCAAACAAAAAGGCCCGGTTGCCCGGGCCTGAAAATCGTGAACGCAAATAAGAAGCCTAACGCGCGATCGGAGCCGCGTTTCGTTCCGCTACTACTTTTTTGGCATTGTCCGCCAGCGCGCGCGCTTGCGGCATCAGGTCCAGAGCCTTGATCACGTCCGGATCGGTCTCCGCGCGTACTTTCATGCCTTCTTCCTGGCCAAAGGCATCGACGAAAAGCTCGCTCTTGAGGTTGGAGCGCAGCCAATCGTTGTTCTCGAGCAACTCGCCTTCGGTGTAAGTAATCTTTTCTTCGTCGAGGAATTTGCGGAAATCCTGCAGCAGCGCGTCGTCGACTTCAAAGTTCTGCGCGATCTTGTGATTGATGGTGTAGCGCTTGGCAAAGTTGAACAGCGCGTAATGCTGCAGCAGCTCTTCCTGGAACTTGTTGGACTTGTAGGGCGGCAACTTGACGTCGGGAGTGATGCCGCCACCGCCATATACTGTGCGCCCGCCATCGGTGAGCTTGACTTCGTGGTTGGTGTTGTTCTCTTCGCTCTCGCGATTGTAGTAATAATCGTAGAGCGAGAGATTGGAGTAATCGCGCTGGATCAGGCGTCCGCTAGGGGTGTAGTACTTGGCGGTGGTGAGGGCTAGGCCGGTATTTTCGGCCAGCGGATACACGGTCTGCACCAGGCCCTTGCCGAACGTGACTTCGCCAACGATCAGGCCGCGATCGTGATCTTGAATGGCTCCGGCGACGATCTCGGCGGCGGAGGCAGTGCCGCGATTGACCAGCACTACCAGCGGATAGTCCTTGCCGCCGTTGCCGTGGGCCGCGACGTAGCGCTTTTCGGGAGATGAGCGACCGTGGTGCGAAACGATCAGCTGTCCCTTCTTGAGAAACTTGTCGGCTACGCCTACGCCTTCGCTCAGCAGGCCTCCAGGGTTCTGACGCAGATCGAGGATGAGGCCTTTCAGGTCGCCCATCTGATCGAGCGCTTCGGCTACTTCATGTTCGGTGGTTTCCTGGAAACCCGAGACGTGCATGTATCCGATGCCGGGCTTGATCATGAAGTGGAGGTCGACGCTGTAGCGCGGAATCTCGTCGCGGACGACGGCGAATTCGAGCGGGTGCTCGGAACCTTCGCGCAGCATGGTGATGCGGACGGTGGTGCCTTTCGGTCCTTTGAGAAGATCGGCCACGTCGGAGGTGCTCATATTGTCGGTGGGCTTGCCGTCGATGGCGGCGATGATATCGCCCGGGCGAATGCCGGCGCGATAGGCCGGAGTGCCCACAAACGGGGCGATGACGATCACCTTATTATTGCGGGGTCCGACCGTCATGCCCACGCCGTAGTACTTGCCGCGCTGTTCTTCGCGCAGGGCAGAATACGACTTCGGATCGAAAAAGTTCGAGTGCGGATCGAGCTGATGCAGCATGCTCGGAATGGCGCCGTTATAAATTGCCTTGTCGGCGTTCACCGGGTCGGCGTAGTTCTGCTCGATCGTTTCATAGACTTCGGTGAATTGTTTCAAGCTGTCGCGGACGTCGGAATCGGTGCTGGGCGTGGTGGCCGGGCTGATTCTCTGCGCAAACAGCATGCCCAGAAGACCGAACAGCGCAAGCACAAAAACGATCATGAACAGCGAACGAAAACGGGAACGGCGAGCACTACCGGCCATGTGTCGAAATCCTCGGGCAGGAACTTGGAGGGATCCAGCCACCCAATCTGACGCAGTATACCATGCAAAAGCGCCTGTTCACTTGGATGCAAACGGGGGCTGGGGGTTACATCCGAGCGACGGCTTTTGGGCGTCGAAGTCAAGCTTTTACAAACACTGACAGAGAATACCAACCGTGATGCCGTCTCTTTTGCATTTCTTATCCGTTTCTCTGCCGCGATACGCGACGGACAAATCGCCGTATGTAAATACAAACATTGGCCTCGGATACGGGTGCAAGCCGGTTCCATCAAAATGGCGCCCATCGGCGAACCGAACCCTCCCCAATGCCCGCTGATCGGGCGCCAATCTCTCATAAAGTTGGTGCTCTCTGCGCCGATGAAAGCTCTGATGGGCTGACTCCAATCTGGCGAACCGTCCTGCCAGTGCCATCATCGAGGGAAAAGGAAATGAAGCTTACACTGGGGAAAAAACTGGGCCTGGGTTTTGGATGCATCCTGGCCCTCATGGTTCTTAGCTCCGTGCTGGCCTATATGAGGGCAAGTGCCATCAAAGCGAGCGAGGACCATGCGTTCAACGTACGTGTCCCCGGCATTTCCTCGTGCAAAGACTTACAGAGAGACATGGGTCAGACGGTGAACAAGACCCGTCAGGCAATTCTTGCAGGAGCAGACCCGGCCAGAAGAGAAGCCGCAAAGAAGCTCTTCGAAACGGCTTGGGCCGACATTGAGGAACAAGATACGGCCAGCCTGGACATATTGGCTGCCCGGTGGACTCTCCAAGCCAACCGTGACCGGTACGACGAGGTGAAGAAGCTGCTTCCCGAGCTCCGCGAGGTCGAGGAAGCGACCATGAAGCATGCGGCGGGCGGCGAGCGCGACGCTATGGTTACCGCGGGAAGCGAATTCACCGACAAGGGCATCCCGATTACCGATGGAATCAAGAAATCCCTTGGCGACATGGCGGATTCGTTCGACGAGTTACTTGGGAAGGAAACGAAGGAAATGGACGCGGAGAACCGGGCAATGAATTGGACGCTGGCCGTAGCCACTCTCGCGGCCCTGGGCATTGGCATCTTTGTGGCCATCTTCCTGAGCCGCGGCATTGCGAAGGGCAGCCATTCCGTTCTGGCTCAAGCCGAGGCCATCGCCGCTGGCGACTTGACCCGTGACGATCTAAAGGTCCTTAGCCACGACGAACTGGGGGATCTGACCGTGGCCATCAATAAGATGAGCAGCAGCTTGAAACGCATGATTAAGGCGATCACGGAGAATGCGGTGCACGTGGCCAGTGCAAGCGCGGAACTGAACGCTACGAGTGAGCAGATTACCGCTAACTCCGAGGAAACCTCGGCCCAGGCCGATGTGGTTTCGAAGGCGGCGCAGTCGGTCAGCCAGAACCTCCAGACGGTCGCCTCCGGCGCCGAAGAGATGGGCGCCAGCATCCGGGAGATTGCCAAGAACGCCACCGAAGCCGCGAAGGTCGCAACCGGTGCGGTCAAGGTCGCGGAAGCCACCACCGCCACTGTGTCGAAACTTGGCGAATCTTCCACCGAGATCGGGCAGGTGATTAAGGTCATTACTTCGATCGCGCAACAAACCAACTTGCTGGCTCTGAACGCCACCATCGAAGCGGCCCGCGCCGGGGAAGCGGGCAAGGGCTTCGCGGTAGTCGCGAACGAAGTGAAAGAACTGGCCAAGCAAACCGGCAAGGCCACCGAAGACATCAGCCGCAAAATTGAAGCGATCCAGACCGACACGCAAGCCGCGGTGGATGCGATCGCATCGATCTCCGGCGTCATCCACCAGATCAAAGACATCTCGGGCACGATTGCCACGGCGGTAGAAGAGCAAGATGCGACCACCAATGAAATGTCGCGCAATGTGAGCGAAGCGGCGCACGGCAGCCAGGAAATCACCAGCAATATTTCAGGAGTGGCGGAGGCGGCACAGGGCACGTCGCGCGGCGCCACCGACACGCAAAAGGCGTCGCAGCAGCTGGTGGAAACGTCAGCTCAGCTGCGCGTCCTGGTCGAGCAGTTCAAGATCAACGCCGGCGAAAACGGCCGCGACAGCAAAGCGACCTCGACTGCAACGAAGAGCAAAGCCGCCCGCGCGTCCGGATAACCTCGTTCCCAGCCCCTACCGGCAGCGGTCTGTTTTCCCAAAAACGATCCGCTCCTCGGTCCGTGCCCACGTTTCGGTTCGACACTTCACCGGCCTCAGCGTTACAATCCCTTGCGTATTGCCAAACCATTTACAACATTCTATTTCCTCAAAGGAGGCCCTGTGAGATTCAGTAAACTGCTCATCCTGCTTTTCATCGTCACATTGTCCGTATCGTTGACTCTGCCTGCATTCGCGGACGGAGGCGCAACGTTCAAAACCAAGTGCGCCGCGTGCCACGGCCCAGAAGGCCAGGGCAAAGTCGGCCCGAAGCTCGCCGGCACCGCTCTCACTGCCGACCAGATCACCACGCTGCTCACCACCGGCGATGAGGCCAAAAAAGCACCCCACAAGAAAGCCATCTCCGGGCTTTCCGCGGACGATGCCAAAGGCGTTGCTGCTTTCGTGAAGACGCTAAAGTAAGCTTCAGATTCGTTGGTACATTGCCGCGCGCTCCGCAGGTGCTCTCTGGGGAGCGCGTTTGTTTGTCCGGAAACCCTCGGGGGGCCGACCCGCCCCCTTGCAAAACCTCTCCCCAGCAGTACAATTCGGACGAATCCAAACTTCAAAAGAGTAGATAGGTTCAAACCACTCTTGGGAGGCACAGAGTATGAGCTCATATCGTCTTGCATTTGCCCTCAGTGTGATCAGCATCGCCATCCTGATGGCGGGGTGCAGTTCAACCGAAAACAAACCGACGGAAAGTACGTCTCCAACACCGGCCGCCGCACCGGCGGAGAATAAGACACCTGTGCTTTACACCGGTGAGGAGGCATTTAACCGAATGATGGGGCTGGCATTGAAATGGTCGACGGATGCTCAACCGGCTCGGCTGGAATCCGTTCTTACGCCGGAAGCCAACGGCCAGGACGGGAAATCAACCATCTGGCGCGGGTACTTTGTTTCGCCCAGCCGCCGGTCCACCATGACCATCGTGTGCTCGGGAAGCCGCCGGCCGGATGCGCCGCCGCTCGGAGTTTCCCCCGAGGGGGCTGAAGGGGCCTACAACGCCAATGCCGCGAATTTAGCCTTCTTGCCGTTGTTGCTGAAGACCGATACCGACAAGGCGTTCGCGATTGCGCAGCAACATGGAGGCGATGCCATCCTCAAGAAGGATGCGCAGCAACCCATCACCTACGTGTTGCTCAAGGACCGAAAGCTGAACGTCCCCGTTTGGTACGTGGTTTACGGCACAAGCGAGAAAGACAGGAAAGGCATCGGTGTGATTAACGCGACCGCGGGCGAGTTCGTTAGCGCCGGCAAGTGAGACAGTGGGGGGCAATTTCCCGATTCTGGCATTGTGAGTGAGATCGCGGTATTACAACAGCAACCGGGTAGACCATCCCGACCGTCGGCCGGCGTGGAATCGTTTGGCGAAAAACCTGGAACCTCGGGCCGTTTCTTGCGTATTGTCCAGACAGTGGGGTGTTTATGAATAACCCGTTTCGGCTTCTAGCGGTTTCTCTGCTGTTCACTTCGGTCGGGTTCTGCCAAACCGCACAAGAGACCACGAATCTCAAACATCAGACTTTTGAGACGAACCTGGCTACGGGTACGAACCTTCGTTTGCATCTGCACGCGGGAGACTTCCGCGTCGTAGGCAGCGATTCGGAGAAGATTTCCGTTCGCGTGGAAGGCAAGAACGTGGAGCAGGCGAAGCATATCAAGATTCAGTTGAAGCGTTCGGACGGAGCCGTCAATCTGAAACTCTTGCACGTGCCGAAGAACGAATTGCAGGTGACGATCGAAATCCCCAGATCGACAAACCTGTATGCGCGGATGCGCGGCGGCGACCTTTCCGTGGAGGGCGTGGTGGGAGACAAGGATCTTGAGCTTACTGGGGGCGACTTAACCATTCAGGTGGGAAATCCGGAAGACTACGCCCATGTCGATCTCTCCGTGAGATTCGGAGACGTTAGCGGCACCCAGTTCGGCGACCCCAAGGGCTGGCTCGGAAACTCTGTCCAGAAAGACGGGAATGGAAGATACAGGCTTCACGCCCATGTCATGGCTGGCGATCTTGTGCTCAAATCCTGAGCCATTCTCGAGCTCTGGCAATTGGCAAAATCAGGCAGCAGTAGTCGCAACCCCGCCAGTGAGTGCTATCGGGACTTGTTCGCCAATTACCGAAGAGAAGGAACTGTTGGTGCGACATGCAGTGACGCTAGTGAGGTGAATCATGGCCATCGCAACCCCCACAACGGCGAACGTTAAGCAGGCAGTGCCGTTTTTCGGCGTGACCAACATGGAAGCGTCGTTGCGGTTCTATATTGATGGGCTTGGATTCGAAATGAAGAATCAGTGGATTCCGGATCAGCCCGAGGACCATCCCGACGGGAGAATTCGCTGGTGTTGGCTTGAGCTTGGCGACGCCGCTATTATGCTTCAAGAGTTGAGCCCGGGAGGTAAGCCAACGCAAGCGCTCGGCACTGGAGTCTCGGTCAGCTTCATGTGCGAAGACGCCCTCGCCCTTTATCGACAGTTCAAGTCTCGCGCAATTCAAACGCGCGGACGTCCCTTTGTGGGAAACCGTTTGTGGGTTGTGCCGGTTGCCGATCCCGACGGCTATCGTATGGAGTTTGCGAGCCCGACCGATGCGCCAGAAGAAAGCGAACTAGAAGAATAGTCTTGGCAAAGCCGGACAACTGACGAAACCAGGCGATAGCGCATACGACCCGGATCGACTGGGTTAGCGCTTATGGGGCAATTTCCCTTGCGTCCACGAGCTTCAAAAAATGTGATAGACGTAAGCAGCGAAGAGAATCGCCAGCACCAAGAATGCAATGCCGCAAACCCAGAAGAGAAAGTGCTCGGTCAATTTTGGGGAGTTGATTTCCTTCTTGTCCATGGCTGAAAGCATACTCCCTGAGCCGCCGGATTGAGATGATTCAAAAGAAGCGGGTGACGCCCTCTTCGAGCACGACCACTTTGTCTTTCACTCCCGCGGCCAGGGCTTCCTGCTCCAGCAATTGCAGAGGCTCTTCGATGGGCTCATGCGACAGACGGAAGGTTCCGTAATGCATGGGGACCATCCAGCGGGCGTTGAGATCCAAAAAAGCGCGGGTGGCGTCGGCGGGGCTGGTGTGCACGTTGCGGAATTGCGGCGGATTGTAGGCGCCGATGGGGAGCAGGGCTAGCTCGGGTGACAGGCGGCGTCCGATTTCTCGAAAGCCATTGAAATAGGCGGTGTCTCCGGCGTGATAGACGGAGTGCTTGCCGCTGCGCAAAACGTAGCCGCCATAGCCGCGGTGCGAATCCTTGATAATGCGCGCTCCCCAGTGCCGCGAAGGCACGTGGGTGATGTCGAGTCCCTCGTGGCGATAAGTGTTCCACCACTCGAGTTCCACGATGTGTTCGAAGCCCAGATCGGAGACCAGATCGAATACATGATGCGGAACTACCAGTGTAGGCGCGGTTCCCGTCTGGCGGCGTGTTTGCCGCGCGATGGTCCGCAGCGACTGGCGATGCAGGTGATCGAAGTGCGCGTGCGTCACCAGCACAACATCCACTGGAGGCAGATCGCTCAGATTCAATCCCGGCTGCCGCAGGCGCTTCAGAACGAACAGCCAGCGCGCGAAGTTGGGATCGATGACGACGTTCTGTCCGCCAATCTGCAGAAAAAAACTGGAGTGGCCGATGAAGGTGACGCCGAGTTCGCCATTCGAAACCAGTTTTGGTTTGTGGGTTTGACCGGTGCGCGGGGTGACGGCGGAATGCCGCACCAGGCGGGTGAACTGGCCGGCGCGTTTGCGCAGCGCTCGATTTTTCAACGAAGACTTTAGCATCGGTTCGACCACAACACTTGGAAGATCCGCGGCCACGCAGACCCCAGGCAACGTCCCTATGGGAGTATTATCGGCTTTCCTGGCTGTATTCCCTAGTATAACTTTGATGCTCCTGGGGACGGCATCGACGCAGGAACAGGTCGTTTCTTCGATTCGATTTCCAAATACAAAGAATTGTGTTTCCGTGACCGTCGCTTTCGTCCTATTTATAATTCAGAGCTTTTATAATTCAAAGCTTGGGAATTGAATGTGGAGGAATCTCATGCGGGTCGCTTTTCTTGGTCTGGGAATCATGGGACGGTCGATGGCCGCGAACCTGGTCAAAGCCGGACACGAGGTCGCAGTCTGGAATCGCTCGGCGGGCAAGGACGTGGAAGGCGCGCGCAGCGCGAGTTCTCCGGCGGACGCGGCAACGGGCGCGGAAGTGGTGTGGATGTGCCTTTCTGACACGAAAGCGGTCGAGAACGTACTCTTTGGCGCGAATGGCGCGGAGCAGGTTTTGACCGCGGGCATGATTATTGCCGATTCGAGCACGATTTCGCCCTCTGCCACGCGGCAATTTGCCGAGCGTGTGAAGGCGCGCGGGGTGGATTACGTGGACGCTCCCATGACTGGCTCGAAGATCGCTGCCGAAGCCGGAAGCCTGATTTTTATGGTGGGCGCGGACGACGCGGCGCTGGCGCGTCTGCAGCCGCTTTTTCAGGCAATGGGAAAACAAGTCTTCCACATGGGCGAAACCAGCAAGGGGCAGGCCACGAAGCTGGTCATGAATCTACAGATTGCGCTCATTTATGAGGGCTTCGCCGAAGCGCTAACTCTCGCCGCCAAACTTGGCGTGGACGTGGAAAAGCTACTGCCGCTGGTGCAGGCTTCCATGGTGCGATCGGGAGTAGTGGACTACAAGGCTCCATTTATTCTGAAGCGCGATTTTTCGCCGAATTTTCCGTTGCGCCTGATGCTGAAAGATATTCGCCTGGCGCTCGCTGCGGCCAAGGAATCGCGCGTGCGGTTGCCCGGACTTGAAGCCGTGGAAGAAGTCTATGACGTCGCGGCCGAGGAAGGGCAGCAGGATCTGGACTACGCCGCGACGCTTACGCTGCTGGAGAAGTGGGCGGGCGTGGAAGTAAAAACTGCGGCGAAGTAGTCTAGCGCGCCCGACGCCTCCGGCCTTCTTTTCAACCTCGAATCGTTTACGGCCCATCCTGAGGAAATATGGCCCCGCTGTCTAGTGGGCTACGGAAAGCTAGTTCCCAAGCAGAAAGCGTTACCTCAGCGGCTAAAGCC
>JBAWFQ010000246.1:0-58161 GCA_049592035.1 Terriglobales bacterium
CATGGTTCAATCAGAGACCTGCCAAAACTGGGGATACGTGCGGATAGGCGACTATCTGAAGAGGCGTGCAATCGAGGAAATGGGTCACGCCGAAGGTCTCATCGAACGCATCGTGTTCTTGGATGCCACACCCACGGTGGATGTCGCTCTGACTCCCAAGATTGGCGCTAACGTGCAACAGCAACTCGGAGGCGACTTCAAGGACGAAGAAGATGCCGTGCGCCAGTACAACTCCGCAATGAAAATCTGTGCCGAAGCTGGGGACAACGGATCAGGCGACTTGTTTCAGCGCATGCTCAAGGACGAAGAAGGGCACGCGGACTTCTTGGGTGCTCAACTTCATTCCATCAAGGAAATCGGTATTGCCAATTACCTCGCACAGCAGTTACATGGGGAAAAATAGGACAGTCGAGAAGTTCCGGGAAAAGTACGGGGCAAAGGCGTGACGCGATAGCTGCGATTGCGGGGGGTGGCCCAGGCATGTTGTCGCGCTCCGGTCTGCCTCTGTGATAACCCAGATAACGCTACCGTTGCTGAGCCGATAAGGACAGTATCCTTTGCTCCAGGGACAGCCAGAGGAGACATTCATAATGCCAAACGCAAAACCGCGGAGTTAGCAGTCGAAGTGAAGCGGCACGTCGGATGGCAAACGGCGCTTCTGTCCTGCTCCTCCGTCACCCTGACCCGTATCGGAGAGGATGCGGCGTTCATCTGCTTCGATCCACAACGCAAGCCCCCACTCGCCTGCGGCGTCAAGAGTGCCGGCCGTGTTTTCAACAATTGCGGTGATATTCAGATTGTGAATCATGTCGCGAATCCTCCGTGGTCGTCGTTCTGCGCACAGGCGGCACCGGGCTTCTACTTTCCCAAACAGCGTCTTGGCGCAGGCGTTTGCTATTTGAAAGTGGAAAACACCAGCCGGGTGGCTACCGCAAGTACCGTGGCCACCACAAAAGAGTAGCCGACGGCGACAACTGTCATCTTCCGCCCGATCTCTTTGACGAGTGTAGCAATCGTCGCCAGACAGGGGATGTAGAAGGTGATGAAAATAGTGAACACGAGAATCTGGCACGTGGTCATTGCCTGGTGGATCGCAGTGGTCCCGAGCGCCTGAACCAGCATGATCATGGACAGCTCTTTCCGCAACACGCCAAACACCAGCGTGGTGCCGACCGCCATCGGCAGGCCAAGCATACCGGTCAGCGGCGACAGCGCCACGTTAATGGCCCGATCCCAATGCCAGTGTTCCGCCAGTCCCAACACCACACTACCGCCGATCAACAACGGCCAACTCAGCACGATGAACTCGCGCAATCGGAACCACACCTTTCGCGTCATCACCTTGAGTGAAGGCATCTGGTAGCGTGGCACCTCCAGCACCATGCCCGGAGTGATCTCAGGCCAAATGCGAGTGAGAATCCATCCCGACAGAACAACGACCAGACCGTTGAAGCAGAAGACTCCCAGCGCCCAGCCTGGCCCCAAATAGAAAGCCACCAAGGCGAAAATGACATTGGATCGTGCCGAACACGGGACAAGTGTCGCCAGAACGCTGGCGATGAAGCGGTCCCGTCGCGACGGCAGAATGCGCGTGGCCATACAGGCAGGAACGCTGCAACCATAGCCAAGTACCCAGGGCAACACCGAGGTTCCATGCAGGCCGATTCGATGCAGCAGGCCGTCCATCAAGTAGGCCACCCGCGGCAAATAGCCGGTATCTTCGAGAAACGCCAAGCCAAAAAGAAATGGCACCAAGTAGGGGAGGACGATCGTGGCGCCACCAGCGAACCCGTCCCAAAGGCTCCGAACCAGAACCTCCGTCACCGTACCCCGGCCCAGCCAGGTAGATAAATGTCCAGAACCAGCGGCGAAAGCCGGCTGCAGCGCGCGCTCCAACGCCGCGCCCGCGCCGAAAACACCCCAGAACAAAGCGAGAAAGATTCCAATCAAAGATACGTAGCCCCAAAGCGGGTGAGTGAGCAGGCGGTCGATCATGGCGCGAGCATCTTTATGCGGACGTCCAACCGTCGCGACCTCCTCGAATGTGCGCATGGCTTCGTCGTGACGTTCCGCCATAATCACGGATTCGGCGCTTCTACCACGCAGCACCTCAAGTTTGTAGCGCAAATGTTCGGTGATGCTTCTAATCTCTGGTCTCACCAGAGCCGTCACATCATCGTCGGCCTCGAGCAACTTCACAGCAACGAATCTGCTTGGGAGGGGGGACTCCTGATGGTTTACCGCAAGCGCTGACTCGATCTCCCGGACAGCATCCTCTACGTCGCGGCTCCATCGTGGGGAATCGGGTGATTGCCCAGTTTTGCCGGTCACGGCATAAGCGAACAGTTCGCGAATCCCCTGGCCGCGCGAGGCTACGGTTTCGAGGACCGGCAGTCCCAATCGATTGGATAGCCTCTCCGCTGGAATCGAGATGCCCTTTCTCTCAGCGTCGTCCATCATGTTGAGACATACCAGCATGGGCATGCCTAACTCGCGTAACTCCAGTGTCAGCTCAAGGCCGCGACTCAGCAGACAAGCGTCGAGAACGTTGATAATAAGATCCACATCGGAACGCAGCAGAAACTGTTTGGCTGCAGCCTCCGCGGGGTTGGAAGAGGTCAGGGAGTAGATCCCGGGCGCGTCCATGAGCTGCGTGATGCATCCGTTGAGACGTACCTGTCCCTGTGCCACCTCGACTGTGCTTCCGGGAAAATTAGCGGTTTCCGAACGGTATCCGACCACGTGGTTGAAGATTGTGCTCTTGCCACAGTTAGGCTGGCCAATCAGAACAATGGTCCGCGGGCATGAGCCGCTGCGCGAGTCACGCGCGATATCCTCCACAGCCAGTAGCGGCGTCAAGTGGCATCTCCGCTGTGCGTGTGACCCATCAGCCGAACTGTGATCCGCCTCGCCAAAGATCGTCCAATCGCAACCGTAGTGCCTCCTGCATCCACTAGAACCGGCCCGCCCATTGGAGCAGTGCTCAGCACGCGCACTCTTTCATTCACACAGACGCCCATCTGACCCAGGGAGAGTGACGCACGGCGCCCGCACGGCACGTCGAGCACCTCGACCCATTCCGACCGCGGAGCGCGGTCCAGGGAGATAACGGTTTGCTTGGGGCGAGTAGAGATTTCAGCGTCCGGTCGCACGGCACCTGCTTGTTCAAGTGAAATTGGAATTCATTTTCATTTTGCTCCTGGGACACGATACGGCGCTGTGACATCGATCACGCTATCGAGTATGCCTTTGTTTCGCCACCAATGGACGAGTGCTTGGCCCGAACTGAGTCGATATTCGACTTGGACTATGGATGTCATTGGTTTCGTCGAATCGTTCGATCCATCAGCCTTTCGAGACAAGCGGTAACGACTCGCGCAATCCCAACTTTCGAAGCACGAACATCGCGGGGCACCAGTTCGTTAGTCCGGATTGGAACAGGTTCAACCCAACAAACGCGGTGAACAGATACCAGTAGGGGCTCAGCCAATGTCCTAAAGCAACGGAGAGGAGAATGAACGCTCCCGCCATCAATCGAAGACCCCGTTCTACCGTCATACTTGTACCTCCTGAAGATGAGATTCCGCGGCGCCAGGTTTCGTCCGGCTTCGCCGCTCGCTCATGTAGTAGAGAACGGGCACCGCCATGCGCGAGAGCACTGTTGAAGCTACTTCACCTGCCATCAGGGAGAGAGCGAGACCTTGGAAAATGGGATCAAACAGAATCACACTGGCGCCCACGACCACCGCAGCGGCGGTCAGCAGCATGGGCCGGAAGCGCACCGCGCCCGCATCCACGACGGCTTCTTCCAGCGGCATGCCTTGCGAGCGCCGGAGTTCGATGAAATCCACGAGGATGATTGAGTTGCGCACGATGATTCCCGCGCCGGCGATGAAGCCGATCATCGAGGTCGCAGTAAAGAATGCTCCCATCAGCGCATGCGCCGGCAGAATGCCAACCAGCGTCAATGGAATCGGCGCCATGATGACCAGTGGCGTAATGAACGAGCGGAACCAGCCCACGACCAGAACGTAGATCAATACCAAGACAGCCGCAAAAGCCAGTCCCAGGTCGCGGAAGACTTCTACCGTGATATGCCACTCGCCATCCCACTTCATGGAGAAGCGGTCGGTGCGCTCGGGCATGGTCGTGCCCTTGTATTGCTTTACCCCGTAGCCATCGGGTAACTTGATCTTGTCGATCGCGTCGCTCATCTTCATGATGGCGTACACAGGGCTTTCTTCTCCACCCGCAACATCTCCAGTCACATAGACCACCGGCTGCAAATTCTTGCGGTACACACTGGTATCGATGGTGGTCTGTTGCAAATTCGTCACTTCTTGCAGCGCGATCTGACCACCGGAAGGAGTCGGGAGCCTGAGGTTTTCAAGATCCTGAATGCCGGAACGATCGGGTCGTGACAGGCGCACCTCGATCGGAACATCCTCCCGCGACTGCGGATCGTGCAGCAGGCCAGCATCAGCGCCACCCAGCCCCACTTGCAATGTACGAGTAACGTCCGCAGCGGAAATCCCGTGCAGCGACGCCTTGTCGAGGTCCACCTTCAAGTCATACTTGGTCTGCGGGTCTTCAACATACCAATCGACGTCTACTACGCCCGGAGTTTGCTGAAAGACCTTCTTAATTTGGGCTGCCAGTTCAATCTGGCCTTTGTAGTCTGGCCCGTAAATCTCTGCGACCAAGGTTTGAAGCACCGGCGGACCGGGCGGAACTTCGGCGACCTTGATGCGCGCGCCGTAGGGTTCAGCAATCTTGTCTAACTCCGGCCGCAAGCGCCGCGCGATTTCATGGCTTTGCGCTTTGCGATCATGACGGGACAACAGATTTACTTGAATGTCAGCTTGATTGGGCTGCCGACGCAAGAAATAGTGCCGCACCAAACCGTTGAAGTTGTAGGGGCCGGAGGTACCAGCATAGATCTGGTAATTGATGACCTCGGGCTGCTTGCCCAGATATTGTCCCAGTGCCTGCGCCACCCGCGTCGTTTGCTCCAGCGGCGTGCCATCGGGCATATCGATCATGACCTGAAACTCGCTCTTGTTGTCGAAGGGCAGCATCTTGACGCGGACCCACTTCAACGGGACGAAAGCAACCGCCGCAAGCAGCAGAATTAATACGCCACCGAAAAACATCCAGCGGCGGCGCGCATCGAGAATCAGCGGGTTCATGATCTTGCGGTAGAGGCGCGTGGTCCATCCCTCGGTTTCGTGCTGGCCGTGTCCACCATCTCCGGCGTAGTGCCGCAACAGCCGCAATGCCGCCCAAGGCGAGACCACAAACGCCACGATCAACGAGAACATCATCGCTGCCGACGCCCCGACCGGAATCGGCCGCATGTAGGGTCCCATGAGGCCACGGACAAACGCCATCGGCAGAATCGCGCCAATCACCGCGAATGTTGCCAGAATCGTGGGATTTCCCACTTCGTCCACAGCCTCCACCGCGACGTCCACCAACGATCGCCCGCGGCTCTCTGGCAACCGAAAATGGCGGACAATGTTTTCGACCACCACAATGGCGTCGTCGACCAGGATGCCGATGGAGAAAATGAGCGCGAATAAAGTCACCCGGTTCAGCGTGTACCCAAGTAGGTAGAAGATCGCCAGCGTGAGGGCCAGGGTCACGGGCACGGCGAGAAGAACCACCCCTGACTCGCGCCAACCCAAGGCCAAGGCAATTAATAGAGTGACCGACAGCGTCGCGATCAGCAGATGCTTGAGAAGTTCGTTCGACTTGTCTTTTGCGGTCTCGCCGTAGTTTCGTGTAACCGTGACATTCAGGTCCTGGGGTAGCATGTAACCGCGCAGCGCACTGACCCTTTCGAGAACATGGTCCGCGATAATGCTTGCGTTTGTGCTCTTGCGCTTGGCCAGGGTGATCGTCACGGCGGGATATTCAGAATTGGCCGACTGAGCACTCGTCCCCTTGGCACTGGCGAACAATACATAATTGTCGGGCTCGGCCGGACCATCTTCAATTTTCTCGACTACGTCGCGCAAATAAACGGGCCGACCGGCGTGAACCCCTACCACCACTTGCTGCAGGTCGTCGGCACGGGTAAAAAACAGGCCTGCTTCTACCTGGAATTCGCGGTTGTCGCGGGCAAAGCTGCCGGCCTCTGCCCGTCGGTTCGCATTCTGAAGCTGGTCCACGATGGCCCCTGGAGTGAGGCCGTAGGCAGCAAGTCGCTGCGTATCCAGAACCACGCGAACCTGCCGCGGTTGGCCGCCGATGATCGTCGTTTCCGAAACATCATCGAGTTTCTTAAGCGAGTTTTCCAATTCGCCCGCGACTCGCCGCAAACGATAGGAATCGTAATTCTTTCCCCAAAGCATTAAGGCCATGATCGGGACGTCGTTGATGGAACGAACTTTGATGATTGGTTGCGAGACGCCGGGCGGAATTCGGTCGAAATTCGAGTGGAGCTTGTTGTAGGTCTGTATGATCGCGTCTTCTTCTTTCGTGCCCACATAGAAGCGCACGATCAACATGCTCATGCCGGGATGGCTGATCGAGTAGATGTATTCGACCCCTGGCACCTCGCGGAGCAGCTTCTCCATCGGCAGGCTGACGCGCTGGGCAACCTCCTGGGAGGAAGCGCCGGGCATCTGCACAAAAACGTCAAGCATCGGGACGACAATCTGCGGCTCCTCTTCGCGCGGCGTTTTGAGGATGGCGAATGCGCCCAGGAGCAGGGCGGCCACAATGATGAGCGGAGTCAGTTTCGAATCGATGAAGGTGTGCGCGATCCGCCCCGCCAGGCCAAGGGCAGCGTGCTGGCCAGGCTGACCCGAATTGCTGTTAGCAGTGCTCATCCATGACTCCCTAGAGCGACTCGATCTTCTTGCCGCTGAATTCCCGGTCACCCGGATTGGCGATGAGCCTTTCACCGGCTTGCAAGCCAGCAAGCACCTCCACCTGCGCGCCTGATGGTTTACCGAGCGTGATGTACCGCAAGCTGGCAATCTTGTTCTGATCAAGCACGTAGATTCCCTGCAATTGCCCGCGCTCCACAACGGCAGTTCGCGGGATAAGAAGGGACGACCTTTCACCGCGAGAGAACTGCGCCCGGCCAAAAAGCCCCGAGCGGAGAGCCGGGTCGGATGGTATTTCGATTTTCACCAGGAAGCTGCGGCTCGCTGTGTCTGCCGCAGGAACAATCTCGATAACCCGTCCTTTGAACTCTCTATCGCCCACTGCGTCGATGATGACCGGAACCTGCTGTCCCATGCGGACGTACTTCAGATCGGTCTCGTTGACGGTGGCTTCCAGCCGATAGTGGTGAAGGTCCTCCACGGTAAAGATTGTCATTCCGGGGCTGACGAGCGCGCCGACATCCGCTTTCTTTTCGGTCACAAGGCCATCGAACGGAGCCAGGATACGCGTGTACCCGAGAGCGGTGTGTGCCTGTTGGACGGCCGCCTTCGCCTGCGTCTGCCCGGCACGGGCCATGTCGCGGCGCGCCTCCGCCGCCTGGTAACGGGCCTTTACTTCGTCGAACTCTTGCGGGCTGACCGACTTCTTCTCGTACAAGGTCTGATACCGCCTGAAGGTGGCTTCCGCCAAGGCAAGGTCGGAGTCGGCTGCGGTGATTCCCTGCTGCGATGCGAGATCTGCCGCCGTGGCGCGGTCGAGAGCCGCACGCGGCTGGGCTTCGTCGAGGACGGCGAGCACCTGTCCCCGCCGGATCAGGTCTCCTTCGTGTACCCGAATCTCGACGATGTTTGCCATCATTTGGCCGGCAAGTTGGCTCGTCTGCGCCGCGCGCAGCGTCCCCACCGCCTCCACCAGGTCTGGAACGTTCGTCGGTTGCACAGACAGTACCGATACGTTGCTTACCGTCTCCGGCGTAGCGGTGGCGGTTTCACGCTCGCTTGAGCAGCCCGCCAGGGTCGCAAGAGCAAGCAAAAGGAGACCCGCTGTCACCACGGACGCGAGTTTCATTCGGTTTCTTTGTTTCGCAGTAGAAATCAGATTCATGGACTAACCGCCGGTGATTGCAGATTCAAAGTCCCACTCGCCAACTCCAGGTTGGCGTAGCTAATGTGAAACTGATAGACCGCTTGCCAGTAGTCGGTCTGGCTGCGGCGCGCCGCCTCTTCTGCGCCGAGAAGGTCGGTAATGGTAATCAGGCCGCCGTCATAGCGATCCTGGTTAATGCGCAGACTCTCTTGTGCCTGCGCAATCGACGAGCGCGCTACTCCCACCTGCTGGCGGTTCGAATCCAGGTCGTAGTAGGCCTGGCGAACCTCTAATCGCACTGCGTCGCTGGCCGCTTGCTTCAGTGCGGCCATTTTTTCAGCGATGGCTCGCTCTCGGGAAAGAACGGCTCGTTTCGCGCCACCCTCGAAGATGTCAAACTGCAACTCGATCCCCCCGAGCCAGTTGTTTCCGCCGCCTCCGGCCAGCAGCGTGGGATTGTCCATCTGCCAACCGGCGAAGACGTTCAGGCGCGGACCGAAAGATGATTTGGCGATCGCAACACTCAGTTGTTGTGCGGACTGCTCCGATTCAATCCGCTTCAGATCTGGCCGGCTCGTAAGTGCTTTTTGCTCCAAGTCAGCAAGTGAGGAAACCGTGAGACTTTGGTCGGCAAGCGGGTCTGCGGGCTGATATAAAGCATCGATAGGAACACCCATCGCGGTATTCAGTTGGGCTCGGGCGAGTTCCAGATTGTTTCTCGCGCGAATGAGTTCTTGTTCGCGGCTCGCCAGGCGGACCTTCGCGCTGAGCAGGTCCGACTCTACCACCACCCCGCTGTCATACCTCGTCTGGCTGCGATCCATGATCGACTTAGCCGTTTTTTTCGCCCGATCGGACACCTCCAACTGCTTGGCCGCAAGCAGAACTCCGTAGTAAGTCTGTACCACTCGGAACAAAATCTCCTGGTCGGTACGTTCTAGCTGGTGGGTGGAGGCGGTATTCATCTCCTTGGCACGACTGACTCCGTGCCAGGAAGCAAAGGAATCGAACAGGTTCCAAGTTCCACCGAAACGGGTGCTGAAGTTCCCGAACGGCAGTGGCGTGTTCAACTGGTTTAAGTCGAAGTCGTTCGTCGTGAACCGCTGCTGCCGAAGCTTGGTGCCAAACACGTACATCGGATCGTCGCCCCGCGTGCCGAGTTCCGAGAAGGTCACATGCGGCATGAGGAACGACTGCGCCTCGCGCACTCCCGCCGACGCCGCCTTGGTATCAGCGACCGCCGCTTTGCGTAGCGGATTCTTCTCCAGAGCTATGCTCGCCGCTTGCTGCAACGAAAGAGGGGGGGCCTCCGGCGGCGCTTGGGAAGACATCGTCCCAGTGGCACAAAGGACAACGACAGCTAACTGCAGAATCGGAAAAGAACGGCGAGCAGCAATGTAGATGCGCATAGGGACAAGACCCAATCGAGGAAAGAGTTGGAATCGTCTTTCTATCCTGCTCTCAGGACCAAGACTCAGGCCGCGACCTCGATCACCAAGTTGGAGTGGAGGCTGTTGTATTAGCAGTCTCTTAAACCTGGGTTGCGGCTGGTTCCGCTAGATTCAGCCAATCAGCCTTTTCGGCGACGATTTCAAACGTGGTGTGGAAGCTGGCCGTCTTTTGCACCATCGCCCCGACTGAACAGTATTTCTCCTCCGACAGGTGAATCGCCTGCTCGATGACCGAAGCATCAATGTCAAAACCCCGAACGACGTGATGAATCCGAACCGCCGTGAACACCTGCGGCGGACGCTCGGCCTGGTCAGCTTCCACCCGCACTTCGTAGCCGGTGACTTTCTGATGGAATTTCTGGCGGAGAATCGTGATCACGTCAAATGCCGTGCATCCTGCGAGTCCGGCTGCAATCAGTTCAATGGGTTTAGGGCCGGTTCCCCCGGCACTATCGTCCAGCAGGAAATAGTGCTCACTGCCAGTTCGAGCAACGAATTGTCTTTGCTGGGCAAGCGGCTGTGTCAGTTCAACTTTTGCAGAAATCATGGGTCTCCCTCACTGGCTCCTCCATGGGAGCCACATGAATAAATGCAAGCCTGACGAATTTGTTACAGGAAATAAAGAATGGGCCGCTAAAGGAAGGCGGCGCAGAGCGGACTAAGGCTGTTTGATCCAGTCACTTCCAGCTGGTCGCGAGTGCCCGGCTGTAGGTCGCGAGCAACTTCTTTCTTAGGCCAGCCGCCCTTTCCCGATCCGGGCAGTCAGCAGGCGACTGCTGGCAGCGTTGTATGGTCGACTCCAGACTGCGGAGGAATTTCTTGCATGGTTCACAGCCGTTCATGTGGGTCTCGATTTCTTCACAAGAGAAGTCGTCCAGTTCACCATCAAGATAGTCCGACAGCCCCGCAAAGATCTTCCTGCAACGAACGGTGCCAGACGGGGCTCCCGCATTTCGCTGCAATCGTCCCGTAATACCTTGCTTCACTCCCTCGTTCACCTTCGCCAGTTCCCTCCGCACGAATAAGCGGGCCCGGTGGAGTCGCACGCGTATGGTGCCTGGGCGCAAGCCGGTGATCTCCCCGACCTCTTCATCGGTGAAGCCTTCCATGTCACGCAACACAAGAATGATGCGATAGTGTGGCGGCAGATACCGAATCGCCTCCCGCAGCCGCTGCCCCTGTTCACCACGAATGGCCGAACCTTCCGGAGTCACAGTAGTGAGCCCGTCGAGCCGCTCGAACTCCTCTCGGTTAGGCATCAACTCCTCCAGGGAGAGTTCCTCTTTCGGTGCGAATTTGCTCTTGCGCCGGTTCATGAGACAGCGGTTCTTCGCCACTTTGTACAACCACGTCGCCAGAGCTCTGGAGTTGTCAAACTTTGACAGGTAGGGCAACGACTTTACCAGGACTTCCTGCATCGTGTCTTCGGCATCCTGCTGTTGTCCGCACACTCTCATACTGAAAGCAAACACAGCCCCTTGCAGCAGCGCTACTGCTCTCTCAAGTGCGCCGTCGCCGCCGCGCTTCAGCAAAACGATGGCTTCGTCGATGTCAGAACGCATTCCAGCAACTCCGTGCTTCTTGTCTATACCCTAGCTATATGCATGTATAATTATATAGTGAATAAGGCACTCTTTGTCCGTCCGGAAGGCAGACGATGATCCACGAGAAGATGGTCGAACTGGTCGCGCGCCGATTCCAGATACTTGGGGAGCCTTGCCGCCTCCGCATCCTGCAAACACTTCAAGGCGGTGCAATGACCGTTAACCAGATTGTCAGTGAGTTGGATGGGAAGCAGCCCAACATATCGAAACACCTTCAAATCCTCTTCGATGCTGGGCTCGTCGGCCGCGCGCGTTCCCGCAACAGTGTCTTTTACAGTGTCGCCGATCCTGTCGTGTTCAAACTTTGCGACTTAGTGTGCCGCAGCACGGCGCGGCATGCCGCTCACTTGCAACAATACGCTGCCGGCACAGGGCGAAGGAGTGGAATCCAGACACAAAAAAGCCATCTTCGATCAAAGGTTGGTTCGTTACAGGGGGTGAACTGAATGCCGCAATAGGCATGGATGATCGTTTTTATCTTCGCTTACCTGGTGTTGACCCAATGGCTGCTGCCCAAGCTTGGTGTGCCAACTTGACGCACCAACTCCTGTTCTGTCGAGTCTCGACAGAGTGAAAAGTCAGGCAACAAAGGTAGAGATTAAAGACCACCATGGGCGACCGCCTTTTTAAACCACAGAATGCACACAAACTGGATGATCCCGAGCGACAGGTCTGGCTGCCGGTTGTCGATGTCATTCGAGCGATAGCGATTCGGCCTGGAATGCACGTTGCTGATGTCGGTGCGGGAACTGGTTACTTCGCTATTCCCATGGCCCAGGCCGTCGGCCCTAACGGGAAGGTATACGCGATCGACTTGCAACCCGAGATGCTCAGCCTTCTACGGGAAAAGATCAAGCAACTAGACGCTACCCGCAACATCGATTTGGCACAAGGCGAGGCGAGCAGAACAACTCTCGCATCGAAATGCGCCGACGTTGTGTTGATAGCGAACGTTTGGCATGAATTAGACGATCATGAAGCCGCATTGCAGGAGGCTGCACGCATACTGGTGCCAAGTGGAACTCTGGCGTTGCTCGACTGGCGTCCGGATAAGAACTCTCCTCCGGGGCCTCCCTCAGACCATCGCGTGTCGGCGAGTGATGTCGTGCAGTTTTTGACGAAGCACGACTGGACGACAGCGCGGCCGGTCAAGATTGGGCTCTACAGCTACTTCATCAGCGCCCGTCCGCCACACTCAGCCGAGTCAATCTCTACTTAACGCAACTGGGGAGAAAGGCAATGCCCCCACAACTCAGGTAAAAATACCGGCATGGAAAATTTCCGACTTAAAGTCTTTCGAGCGGTGGCCAAACACTTGAACTTCCGGAGGGCAGCGGAGGAACTCTGCCTCACACAGCCTGCAGTTACCCTCCAGATCAAGGCTTTAGAGCAGCACGTCGGAGTGCAACTATTCGATCGCAGTGGTGCTCGCATCTCGCTTACCCCTGCCGGCACCATGCTCCTGAAATATGCCCGCAAGATCGACAAGCTGGAGACAGCGGCGAGGGCAGCGTTATCCCAGTTTGCCGACGGGCAACGGGGCGAGTTGCGAATCGGTGCATCGTTGACGATTGCGCAGTACATCCTACCTCACCTCTTAGGAGCGTTTCAGCAGCAGCACCCTCAGGTCCGGCCTTATGTCACCACATGCAATACGGAGCAAGTGCTGGAAGCGTTGGTGGCGCACGAAGTGTCGCTTGGTTTCATCGAAGGCCCCACCCTGCGTCGAGATGTGCGAACCGAGGTTTTCCTCGAAGATGAGATTGTCCTGATGGTGCCGCCAGCCCACGAATGGAGCGAACGTGGCTTCGTTGAGCCTGAGGAATTGAAGCAAGAGCGGTTGCTTATGCGGGAGCGCGGCTCCGGGACGCGCCGCGTCGTCGAGATGGCTCTACAGAAGCGTGGCGTCAAGCCCAAGCATCTGAACCTTGCGATGGAGTTCGACTCCACCGAAGGCATCACTACCGCCGTTGAAGCTGGCCTTGGGATCGGATTTGCCTCGCTTTGGTCTATAAGCAAAGAGCTGCAGCTTGGTTCTCTTCGAGTCGTGCCCATCCGCGGAGTCCGGATCATGCGGCCACTCAGCGTGGCGTATCCCCCCGGTCAAGAACCGCAAGGGACTACACTGGCATTCCTCCATTTCCTGCGATCTCGCCACGATGTAATGAGCCCAACGCGGTCAAAGGCCCGACCCCTCGCCCGATCGTTAGATGTCTAATCTCCTCCCACCAGCGACAACTCGCCAGGGGCTCGTGAGCCCGCCACGGCATCGTCAGGCGATAAGCCGCGCGCATGAGCAATAAGAATTACTGCTTGGACAGGCAGGTGTCAGTGCAGCGAGACTGAATGCTTGACGAACACCAAGAACATCTTCTTCGTCGGCCTTGTCGTAGCTGCCAGTGGCCTCATTTCGACCCCGTTGGCTCTGCTGGCCGGGCTGATCTACGGTATGTCGTTCCCCCACCCCTATCACCTGGACGCCAAGAAACTGTCCGCATTTCTCCTGCAGGCGTCTATCGTTGGACTCGGGTTTGGAATGAATCTGCACGAGGTCGTGCGGGCGGGCCGGACCGGATTCCTATACACCGCGCTCAGCATAAGCTTTGCCATGCTCCTCGGTCTCGGAATTGGACACTTGTTCAAGGTGCAACGGATACCTTCGCTCCTGATCAGCGCGGGTACCGCAATCTGCGGCGGAAGTGCGATTGCCGCCGTTGGACCCGTCGTGAACGCAGGAGAAGAGGAGATGGCCGTCTCGCTCGGAACTGTGTTCGTGCTGAATTCGGTCGCCCTGTTTCTCTTCCCGGTCGTCGGATACGCCCTTCACCTCACACAATCTCAGTTCGGATTGTGGTCCGCCCTCGCCATCCACGACACCAGTTCGGTCGTTGGTGCAACCGCAAAATACGGCTCCCAGGCGTTAATGATCGGGACTACGATCAAGCTGGCCAGGGCGCTGTGGATCGTTCCTGTGGCGTTTTCAGTGGCAATCTTGAAAAAGAGCAAGTCCCGGATCAAGTGGCCGTGGTTCATCTTGCTCTTCTGCCTGGCCGCCGTTGCGGGCACGTATTTGCCCTTATTCGGCTCGCTGTATCCCAAACTCAGCACGCTGGGAAAGACCGGGTTGACGGTTACGCTTTATCTGATCGGCACAGGGATTTCGAGATCGACATTGAAACAAGTAGGCGTGCGTCCGCTACTGCAGGGAATCTTGCTTTGGGCGATTGTGGCGATCTCTTCGCTGGCTCTTATCCGCTTCGGGTTCATCTCAATCTGATGGTTCTCCAAGCGAAACTGACAATTACCAGTACGAGTCATAGTCGCTGGAATGCTTCCGAGTCGGTTTCGGGATTCCCGCCTCAACTATTGGAAGAAGGGCGGGAGCGACGGGACTCGAACCCGCTGGGGACGCGAAACTCTCGACGGGCATCTGCGTTTAGTTGGGAACCAGCCGACGCTTGCTTCTTCCTTGCGAGTCCGGCAGTCAACCGCTGATAATGCCGAAGGAGGTCGAATGAAACGTCTATCGATGAAACGCGCAATCACCATTGTTCTTGTTGGGACTGCGGCAAGCATGGCAGCATCAGTTTGGGCCGTTCGCGCGAATTCGCGAACCCGCTTGGGCGGCGCGACCGGGGCGATGTCTCCCGCTTATCAGGCGACATTTTTATCCAGTTCGGACCTAATCAACCCGGAAGAGCTAGTCAAGATCCTTCAGTCCCCCAAGGGAGAAAAGCCGCTCATGATCCATGTGGGGTCCCACGTTCTTTACGAGCAGGCGCATATCCCTGGTTCCGAGTACATCGGCCCTGCTTCTAGCGAGATCGGTATACAGCAGCTGCGTAAACGTGTGGAGACTCTGCCCCGACGCAAGTTCATCGTTATCTATTGCGGATGTTGCCCATGGAGCCATTGTCCGACCGTCAAGCCTGCCGACGACGCGCTCCATGCGATGGGCTTTACCAACGTGAAGGTGCTCTATATCCCCGATAATTTTGGCGCGAACTGGGTGGATAAAGGCTATCCGATTGCCAAGGGAGAATAGTGCCGGCGACGCTGCTTCGATCAAGGACAACACCGGGAAAGAAGATTCTCATCGCCACCGCGGCCATCGCAGTCGCGATGGGACTGTTTTTCCTGAATCGGCATCGTGTTATATTCTCGGGCGCCGGTGTTGGGAATATCGCCAAGCATCCGCTGGCTCCTGAATTCTCGCTTCCCGAACTGACGGGACAAACGCTCGATCTCTCCGCCTATCGGGGCAAAGTAGTTCTCCTCGACTTCTGGGCAACCTGGTGTGACCCGTGCCGGGAAGAAATCCCACATTTCGTGGAATTGCAAAATAAATACCGGGATCAGGGTTTTCAGATTATTGGCATTTCCATGGACGACGGGCCTGCCCCCGTCCGCGACTTCTACCAGCGCTTCCACATGAACTATCCGGTTGGCATGGGCAACGCGAAGATTGGTGAACTTTACGGGGGAGTGCTCGGCTTGCCGATCGCTTTCCTCGTAGGCCGCGATGGCCGAATCGAAGCCAAACACATTGGCTCGACGGATATATCGGTTTTTGAACGGGAGGTCAAAGCTCTCCTACAACCCCAATGAATTCGGAGTATCGTTTCGTACCTGTCATCAGGTCCCGAATAATCTGAGTTGTCCATTTGCCTTCGATCAATCTTGCGGTTTCGGCGACTGGACATGACTCATCGCACTGACTCTCAGGGGGCTGTCTTCAAGAGTCTGGGCGGACTGCTTCAGGACTGGACGTTCACAAAAGAACCGGCACTCTCTTGATCTGGTGCGTCTGGAGCTTCGGCGATGACATTGAGAGCCTGACGTAGATCAGCGATCAGGTCCTCCACATCTTCGATGCCGACCGAGTACCGCACGAGCCCATCGCTGTAGCCAGCCGCACGCCGATCTTCCCGCAATATGCTCGCGTGTGTCATCGACGCCGGGTGTTCGATAAGCGTCTCTACGCCGCCTAGCGAAACGGCCAGGGTGGCTACTCGGACGTGATCCATCAGCAGACGTCCGGCCTTCATTCCACCCTTCAGTTCGAAGCCGATCATGGAACCGAAGCCTATCATCTGCCGCTTGGCCAGTTCATGCTGTGAGTGGGATTCCAACCCTATGTAAAGGACCGCACTGACCTCAGGTTGTTGCTCAAGCCAACGCGCAATTTCCATCGCGCTTTGCTGAGCTTGGCACCTTGGCCGTGGTCGCGTTGATGCAAGTAACCGCCGTTCCCGTACCTTGGGGCAACGAACCAGTATTGCTCACATTTCATCAGCACACAGTAATAGTGAGCACAACCTCCCGTGACCGCGCGGGCCACGGCACGAACCTGGCCCGATGCTATGACTCGCAGCCGAGTGTCAGCCAGGCTTAGCAAACCATCTGTCGCATCGGGAATTAGCAGGAAAAAACAACAAGGCATCGAACTTCTGCTGGACGATATCGGCTGGAGAATCTTGAGCGAATTGCAGCAGAATGCCCGCATGCCGTTCGCAGAGCTCGGCCGCATCGTGGAACTCTCCACCCCCGCGGTGACCGAGCGTGTTCACAAGATGGAACAGGCCGCAAGATGCCGGCGATATGCCAGCGCAAACCGTGATTTGAAGTTGCGGTAGCCGCGTCGTGTCGAAGTCCTTGTACCTGTTCACGGCAGGTGCTCTACAATTGGCCTCGTCGAGTTTTTGCGGAAGCGTTTTTCATTGAAGTGATACATCCCGATCCTGCGACCGGCCTCGCGCCGCGTTGGTGACCCCTATGAAAGAAAACGAAACTGAGCATCTGTTCGATGAGATTGGCTGGAAGATTTTGGGCGAGCTACAGCAGAATGCCCGCATCGCGTTTGCCGAATTGGGCCGGCGGGTCGGATTATCGACGCCCGCCGTTACGGAGCGAGTCCACAAGATGGAAGAGGCGGGAATCATTCTGGGTTATCGCGCGCAGATCGATCCGGCCAAGGCTGGGCTTCCCATTCTGGCGTTCATCACAGTCAAGGTCAGCGGCGAGAACCTCATTCACTTCATGAAGCTCGCTGCCAGCCGACCCGAAGTGTTGGAGTGCCATCGGGTCACCGGTGCGGATTCATTTCTGCTCAAAACAGCCGTCTCCGATGTTGCTCATCTGGAACGCTTACTGGATGCGCTGATGCCGTACGTGGCCACCACAACCTTGATGGTCCTCTCGACTGCTCTGGCGTGGGGAAACATCGTCAAACCCGATGGCGAGTCTCAGGATCTGATTGCTCGCCCTGCGTTTCGCTAGGCAGGTTGCGGAATCGAACTTCGGTTCTGCCGCTAAAGAGGCGTTTAATTGCCGGAGAATCGCGGCATCGCTAAAGCGATGCCCTGACACGAAGCCTTCATTTTTCCCACGGCCTGCTGGATGGTGGCAGGCCAAATGATCTAGAAGCATTCTGAAGTCTAACTTCCATTTCGTTTCGTGAACTTCTCTAATATCCGTAACTCCGCTATGTATTTTGAGGATTGGGCGTCCTTACTATTGGTTCGACGCTAGGATGCGTCCTGCCTCGGATGCGCCGAGGCAACCCTCTTCCGAGGAAAGGCCCGATGGACGTATTTGTTTGGCAGGGAATCGAAGTTCCGGTGGATGACGACGGTTTCATACAGGAGCCGGAACGCTGGAATCCAGAGATGGCAAGCGCGCTCGCCGCGACGGATGGCGTCGAGACGCTAACACCCGACCACTGGAAAGTCATTGACTACATTCGCGCGTATTACAAGGAAAACGATATCGCGCCCATGGTCCGCAGGATTTGCAAAGAAACACAGCTGAACTTGAGGCAGATTTTCGACCTCTTTCCTTCCGGACCAGCCAAGGGCGCATGTAAAGTGGCGGGCCTGCCGAAACCGACAGGTTGCGTGTAGCCAGGAGTCCCCATGCCTCCGCTTACGCTCGCGCTGAGTGCGGCGATTTTGGTGTTCGTGCTCGGCAACCTCTGCCGGGTGGTGAAGGCGATGCTCATGCCTGTCCACCTCCGTTGGGATCTCTATCCCATTCCTAAGGGTCCGCGAGATAGGCAGCGCTACGGTGGCTCCTATTTCGAGGAGACGGAGTGGTGGACCAAGCCCGTCGACACCGGCCACGGCGGCGAGGTGGCCTTCATGCTGAAGGAAGTGTTTTTTCTGCGAGGGGTTTTTGAGAATTTTCGCGCTCTGTGGGTCTGGTCGCTGCTGTTGCACTGGGGGCTCTATCTTTACATGGCCTCAGCCGCGACGACCGTTACCGTCTCCGCGATCGGTGCTCATCTTGTTTTCGGACGAACGCTTCTGTTGAATGCTGCCTTTGCCGGGTACGTTGCCGCATGCACGCTCGGTGGAATCGGCAGTCTCGGATTGCTGGCCACGCGGATGTTCAATTCCCGACTGAAAGGCTTCACCACGCGCGCGACGATCTTCAATCTCTGTCTAATGGCTGCGATCTTTGGCACCGGCCTCATCGCCCTGATGAATCCAAATCGCGGGCTGGTCACCGCCCTCGCCGATGCCGTAAATTGGCGACACGCAACGGGAGCTTACTCGGCGGCCACATATTGTCATTTCGCACTGGTTGCGTTTTTCCTCGTCTATTTCCCGTTCACCCACATGACGCATATGTACATGAAGTACTTTACGTGGCATGGCGTACGCTGGGACGACTTGCCGGCCCGCTTCGACGAACGTGGACGAAAAGCCATCGCCAAGAACCTGTCGCGACGTGTACTCTGGCGAGCTCCTCACATCCACGACGCGTCTGAGCAATCGTGGGCCAACGTGGCATCCAGCAGCGGGCAGCCGGGAAGAACCGGACATGATCATGCTTAAGATCGAAGACATAGCGCGTCCGGCGGACCGGCTCAGCGAGATTGTCCAGGAGCGCATGGTCCCGCTTCCCCCTCCCTATGATGGGTTTGACGCGTCACCACCGCGCAAGCGTCTCACCGATAAGGCTCGTGCGAACTGCGACCGCTCGCTCGACGGCTTCCTCGCTGTCGGCATGACCCGGCCAAAGACTGAAGAAGAAGAACAACAACTCATCAAACGCTTCATCGCCGGGCTGGACCGCCTGCTCTCGCCCGATGACAACTGGGCGTTTCTGCAACAGCTCATGCTGTCGCTCGACCAATGCGCCCGTTGCCAGACTTGCGTCGAAGCGTGCCCGATCTACACGGCCAGCGGCCGCAACGAGGTCTATCGCCCGACATTTCGCAGCGAAGTCTTTCGCCGCATCGTGAAAAAGTACGCCAAGCCCGGCGGCAAATTGCTCGCGAAGCTGAAGGGCGAAGACATCGAAGTCAACGCCACCACGATTTTCCGGCTGCTCGAATCGTCCTACCGGTGCACCCTTTGCCGCCGCTGCGCGCAGGCCTGCCCGATGGGCGTGGACAATGCGCTTCTCACGCGCGAACTTCGCAAGCTATTCAGCATGAAACTGGGCATCGCTCCCAAGGAACTTCATGAGAATGGATCGGTGATGCAACTCCGCGTGGGGTCAAGCACCGGCTTGAAACCGCGCTCGGTGAAAGACACCATCGAGTTTCTCGACGATGAGATTCGCGAGCAGACCGGCCTCAACATCCATACGCCGTGGGACAAGCCAGGAGCGGATGTTCTCCTGATCCACAACGCCGGAGAAATCAACGCCTGGCCGGAAAACCCCATGGCATTCGCTATCATCCTGGAGGCTGCGGGCATCAGTTGGACGATGTCGAGCGATCTCGCCGGCTACGACAGCGTGAATTACGGACTGTGGTACGACGACGCCCAGTTTGCGCGAGTCGCCGTTCGGCAGGTGCAAGCGGCCAAGAAACTCGGCGTGAAGAAGATCGTCCTGGGAGAATGCGGACACGCGCATAAGGCCTCCATGGTCACCGCCGACCGGCTTTTCCCGAAGGATCTCGACATTCCTCGCGAAAGTTCCATGACTTTCTTGCGCGACATCGTGCTGAGCGGCCGGCTCAAACTCGACCCCGCGCGGAATGCTTTCCCGGTCACGTTGCATGACCCGTGCAATATGGTCCGCATGATGGGCGTTGTGAAGCCGCAGCGCGACATCCTGAAGGTGATTTGCCCGCAGTTTCGCGAAATGACGCCCCACGGCGTGGAGAATTACTGCTGCGGCGGCGGTTCCGGCTTTGCCATCATGTCGTCCTTTAACTTCGAAGACTGGCGATTTCTAGTCGCCGGCCGAACCAAACTGAAGCAGATTCTGGAAGCCTTCGCTGACTGTCCCGAGCCGGAGACGAAGAAATACGTATGCGCCCCCTGCTCGAATTGCAAAGGACAGTTTCGTGACCTCTTTAACTACTACGGAGTTTGGAAAAAGTCAGGCATCTTATACGGCGGTCTCGTGGAACTTATTGTGAACGCGATGACCGACTTACAGAAGCCTTACATCAAGTGGGAGTTTCACTGAAATCGAGTATCCATCCGCTTTCTTACGGAGTGAACATGGAAGAACGATTGATCTACTTCGACAACGCAGCCACCGTCTGGCCCAAGCCAGAGGGTGTATACAAATTCATGGACGAGTTTTTTCGGACGCACGGCGTGAATCCCGGCCGTAGCGGCTACGATCTGGCGGTCGAGGCGGGCTCGCTGCTGGACAAAACTCGTAAGCGGCTCACCAAATTCTTTGGTGGCGATGAAGACGCCCCCGAGCGCCTGGTGTTCGGCTATAACGTGACCGATGCGCTCAACCTCGCGATTCCCGGACTGGTCGGCCAGGGCGACCACGTGATCACTACCAACCTCGAACACAATTCCGTGATCCGGCCCGTCAACCACATGGTGCGCGATTATGGCGCCGAAGCCACCTACCTGCCATTTAACGCGCAGGGATTCATCGAGCCTGACGCTGTGCGTAAGGCGATACGCACAAACACGCGCGTCGTTATCGTGAATCACGGGTCGAACGTCATCGGCACGGTTCAACCGATTCCAGAGATCGGGGCGATTTGCCGCGAACACGATCTTACCTTCGTCGTGGATACCGCCCAAACCGCGGGCGTAATTCCCATCAACATGAAAAAGATGAACATCGACGTGCTCGCCTTCACCGGGCACAAAGCCCTGATGGGAAGCATGGGAATTGGCGGGCTCTCGGTGCGCAAGCACGTCGAGATTCGCCAAGTCCGCAGCGGTGGCACGGGCGTGCGCTCGGCGGACCCGTATCACCTGACCGACTATCCATGGCGCCTGGAATACGGAACGCCCAACATGATGGGGGTGGCGTCGTTGTGGGCCGGACAGGATTGGCTCGATGCGCATGGAGTCGCGAACATCCACCGGCAGGAAATGGCGCTTGCCAGAAAACTCGTCGACGGCCTGCGCACCATCGAGGGCGTTAAGCTCTATGGCTGCGACAATCTCGACAACCATCTCTCGACCATTCTCATGAACCTGGAAGGTGTCGACCCAGCTAATGTGGGGGTCATGCTCGACGTCGACTACAGCATTGCGACGCGCACCGGCCTGCATTGCGCGCCGCTTGTACACAGGCAGCTCGGGATCGAGGAAACAGACGGCGGAGTCAGGTTCTCTGTGGGAGCGTTCAACACCGAGGCGGATATCGCCGCTGCCGTAGCGGCCGTCGCGGACATCGCACAGTGGGCACGTGAGCATCAGGCCAAGAACCAGAATCGGCTCCAGCAAGTGGCACAGTGAATGAAACCACTGGAGCAAATCATTTTGGAGGCGTTATGTCCAGCCAAGATTGGAGAGTAGGCTAGATTTACGGATTGGTGAAACCAGCGATGCAACGGGCCAGCCCGCGATCAATGGCACGTCTTTCGATGTGGAATTGATCGGGCATTCCCGCCGCCTTCGCATTGAGGTAGCTGTAATCGTTGCGCACAGCCAACTGGAGGCCTTAGGGTTCTCCGATGAAGACGCGGTCATGACATTCGTCGAAACACTTCTGGCTGCTTCCTCTGACGATAGGTGGAAGCCAGACACTTGTCCTTGGTTAACAGTCGACAGTTACAGCATGGATAAGTTATTGGAAGATTTGAAATCAACCGCTGTTTCCTTGACAACAGGCGGGACTCGCTAACTTTGGGCGGACGACCACAATGATTCCCGCGGGGGCTCGTTTCTTGCGTCGGCTATGTTGGAAGTTCGCCGATTGCATCGATTGTTTCACTGTGGGGCCGTCTCCTCTTACTTGCCGGGCATGCACGCTTGAGCCTGCTACAATCTTGGCCATCGTCGCTTCTCTCACTATTAAGATGTATCTATGCTGGCTTTTACTGCTGGGAGCCTCCTGACTCCGACGGACGCCGTTAAGCATCCTCTGATGCTTGTCGAGCACGGGCGCATCCTCGAGATTTCCGCTCGGAACACACGGCAGCTTCCTGCCGCAGTTTCTCTATCCGATTTCGGCGACGGTGGGATCGCGCCCGGTTACGTTGATCTTCATATTCACGGCAGCGCTGGATGTGACGTTATGGACGATCGCGCCGATGCATTGCCGGCGATTGAACAGTTGCTCGCGCGGCATGGAGTCACGAGCTATTTCCCAACCACGGTTACCGCTCCGATGGAGTCAACTTTGCGGGCGCTGGAACGGCTGGCGGATGCGATTGAGCAACGAGAACAAGATCGCGCATCGAATGTGCAAGACAAGCGTCGAGCGCTTCCCCTCGGAATCCATCTGGAGGGGCCGTTTCTCAGCCATGCGCGGCGAGGGGTACATCCGCCGGAATATCTGCTGGCTCCGACGCTGCCTTTGTTCGAGCAATTGTGGCAGGCGGCACGCGGACGGATTCGCATGATGACGATTGCTCCCGAATTGGAGGGCGCGCCCGACGTCATTGCGGAAGCCGCGCAGCGCGGTGTTTGTGTCAGCCTAGGACATTCCGATGCGGATTTCTCGGCGGCTGAACGCGGCATCACGGCGGGCGCGCGGCACGCTACGCATACATTCAATGCCATGCGTCCGTTGAGTCATAACACTCTGGATCATCGCAATCCCGGGATTCTCGGCGCGGTGCTCACCGATCGCCGCGTGAGCGCGGACCTCATCGCCGATGGCATTCATCTCGATCCGGCAATCGTAAAGCTCATCGCCGAGGCTAAGGGACCGGAGCGAACCGTGCTGATCACGGATGCGATTTCTGCGACCGGCATGCCCGACGGACGCTATCGCCTTGGCGCTTTTGAAGTCGATGTCCGCGAGGGCAAGTGCACTCGAAACGGCTCACTGGCGGGAAGCGTTTTGACCATGGATCGCGCTGTACAAAATCTGGCGCGCTTTGCGGAATGGGATTTGCCGCAAGCCGTCGCGGCAGCCAGCCGGAATCCGGCGCGAGTGGCGCGCTTTGCGAATAAGGGCATTCTCACTGCGGGAGCGGATGCGGATTTTGTTGTGCTCAACTCGCAGGGAGAAGTGCAGCGAACTTTCGTCGGCGGAATCGAATGCTGAGGGATCAGCTCTCAGCTGTCAGCTCTAAGTTTAGACCCCCTTACCTTCGGTCTAATGAAGTCAAAGACTTATAGGGGGGCTGGACGCCAATAGAACAGAGCGACCGGTTTGGATGACAGACTCCCCTCGGCTAAAAAGCCGCAATCACCTCCCTTGCGTAAAAAAACGCGCAAGGATGGGGCACCCACCGCACCAAAACAAGCGCAGCCAAAAGCTGAGTTTTTCAGCAGTTGCGGCACGACTGAACAGGCTCCAGCAAAATTCCTCTCAATTCTTTATGATGGAAGCTCGCAATCCTTCCGTGGGGTGGTTCAACGTGGCTGAGGCGCAGCAGACTGAGACGCAACCGATTGGGGCGCATCCGACGCAGACTGGTGCGCAGACAAAGACGAACGGAATCGAAGTCCTGGAAACGCGGGAGTGGCTGGACTCGCTCGATTATGTGCTCTCTCACGGCGGACCGGAGCGTGCCGGACGGCTTTTGCAGCAACTGGCGCTTCATGCCCGGCGCGAGGCTGGGATCAACCTGCCGTTTTCGGCTACTACTCCTTACCAGAATACGATTCCTTCGCGGCAACAACCGCCATTTCCCGGCAGCCAGGAAATGGAACGGCGCATCAAGAGCCTGGTGCGCTGGAACGCGATGGCCATGGTCGTCCGCGCCAACAAGATTCAGGAAGGCATCGGCGGGCACATTTCCACTTTTGCGTCTGCGGCGACGCTCTATGAGGTCGCGTTCAATCACTTTTTTCAGGCATCCACTGAATCTGGCGACCGCGATATTGTCTATTTTCAGGGACACGCGGCGCCCGGAATTTACGCCCGCGCCTACCTTGAGGGCCGCATCCCTAAAGAAAAGTTGGAGAACTTTCGACGTGAGTTGAAACCATGCGGTGGACTGTCGTCGTATCCGCATCCCTGGCTGATGCCCGAGTTCTGGGAATTTCCTACCGTGTCGATGGGGCTGGGGCCGATTCAGGCTATTTATCATGCGCGGTTCATCAAGTATCTGGAAAATCGCGGATTGAAAACCTCGACCGGCGGCAAGGTTTGGGCATTCATGGGCGATGGCGAAATGGACGAACCGGAAGCGCTCGGCTCGATTACGCTGGCTTCGCGCGAACGGCTCGACAATCTTATTTTCGTCGTCAACTGCAACCTGCAGCGCCTCGATGGGCCGGTCCGCGGCAACGGCAAGATCATCCAGGAGCTGGAAGCGATTTTCCGCGGCGCGGGATGGAACGTCATCAAGCTGATTTGGGGCACGGATTGGGATCCGATTATTCAGGCCGACCGCGACGGCTTGCTCGTCCGGCGCATGGGCGAAATCACCGACGGGCAGTATCAGAAATATTTCGTCGAAAGCGGGGCTTATTTTCGACAAAACTTCTTCGGCACCGATCCACGGCTATTAAAGATGGTCGAGCATCTTTCGGACGAGCAGCTCGCGCGCATGCGCCTTGGCGGTCACGACCCGATCAAAGTGCACGCCGCGTATAAGGCAGCGGTTGACCACATCGGATCTCCCACGATCATTCTCGCCAAGACCATCAAAGGCTACGGACTCGGCGAAGCGGGCGAAGGCAAAAACATTACGCATCAGCAAAAAAAGCTGAATGACGATGAATTGCAGATTTTCCGTTCGCGTTTCGGTATCCCGATTCCAGACGGCGAACTGCACGATGCTCCGTTCTATCGCCCCGCCGACGACAGCGCGGAAATTAAGTACATGCAGGAACGCCGCAAGCAACTGGGCGGATACATGCCAGTGCGCAAAGTGCGCGCCACGCCGCTCAAGCCCGTTTCTGAAGCGATCTTTGAAGAATTCTACAAAGGGACCGAGGGTCGCGACGCTTCGACCACCATGGTTTTTGTGCGCATGCTCTCGAAGTTGCTGCGCGACCCGGAGGTGGGAAGCTTCATTGTGCCCGTGGTTCCCGATGAAGCGCGAACTTTCGGCATGGAAGCACTCTTCCGCCAAGTTGGTATCTACTCCAACGTCGGCCAGCTCTATGAGCCGGTCGATATGGATATGCTCCTTTATTATAAGGAGGCGAAAAACGGACAGATTCTGGAGGAGGGCATCACCGAGGCGGGATCGATGTGCTCGTTCATCGCCGCCGGCACCGCGTATGCCAATCACGGCATCAACACGATTCCCTTCTTTATTTATTACTCCATGTTCGGGCTGCAGCGCATCGGAGACTTGATTTGGGCGGCGGCTGACATGCGGTGTCGTGGTTTTCTGATCGGAGGCACAGCCGGACGCACGACGCTGGCGGGCGAAGGCTTGCAGCATCAGGACGGACACAGTCACGTGCTCGCTCTTTCGGTGCCGAACCTGCGGGCTTATGATCCCGCGTTCGCCTACGAAATTGCCATCATCATTCAGGATGGCATCAAGCGCATGTACGTCGACGGCGAATCCATCTTCTATTACTTGACGGTCACTAATGAGCCGCTGCCCATGCCCGAGATGCCCAGTCAGCCGGGCGTTCGGGACGGTATTCTGAAGGGCTTGTATCGCTACAAGAGCTCCGAAAAGAAAAACGCAAAACTGCACGCGCAGTTGCTGGGGAGCGGCACGATCATGTTCGAGGTGCTGAAGGCGCAGGCGATTCTCGAAAAAGAATACGGCGTTGCCGCCGACGTGTGGAGCGTGACCAGTTACAAGGAGCTTTATCGCGAAGCAACCGACTGTGCGCGCTGGAACATGCTGCACCCTACACAGAAAGCAAAAGTGCCTTACGTCACCCAGACGCTGAAGGGCGCATCCGGCCCGTTTATTGCGGCATCGGATTACATGAAGGTTCTGCCGGACAGCATCGCGCAGTGGGTTCCGGGCAAGCTGGTGTCGCTCGGCACGGACGGCTTCGGGCGCAGCGAGAATCGTGCATCGCTGCGCGATTTTTTCGAAGTGGACGCCAAGCACATCGTGCTCGCTACACTTCATGCGCTAGCGGGCGAAAAGTCGGGCGATAAGGCCGGCGCGAAGAAAGACAGTGTCGACGGAGTCAGCGCGAAAATTTTGGAAAAAGCGATCCGCGATCTGGGCATCGATCCGGAAAAACGTAACCCGGCCACCAGTTAGGGCGAACGAGCCAGAGGGAAAGTAAGGAATGGCAACGGAGTTTAAACTGCCCGAACTGGGCGAGAATATCGAAAGCGGAGACCTGGTCCGCCTGCTGATCAAGCCCGGCGCGAGCATCGCCGAAGGCGAGACGGTGATGGAACTCGAGACCGACAAAGCAGTCGTCGAAGTGCCTTCGTCGGTGGCAGGCACCATCGGCGAAATCCGTGTCAAAGAAGGCGACAAGCTGCGGGTGGGGCAGGTCATCTTCACGGTTGAAAATGGAGCGGGGACGAAGGCTGCGGCAAAAGCGGCCGCCACGCCCACCCCGGCTGCAAGCCCGGCTGCAAGCTCACCCCGCGCGCCTCGCGCATCTACAGCTCAGTCCGAACCAGCTTCCTCGGTCGTACCTCGGGCCGCGGCGAGTGCGGCACAGACGGCGTCTGCAGCCAGCGAATTCAAGCTGCCCGAACTCGGAGAAAACATCGACTCCGGCGATCTCGTGCGCTTGATGATCGCGCCGGGAGCGAGCGTTGCGGAAGGTCAGCCGGTGATGGAACTTGAGACCGACAAAGCCGTCATCGAAGTTCCGTCCACGATCGGCGGTGTAGTGCGCGAGGTCAAGGTCAAAGAGGGCCAGAAGGTTAAGGTTGGCGAGGTGATTTTTACTTTGGAGGGCGGCGTAGTCGCCGCAGCCGAGCCCGCGCGCAAGCACGAACCCGTGGAACACATCTCCGGACAACAGGCGGCGCGGCTCGCGTTTCAGCTGGCCATGCGCGCCGAGGGCAAAACCGAAGAACAGGCGTTGCCGCCGGATCAACCGCAAGCGCTGGCACCGGCATTCAGCATGCCCGTGCAACTGGGCAAAGTTGCCGGCACAGACCACGATCCCATTCCTGCGGCGCCCCACGTGCGTCGCCTGGCGCGCGAAATCGGAGTTGAAATTCGCAGTGTGTCAGGCAGCGGGCCGGGCGGACGCATCAGTGAAGACGATGTGAAACTAAGCGCCAAGAATGCACTTTTGACGATGGCAGCGGCGGCGCAAGCTCCGCGTGGCAGCTTCGTTGAACCCGAACTTCCGGATTTCGCCAAGTGGGGCAAGACCGAACGGGTTTCCATACGCGGAGTGCGACGCAGAACCGCCGAGCATCTGCGCCAGGCATGGAACACGATTCCGCATGTCACGCAACAGGATCGCGCCGACATCACCGAACTCGAACAGTTGCGCGCCCGCTTCGCGCCACGCGCGGAAGAAGCGGGCGGCAAGATGACGGTGACGGCGATTGCGCTGAAAGTATGCGCGTCGGCCCTGAAGGTGTTTCCACAATTCAATGCCTCGATCGACATGGCGAAAGAAGAAATCATCTACAAGCAGTACATCAACATTGGGGTTGCGGTGGACACCGACCGCGGTCTGCTGGTGCCGGTGATTCACGACGTAGACAAGAAAAATATCGTTGAGCTGGCGGCGGAGATGACGCAGCTCTCGAAGAAGGCTCGTGAGCGCAAGCTCACTCCTGAAGAGATGGAAGGCGGAACTTTCACCATAACCAATCTGGGCGGAATCGGCGGCACGGGATTTTCTCCGATCGTGAATCATCCCGAGGTCGCCATTCTCGGCCTGTCGCGTTCGCGCATGGAGCCGGAGTGGGTGAGCAATGAATCTAAGTTCGAGCCGCGCTTGATTCTTCCGCTCTCCCTCTCGTACGATCACCGGTTGATCGATGGAGCCGACGCCGCGCGCTTTCTGCGCTGGATCGCGGAAGCGTTTGAGCAGCCATTCTTGCTGTCGGTGCAGGGATGAGAGCTTTTTCACCGCAGAGGACGCAGAGTTCGCAGAGAATTTCTTTTTCTGTGTTGCAGTACCTGAGTGCTCGAGTTCAGCACGCCGCCACTAAGCTTAGGGTTTTTACCATTATTATTTTCTCCGCGCACTCTGCGTCCTCTGCGATTGAAGCTCTCGCTGGGAGCGGCTAAGTTTATAGGACTGAGGACACTAACGAAATGACGAACACATCGAATCTTCGTGTGGCAGTAATCGGTGGTGGACCTGGCGGTTATGCTGCTGCATTTCTCGCGGCCGACCTGGGCATGAAAGTTACGCTGATCGATCCGGAAGTCAATCCGGGCGGCGTCTGCCTCTATCGCGGGTGCATTCCTTCCAAGGCGCTGCTGCATGTGGCCAAGCTCCTCGAAGAAGCCGAGCAGGCTAAGAACTGGGGCATCGAATTTGGCGAGCCCAAAGTTGATCTCAACAAACTCCGCGGATGGAAAGAGAGTGTCGTCAACAAGCTGACCGGCGGGCTTGGACAGCTCTCGAAACAGCGCAAAGTCGAGTTCGTGCGGGGCAAAGCGGCCTTCGTGAATTCGACCACGCTGAAAGTTACAAAGACCGCAGCCGCTGGCGAGGAGAACCTGACCTTCGACCGAATCATCATCGCCACCGGCTCGCGTCCGACTGTGGTGCCCAACCTTAAACTCGACAGCCCGCGTCTCATGGATTCTACGGGGGCTCTCGATCTGCCCGATATTCCGAAAACTCTGCTTGTCATCGGCGGCGGCTACATCGGATTGGAACTCGGATCGGTCTATGCCACGCTCGGGACCAAGGTGACGTGCGTCGAAATGATGCCCGGCTTGCTGCCCGGCGCCGACCGCGACCTGGTGCTCCCGCTGCACAAGCGTCTGGAAAAACTCTTCTCAGCAATCTTGCTGAATACCACGGTCAAGTCGCTCAAAGATGAGAAGACCGGCATTCGTGTCACTCTCGACGGTCCCAACGTGAAAGAAAATGAGCAGGTGTTCGACCGCGTGCTGATGTCGGTCGGACGCCGGCCAAATTCCGAGATCCCCGGGCTCGACAAAACGAAAGTGAAAGTCAACCAGAAGGGATTCATCGAAATCAACGGGCAGCGCCAGACAGCCGATCCAACCATCTACGCGATTGGCGACGTCGCTGGAGAGCCGATGCTGGCGCACAAAGCGATGCACGAGGCACGCACCGCCGTTGAAGCTATCGCCGGCCACAAGGTTGCTTTTGAACCGAACGCGATTCCCGCGGTCGTGTTCACCGATCCCGAGATCGCGTGGGCCGGGCTAACCGAAACACAGGCTAAAGAACAAGAACGCGAGATCACCGTCGCGAAATTTCCCTGGGCCGCTTCGGGACGCGCCATCACCCTCGACCGGCCCGAAGGCCTCACCAAACTGCTCATCGATCCGAAAACGGAGCGGGTGCTTGGCGTCGGCATCGTGGGCGCGGGCGCGGGCGAACTGATCGCCGAAGGCGTGCTGGCCATCGAAATGTGCGCGCTGGCGGCCGATGTGGGCATGACCATCCATCCCCACCCGACGCTATCGGAAACGATAATGGAAGCATCGGAAGTTTTCTACGGACAGGCCACCGATATCTATCGCCCCAAGAGATAAGCGGCGTAGCGCCGCCGTCTCGGCGGCTGTCCGGCGGGCGTCCCCGCCGCGCCGAAGGCGAGACGCCCCTTCAGCAAGCTCAGGGCAGGCTTTCGGGACAGCCGGCAAGATGCCGGCGCTACCTGTTTGGCGTTGGAGTACACAAAGTCTGCAATGAAAAAATTGGCGCTGTTAATTCTTGCCGTTTTCCTTTCGGAGCACAACGTACTGGCTCAATCGCTGGTCGCCCAGGTGACCAGCCTGCTCAAGCCAGGCACCCCGGCGCCGGTTTCAGCACCCGCCGACCCGCTGGGACGCGAAACGCCTTCGGGAACCGTGCTTGGATTCCTGAAAGCCGCGCAGGACGGAAATGAAAGAGCCGCCGCCGATTACCTGCAAATGAGCGCCGCCCGCCGCCAGTCTCAGGGTCCCGACGTGGCAGGCAAGTTGAAAGTACTCATGGACAATGCCTTCGTGGGCAGCGTGCGGAACATCAGCACGAGGCCCGAGGGCAGCCCGGATTACGGCACCCCCGACCAGCAAACGATCGGAGATTTCTCCTCGGGCGATACGGACGTTCCCGTTGTCCTGGTTCGGGTCACGGATCCGAACGCTGGTAAAGTCTGGCTTTTTTCTGCTGAGACGCTCGGCAAGATCCCCGAGCTGTATGACGATGTCGAGTCTCACCTGGTCGAAAACAAGCTCCCGCAGAGCCTGGTGCGAAATGTATTTCTGGGCATGCCGCTCTGGCAATGGCTCGCACTTTTCGCCGCGATTCCCGTGGCCATCGCGATTGGCTGGGCGATAGTTTTGCTGTTGGCGATTCCGCGCCGCCTCTGGCTCAAGTTCAGACATCGCCCCAACCTTCACTCCTACAGCCGCATGTCCAAGCCGCTGCTGGTGTCATTCAGCGCGCTGGCTCACCGCGCGATCGCCGGCTACCTCGGCCTGCCGTTATTGCCACGTCTTTATTACTCCCGGACCATCAGAGTTCTCATCTGCATCGGCTTCTTCTGGTTTCTGCTCCGCGTCAGCACTCTCACCATGCAGCGCCTGCGCATCCATGCCATCAACGCGGGACGCATCGGCACGGGGACCCTCATGGTACTGGGCGAGAGCTTGCTCACAGCGCTGGTGGTGGTCACCGCCGTTCTGGCTGTCCTCGCGATCGTTGGTTTCAACCTGACCACCGTGCTCGCCGGCCTGGGCATTGGCGGCATTGCGATCGCCTTCGCCGCACAAAAAACACTGGAGAATCTTTTTGGCGGAATCTCCGTTCTAGCCGACGAAGTTATCCGCGTCGGCGATTACTGCCGCTTTGCCGACCGCATTGGGACCGTGGAAGACATCAGCCTGCGCTCCACCCGCGTCCGAACCGATGCGCGCACCGAGCTTTCCATTCCGAATGGCACGCTCGCGACCATGAACATCGAAAATTTCACCCGGCGCGACAAAATTCTCTTCAACCCAGTGCTCGCCATCCGATATGAAACCACGGGCGATCAATTGCGCTATCTGCTGGCCGAAATCCGCCGCATGTTGTACGAGCACTCAAAAGTCGAAAGCAACAGCGCCAGCATTCGCTTTTCTGGTTTCGACGCCTTCGCCTTGCGGCTTGAAATCTTCAGCTACGTGCTGACTCGCGACGCCGACGAATTCGCGGCCATCCGCGAAGACCTTTTGCTGCGCATCATGGATGTCGTTAAAAAGTCGGGCAGCGGCTTTGCCTTCCCATCCCAGACGCTGTACATGTCGCGGGATTCCGGCCTCGATAAGGACAAAGCAGCCGCGGCCGAGCAGCAAGTCCAGCAATGGCGGGACCAGCGCCAGTTGCCGTTCCCCGATTTTGCCCCCGCCGACAAGTCTACCTTCCGTGGTTCGATTGTCTATCCTCCTCCGGAATCGGCGACCGGAGGCAACCAGCGGCAGCCGTAGAACTGCTAGAGCGCGCCCAGCTTACTCCCGTAACTTGCGGCTTTCGACGGTGGTTCCTAGCATGAAAGAGCCATGCCTCATGCTCTGCTGTTATCGCCGGATGACCAGGCAGTTACTGCAATAACTGGCGTCTTGGAAGAAATGTCAGTAACTTGCGAACGTCCTCTGGACGGAATCTCCGCTGCTCAAAAACTGAATTCGCGAAGCTTCGAACTGGTGTTGGTCGATTGCGAAAATCTGCCGGCAGCCAAGCTGATCTTTGATGTTTGCCGCCGCGGAAAAAATGGCAACAATCCTGTTCCCATCGCCATTGTCGATGGCCGCGCCGGTCTGCCCACTGCTTTTCGTCTGGGAGCGGAACTGATTCTGACCAAGCCGGTCGCGAAAGATCAGGCGCGGGGCACCATCCGCACCGCAGTCAGCCGTGTGCGAAAGACTGTTCCGGCAAACGAGAGCTCCACGGTGCAGCCAGCGACCGCAGCTGTAACCACCACGGCCCCACCCGAGGAACACACGCAGGCAGCAGCCGCAGCGGCCGTTTCTTCGCAACTGACTAACTTTGCCGACCCCGCTCCGAGCTTCGTTTCGAGTTCCCTTCCGAGCAGTGCTCCTACGGCAGTTGCAGCCGCCGCTTCAACCGCGACGCTCGCAGCGCCCGCTTTCACGACGAAGATGCAGTCCGCCGTGGACGAAATCGATGCCCCAGCTCCGACTCCACAGTCGATTCCAGTTGCACCGGTGGAATCGAAATCCACGCTGCCGCTTGTGCCCTCCGACGATCCGGTGCTGGCGGAACTGGAGAGAACGGAACTGGAAGAATCGCAACTGGCAAAAGCGGTGAAGCCCGAAGCGCAGAAACCAAGTACAGGATTAGACAAAGCAGCGCCCGAGCAAGCAACGGCCAAATCCAATGCGCCGATTTTTTCGTCCTATCCGCAAGGATCGCGAAAAACGCGCACGCCGCTGGTCGCGGTACTGATGCTGGTGGTCGCTTGCGGCGGCTTCTATGCCGCATGGACATATCAGCCCGGCTTTCGAGCCATCGTTCAACCGATCGTTCAACCGCAGATTGACCGCGTACTGGGGCTCGTCGGGATGGCAACAACTCCCGCGCCAAGTCCGGCAAAGCCTTCGGCCCGACTAGCTCCCGCCCCAACGCCGGCACCTGCTCCGCCATCGCCCACCGATTCGAATCAATCGCCGGCGACGGCTGCAGATTCCGCAATCAATTCAGCCGCTGGTCCAACTACCGGCTCCGCGACAACGTCCCCTGCAGAGACCGTTCCTGGAAAGCCACTGGCTGCAAACACGGCAGTAGCCACGCCAGCTTCCGCGATCGCAACTACAACCATCGCCAGCAAGCCTGAAACCGCCAAGCCCATCGCTATCGCGCCCGGTGATACCAAGAGCGACAAGAAGAGTGATTCCGCGGCAACTTCCTCCAGCGCCCCACTGCCCGGAGAAAACACTGCGGTCATTCTCTCTTCTAAGGGCGCGGAGAACCGGCTGGTTCACAGCACTCCGCCGAAATATCCCGCCGAAGCCCACGCCGACGGCACGGTTCTCCTTAAGGCAGTCATAGATGAGACCGGCAAAGTTGAGGGTCTGCGCTTGATCGAGGGGAACGGCACGTTGGCAACCGCAGCCATGCAAGCTGTGAAGCAGTGGCGCTATCGGCCGTACGTGCGCGACGGAAAAGCTCAGATCTTTCAGACCGTCGTGATCGTCGACTTTCAAAAGCCGTGATCGCAAATGCCCGGCCCCTAAAAGGCATCCTATTTCAAACGACTTGCGGTATCGCTAAAGCGATACCCCGATACGAAACTTAGTTTTTCAGCACTCTGCTAAGTCGTCCCATTGCAATCAGCAGGACAATTACCCACGTAACTTGCCGGTAACACCACTATTACCTAGGATGGCTTCATTATGGGTTACCAAGCTTTACTTTTCTGCCCTGATGAAAAACTGGTAAGCGTCGTCACTCAGGTATTCGGTGAACTGGACTTCACCGTGGAAGCGGTGCACGAACCTTTTGCCGCAGTCAAGAAGTTGATGGCACAGCGTTACGACGCCCTGGTCGTAGACAGCGAGAACGACCAGAACGCTTCCTTGCTCTTCAAGAGCGCAAGAAATTCTAGCTTCAATCAGGGATGTTTGGCCATCGCTTTGGCCGAAGGACAAATGGGCGTGGCCAAGGCCTACCGCATGGGCGCCAATCTGGTGCTCACCAAACCAATCAATGTCGAGCAGGCCAAGGGAACACTTCGGGTAGCGCGAGGACTTCTGCGCAAAGGTGCGGACGCATCCGGCGCCAGTGCGGGCATGGCACCTCCGGCAATTCCCGCAAACACAGCAGCTGCTGCTGCTAAGAGTTCATTTCAACCTGCCAATCCGGGCGCAGCAGCGACGGCTACACCGTTGAGCCGTCGCGAAGCGAGCGAATTGGAAGCGCCACTCCCGGCGATCGGTGCGAAGACGATGCCGGCAGAGGTTTTAGGAGAAATTCCAGCAGCGGCCGCGTCCGCGAAAGTGGAAGACAAGCCAGCGATGGCGTCAGCTCCCGCAGCGCAAACTCAGATTGCGATCGCGTCGGCTCCGTCTCCCGAAAGACGCAAGTCAGCTTACTCGGTAACTAGCGCCGTCACATCCGCGCCGACCCCGAATGCAAGTTCCGCTCTCAACCCGGTTCTTGGATCGGCCGCCGCTCCGGCGCCAGCCAAAGAAGTCTCTGTTCCGCCAACCATCAAAAACCGGATTGTTGAAGTGGAGCCCGCCGAGCCTTCGCCAGGCCCGGTGCACGACGACGATTCCATTCCGGCTCCAACTTTCAGTTCAGGCGGCAGCGACGCCCCGACCTTCGCGGCTTTGGGCGAACAAGATTCCGGCGGCGCGCGCAGCAGTAAAAAGACTTTAATTGCAGCGGCGGCAGTGCTGGCGATAGCCGCGCTCGGATATCTGGGTTATGGCTACCTGGTTAAGTCCGCTCCAACTCCGCGACCCGCCAGCGCGCCTCAGGAGCCCGCAATTCGGCCCATGTCTTCTGCGGTGGAGGCCCCTGCGAAACCCACGCCCGACTCCGCCAGCATCACCACTCAACCCTCAACTTCCTTTAGAACGGCGGCAGCGGCTGGCAATTCGTCTACCGGCGCCACCAAATCTCCGGTGACTCACGTCGCAGCAACCCTGGCTGCAGGCAGTGCAACCGCCGCCCCTAACTCCGAACCGGACGCCCAGAAGGCCGATGCGGCGCCCATGGTTGTGAGGTCGAACGCCGCCCCTGCCAAAAAGCAGGCTCAGGACGAGGAGTCCGTATCTCCCCCGGTCGTGGTTGCATCCGCAAACGACAGCAAACTGAATGGCCTGATGTCTTCGGCAGCGGCAAATATTCCGCAGCCTGCACCGGTAGCGGTAAAAATTTCCCAAGGTGTATCCCAGGGACTTCTGATCAAGAAGGTAACGCCCCAGTATCCGCCCGCAGCGCTTCGGTTTCATACTCAAGGCGCGGTACAGATCGAAGTTACGATTGACAAAGAGGGCTACGTCACGAATCCAAAGGTACTCAGCGGATCTCCGGTTCTTGCCCAAGCGGCTCTCGAAGCCGTACGCCAGTGGCGATACAAGCCTTACTATCTCGATGGCGCGCCCGTCGAAATCCAGACTCAGATCACGGTCAATTTCAAAGCAAATTAGAAGAGCAGCTCTCAGCTCTCAGCTCTCAGTTCTCAGTTCTCAGTAAAAGCCAAACCAGAACCTGCAGTCGTGTGTTTCCTTTTGGTCAACGCGGGGATCGAAGGTTGTAACTGACAACTGATAGCTGAGAGCTGATAGCTCAATTCAACTGCTCTCCAAGAGGGCGGTGCCGCGGACGCCCGGGATGGGCGGTGATGCTGCGGAATTTGTAGTAGAGTGCGTGTAAATCTTCGCTTAACAGGCGCACCACCTGCATACAGAAATCGCCGTGTTCCCGCAAAAACTCTACGAACAACTCGCGCGGAACGAATGCGGCCGTGGTTTGGCAATCCGCTTCGGCGGTAATCCGATGCCTTTCCCCGCTCATGCTTTCACTCAGCCCGAGTATGGTTCCAGGACCGACGACCTCCAGGACTTGCTTTTGATTCTGCCCGTCGGGCAGCAGGATACGAACCTCGCCGCTTTCCACCAGATAGACACCCGTCGCGACGGCACCCTCCTGAAATAAAGTGGCGCCTGTGGCGAATCGCCGAACCGACTTGATCCCGTGAAGCGCCTGCAGCAGTTCGGAACTCACCTTGCCGGGCTTAGGCGGCGGCAACATCATCTGACTGCCTCATTCCTGCGCCTATTCTGGACCTATCTGCACGAGCGGACTGTGATTTACATCACTTCTCTGAGAGGCACATAACCCGGGAGCAGACTGGTTGGAAGGCTACTACTCCTGCGAGCGGGCGGGAGAATATTCCATTTGAGTTGCGATTGGCCGGTGATCGGTAATCGGTGACTCAGCGTGTCGTGATAACGGCTCGCCGGACAGCAGTCGCGTCGCTTACTGCCGCTCGAGAATTTCGTCGATTGGCGTCTTGCCGCCTTTGTCGACGCTGACGACTTTGTGGACCGGCTTGAAACCGCTCAGCGTGATGTCCACAATGTAGTTCCCCGGTCCGACCATGACGCTGACTGGCGACAACTTCTCCACAATCTGCTGGTTGATGGCGACCTGTGCGCCCTTCGGCTGGGTGCGAACGAGGATGGTACCCATACCGGCGGCGTTCTCCCCGCCGCGTCCAAACAGGTGGTCGAACTTGCCCACTGTCCGCATGTCACCTGCGTTGCCGAGCGCCCTGAGCACCGGCGCATACTGGAAATTCTGCGCGGGACCGAGGTCGGCTGTGACCGTCTCATCCAGGTACCCCTGCTTGCGCAAGAGAACGGTGTGGGTGCCTTTTTCCACGGCGAACTGCGCCGGTGTCACTCGTCCTGTAGGCTTGCCATCGATGATGATGTTGGCTGCGGGTGGCGTGCTGTTTACCACCATCAGCGCATTGGCCGGCGCCAAATGGACCATCAGAGACGACTTGCTGCCGGCAACCACCTCGAGCGACCGTATGTCCGAGGTATAGCCGGACTTGCTCACGGATATGATGTGCTTGCCAGGACTCAGGTCGGCAAAGTTATACGGCGTAACCCACGACGGATCGTTCTTTCCATCAACCTGAAACTGCGCCCCCTGCGGGCTGGAGTCGATCAGCGCCTGGCCGGTAACGACGACTGGCGCCGGAGCGGGCGCCGGCCCGCGCCGGTTTTTCGCGGTGCGCTTTTCGGCCGGGCGTACCTTCAGGTTCGGTTGCGAGTCCACGATCGGTGCCACCGGCGGAGCTGGTTTTGAGATTACCGGTGGCGCTTGTGTCTGAGCAGTGGTCTGCGTTGAAGCGGATGTCGACGTGGCGTGTGCGGCATTCGTCGGCCGCGGAGCGGCCGTCGACTCGTCATCTTCCGAGCGCACATGAAAAAAGACCGCAAGCGCTACGATCAGAATCACGCCTACTGCGCCCAAAATCGAGAAGAGCATCAGCCGCGGAGGAACGGTGGCAATTTGATGCATTGCCTTCTCTGCGACCTCGCGGGGCTGGATTTTCGGTTTCTCTTCCAGCTTCGGGTAGATCTGCACTTGGGTATGGGGTTGCGACGGTTCCGGCGGTTCGGGGGCGGACGGCGCGAAAACCGGTTCCTTGAGCGGAGGCATCTCGTCCAAGTCGGAAAAACTGGTCGTCGCTGAGGCTGAGGCCGGCGCTGACTTCGACATCATGGGATCCGCCGCGACTCGTGGCGTGGGCCGCTTGGGCTCTTGCTCCACCGCTGCCGCCGATAAAACCGGGCTGGCCGCAGCCTGAGATTCAGGAACATGCAGCTCAAAGTCGCTGATGAAGCGCCCAGCCTCTTCCGCGGCGGCGTTCAGGTCGGATTGCGAATCGGAAGTCGAGGCAAAGTCCGAGGAAGAATTTACCTCGAAGCTCGGAGTGTCGAAGCTCGGAGTAACGCTCGCAGCTGAGCTGGCGCCAAAATTCGCCTCAGCAAAACCGGGCGCGCTGCCTCCGAACGTCGACGAGGCGCCGGCGGCGGCTGCAGCGGCTTTGGTCTCGGCAACGGGTTCCGCGATTCGTGGGGTAACGGGCTTGGGAGAAACTACAGGAGCAACCGGAATAGGAGCAGCCGGCTTTTGCGCAACCGGTTTTGGCGCAACCGGTTTTGGCGCAACCGGTCTCGGCGGAACCGATGGCGCGGGAGCCTCCGGCCTGGCCGCGCTTGATGCCGGCGTGACAAACTTGCTGGCCGCCGCCGCGCGATCGGCGCTACTCACGGCAGTATTCGTCGGCCCACTCTTCTTCACTTCCGTGGTGGCTTTCTTGCCGCTGCTGTTGTCCTTGCACTTCTCCAGGTCCTGCACCAGTTCGCGTGCGCTCTGATAGCGCTCCGCCGGATCTTTCGCCAGCGCTTTCATAATCAGCGCGCTCACTGCCAGGTGAATCTTGGGATTCACCGCCGACGGGCTCGCCGGCATCTCATTCTCAATTCGCCCCACCAGCGCGACCGGATCGGCGTCGGCGTCATCGAACGCCCGCTTCCCAACCACCATCTCGTAGAGAATCGCGCCCACGGTAAACAGGTTTGAACGCAGGTCGATGGCTTCTCCGCGGATCTGTTCAGGAGAACAGTAAGGCATGAGCCGGCCCAACCCTTTTCCCGATTCCGCTTCGATCAAACTCATGTTGGAGATGCCGTAGCCGAGGATTTTGACCAATCCATCCCACTGCACCATGATCTTGGCGGGCTCGAGCGAACAATGGGTCACACCCTTCGCCGCCGCCTGCTCCAATCCGGCGCAAATCTGACGCGTGATGTCGAGCAGATCCCAGATCGAAAAGCCTTCTTTACGCGCCAACATCGTAGCGATGCTGTTGCCCTGGATGTACTCCATCGCAGCGCAGAACTGACCATCAATCTCGCCCGCTCCATAAAGCAGGACAATGTTCTGGCCGACGAGATCGCGCGTGCTCTCTCCCTCGGCAATCAGCGTTTCCACAAACCCGTCCGCATGGTCGCCAAGCGGCTCCAGACTCTGCGTCTTGAGCGCTACAACCTGGTTGGTTTCCGCGTCCAGCGCCTTATAAATCAAGGCGGTCTCGGACTTCGAAAGCTCACTCTGGATTTCAAACCGGCCAAACATCGTCGCCATTGCAATCGCCTCGCGGTGACAAGCCGCACTACGCCTGATGTAAATTTGGCTGAGAACAGGGGGGAGAATCAAAGTAAGAATACCGCTATCAGCGGCCCCACTGAGAGTTACGAAAGTACTGAAAAACGGTGGCCATAGGGTATCGGGTGCCGAGGACTGAGGCGCTTCCTGCGTGAGGATTTCCGGCCGCCCAACGACGACCTTTGCGCCCCAACCGTGTTAGAACTGCTATGAGATTCGCGCATGAGGTTCGCACTATGAGGTTCGCGTTATGAAGGCCGCACCGATCAATGCCGCACTCGTTTGCTGCCTGCTCCGAATTTTCACCGCACCGCCGGCGCTGGCGCAGCAAACCACATCATCGGCGGCCCCTCACAAATCTGCCGCTGATTCCGCTCACGCGACTGCGCCCAAGCGAACCCCACTGCCCGCTGCCAAGTTAACCGAGGAGCAGCGTGCCCTTCATGCTTTAAACCGGCTGACTTTTGGCCCGTGGCCTGGGGACTTGCAGAAGGTCATGAACACCGACGTTAACGACTGGATCGAGCAGCAGCTTCATCCGCCAGCTCGACGACCCGCAGGTGGCGGCGCAAGCGCTCGACGATCCCAAGCGCACCCTCAATACCATGACCGCGCTGGTGATTGGCTCGCCCGAGTTCCAACACCGGTAGATCTGGCGCACGACTGGCGTCCTACCCAGCGCTGTAGAGACGGGGCTTGCCCCGTCTCGGTTTGCGGCGTCCGCGGAGACGCGGCAAGCCGCGTCTCTACAGGAAAATTGGCAGCGCGCAATCCCGCTTAGCACTGGCCCCCTAAATACAAAAGGCCGGGCGTTTGCGCCCGGCGCTTCGTGCTGAGAAACCGTCAATCGCTGAGTTGAGCTAGATCAGTTTCCCGTTAACCTCGTCTTCCCTATCTCTATGTATTAGTCGGTCGTGTTTTGTCGCCCGCAATCACATTACCAGTGCAAGGCCTTCCAATTCACGCTGTAGAACCGGCAGAGAGCAGCCCGCCATTTCGACGCGCCCGGCGGCATCGATCGCAGCCGTCTGCGAAACGCCATAGCCACGCCCGGCCAGGAAAACCTGCAGCAGTTCGGCCGCTTCGCGGGAATCTACCATGCCGCCCTGGATCAGGTCGTTGCGCAGGGCGCACAGCTCGGTCACCGTAAATTGCTCTTTCATGGCCATTCTCACCCTTCGGCCTCCCTGTCGTTGCTCAGTTAGATTCATCGGCAACTGGATTCGTTACATGCAATCGTAATGCCGTAACTTTGGTACACCTCAGACACGGCTCTGTGGTGCCTCAAGTTCTTAAAACCCAAGAATTTGCAAAAGGTTGTGGGAATTCACGCGGTCGCCAGGAAAAGACAAAACAGCGGCACACGTTGCCAGATTGACACTAAATGTCGTTTCGCTGCGGGAAAAAACAAACTTGTCGGCTGGTCGGTCCAGTTGCCCGGGCGGAAGCGCAGTCGGGTCCCTGGGGATGCGGGTTCAGGGCCGCGCCAATCGTCACCCGGCAATCGTCAGGCATCAATCCTGGCGGCGTCGACCAGCATAATCGGGATGTCGTCCTGAACCGGGTACACACGTCGGCATTCGCCGCATTTCAGGCTTTTGCCATCCGCATTCAGAACCACCGGCTTCCTGCAAACGGGGCAAACCAGCACGTCTAGCAGATCCTGCGAAATCATAGAGACAATATTGTAATGTTGCGCGCCATAATCTGCACAACCCTGTTCGGAAGCTTCAAAAACAACTTCGTTATCATTCGTTATCACCGGAGCGCTAGGGGGTCCAATGCGATAGAATCGGCTTTCAAATCGCCGCATCACCAAGCGAGGTACGATGGCAGCCAGGATTCTCGACGGGACCAAAATAGCCAGCGAAATCCGCGCAGAAGTCGCCGCCCAGGTGAAAAGCCTGGCGTCGTCGGGACTGCGTCCCGGCCTCGCCGTGGTGCTCGTGGGACACAACCCCGCATCCGAAGTTTACGTTCGCGGCAAGGTGAAGAGTTCCGAGGAAGTCGGCCTCTACAGCGAACAACACACGCCCGCCGAAAGCGCGACCACCGAAGAACTGCTGGCACTGATCGCTGATCTGAACCAACGCGATGAAATCGACGGCATCCTGGTACAGTTGCCGCTGCCCGCGCACGTCGATGCCAAGAAAGTTTTGCTGGCGGTCGATCCCGCTAAAGATGTGGACGGATTCCATCCCATGAACGTGGGTTACCTTTCCACCCAGCGCCCCGGTCTGGTGCCGTGCACCCCGGCCGGTGTTATGGAAATTCTGCGGCGCAGCCAGATTCCGGTTGTCGGGCAGGAAGCCGTGGTCGTCGGACGCAGCGATATTGTCGGCAAGCCGGTCGCCATGCTGCTGCTGAATCAGAATGCCACGGTCACTGTCTGCCACTCGAAGACCCGAGATCTGCCCGGAGTCTGCCGCCGCGCCGACATTCTGGTGGCCGCGATTGGCCGCGCCGGTATGGTCACCCGCGATTATGTGAAACTCGGAGCCACCGTGATCGACGTCGGCATCAACCGGATCACCGACCGAAAAGAATTCGACTATTTCTTTGGCGGGACCAAGGCCGGAAACAAAAAGCGCGAGGAAACGTTCCTGGCGAAAGGCTCAACCCTGGTAGGCGACGTGCACCCAGAAGTAGCCGAAGTCGCCGGCGCCATTACGCCGGTTCCCGGAGGCGTGGGCCCGCTGACCATCGCCATGCTGATGGCCAACACCGTGAAGGCCGCCGTACTGCGGCGAGGCGTTTTGGCTGCGGTGTAGAGACGGGGCTTGCCCCGTCTCCGCATGCTCCATCGTCATTTGCGTGGTTGAAAGGGACGCGGCAAGCCGCGTCTCTACGAAAACTTCTGGTGGGTATCGAGAACGTGAGCGCTCCTTGCTAAGAATCGGCCTCACTGGCGGCATCGCCAGCGGCAAGTCTGCCGTGGGCGAGATGTTTGTCAAACTCGGAGCGCACGTGATCCAGGCCGATGCCGTTGCGCACTGGCTGATGGAGCCCGGCCGCCGAGTCTATGAGATAGTCGTCCGCCGTTTTGGCCGCGAAATCCTGAATCCCGACGGAAGCATCAATCGTCCGCGCTTGGCCGAAGCGGCATTTGGCACTTCGTCTAGCACTTCCGGCGGCACGCCTCCGCGCATCAAGGAACTCAACGAAATTGTTCATCCTGCCGTGATCGCTGAGGAAAACGAATGGATGGAAGACATCGGACGCCGCGATCCGAACGCCATCGCCATCGTCGAAGCTGCCCTCATCCTCGAAGCGGGGGCGGCCGACCGTTTCGATCGTCTGATCGTGGTAACCTGCCATCCCGAACAGCGCATTCAGCGTTTCGCCCGCCGCTTGGGAATCCCAGAAGACGCCGCCCGTGCCGAAGTAACGCGCCGCATGGCCGCGCAAATTCCCGACGAGGAAAAAATCAAAGCCGCCGATTTCGTCATCGACAATTCCGGATCGCTCGAGGCCACCGAGCAGCAAGTGCAGAGGGTTTTCGCGGCGCTGCGCGAGCGGCCCGTATAATTCGGGACTGTTTAAACCGCGCGATTTTTCTTAGTTCGCTCTGCGATTCGGCATGATCAGCCACAGCAGCACCGAACTCACGATGCTCAGCACGATGGCGCCAAGAAAAGCCGCCGCGAAGCCTTGCACGTGGAACCCAGGCACCACCGCCGCCGCCACCTCCAGCATGAGCGCGTTGATTACGAACCAGAACAGGCCGAGCGTCAACAGCGTGAGCGGGAAGGTGATGATCTTGAGCAGCAATCCGAGGGTTGCGTTGATGAACCCGATGACCAGCGCTGCGATCAGCGCCGCAACCGGTCCGCTTACGCTGATGCCCGGCACGACGTGAGCAACGATCCACACGGCCAGAGCCATTAGAATCCAATGGAGCAGCAGACGCACAATAAGCCTCCTTCCAAAATGACGAAACGAAGATGATTGGACACTATACAACGTGAAGCCGGCTCAGAAAACTAACGCCGCCCGCCTGCTCGATCAAATGGGAATCCGCTACGAACTGCGGGAGTACGAGGTCGATCCCAACGACCTGGCCGCCGAAACCGTTGCGGCCAAGATCGGATTGCCGCCGGAGCAGGTTTTCAAGACGCTGGTCGCTCGCCCCGAACACAGCAAAGACCGCACTGGAGTTTCCATGGCGGTCATCCCCGGAGATCAGGAACTTAACCTGAAGGCGCTGGCAGCGGCTACGGGAGAAAGAAAAATTCAGCTCGTCCCGGTGAAAGAACTGCAAGCGCTCACCGGCTATATTCGCGGCGGAGTGACCGCGCTCGCCGCCAAGCGCGACTTTCCCGTGTTTGTGGATGAGACCATCGAACTGTTCGACGTCGTCTCCATCTCAGCCGGCGTTCGCGGCCTGCAGATTCTGATCGCGCCCGCCGATTATCTGCGAGCGACCAAGGGAACGATTGCCGCGCTCGGACAGCCGAAGGCGAGATAGCAGAAGCGAGTTAAACTATTAGGTTGTCCATCCGTAGAGACGGGGCTTGCCCCGTCTCAGCGGGCTAAACGACTTCGCGATGAGTTCATTAGCAGTCAGAGACGCGGCAAGCCGCGTCTCTACAGATCAATCGATAGCGAACGAGGATTCCATGCCAACTGCTACACGCATCAACCCGCTCTCATTCCTCACCGATCAACTCGACGAACTCAAGGCCAAAGGCACGCATTTCAAGCTGCGCGTGCTCGATGACGAACAAGCGCCAGTCTGTACTTTCGACGGCAAGCAGGTCATCAATCTTGCCTCGAACAATTACCTCGGCTTCACGACTCATCCCAAATTGCGCGAGGCGGCGCTCGAAGCCACGCGCAAGTATGGCGTGGGATCGGGCGCCGTGCGCACCATAGCCGGCACCATGAAGATTCACATGGAGCTCGAAGAGAAAATTGCGCGCTTCAAAAACGTCGAGGCCTGCGTCGTTTTCCAGTCGGGATTCACGGCGAACGCGGGAACGGTCTCGTCGTTTCTGGGCAAGGACGACTACATCATTTCCGACGAACTCAATCACGCTTCGATCATTGACGGCTGCCGTCTTTCACGGGCGAAGATTCTCGTCTTCCGCCACAAAGACGTAGCCCACGCCGAAGAGCAGCTTGCCAGCGTGAAAAACGAGCCTGGCAAGAAGCTGCTGATCTCCGACGGCGTGTTCTCGATGGACGGTGACATCGGCCCGCTGCCTGGCTTGTGCGATGCCGCCGAAAAATATGGCGCGATCATGATGGTCGACGACGCGCACGCTTCCGGCGTGCTCGGCCGGCAAGGGCGCGGCACGATCGATCATTTCAATATGCACGGGCGCGTCGATATTCAGGTCGGCACATTGTCGAAGGCGATTGGCGCTCTTGGCGGCTACGTTTGCGGCACGCGCGATCTGATCGATTTTCTCTACCACCGTGCCCGGCCGTTTTTGTTTTCAACTTCGCACCCACCGTCGGTTGCGGCGACCTGCATTGCCGCTTTCGATGTTCTCGAAACCGAGCCGCAGTGGATGGAGCGGCTCTGGGCGAACACCCGATTCTGGAAAAAAGAACTTGGCTTGCTGGGTTTCGACATCGGCGGTAAGAACACGCCCGTCAGCGAAACACCGATCACGCCGATCATCATTGGCGACGGCCGCCTGACCATGGATTTCTCGCGCGAACTTTTCAAAGAGGGAGTGCTTGGAACCGGCATCGCATTTCCCACCGTTCCCGAAGGCAAGGCGCGGGTGCGTACCATCATGACCGCCACGCACACGAAGGATGAATTGCAGCAGGCGCTCGAAGTGCTGCAGCGCGTGGGGAAGAAGATGGGAATAATCCGGTAGCATTCTCCTATGCGGCGTTATGTCCTTGATAGCCGCGGAGACGGCGCCGCTACTTTTCTACCTTCCCGCCGGTCCGTCATCCACTATTGCCTGCACTAACTCATCGATCGCGTCGGTAACTCGTTTTGCCGGCAGGTTAAAGTTGTTGGAGAGAATCGAAAAGGCGACTACTTGCCCGCCATCGGTCGTCGCATAGCCCGAAAGCGCCTTCACTCCACCCAGGGAGCCAGTCTTGGCCATAACACGGCCATGCAGCCGGGGAGATGTCAGACGTTCGGTGAGAGATCCATCTACACCCGCGAGTGGAAACGTCGCCTTATAGTCCGCGCCCCACGGCTGCCTTGAGCAATAACTCAGTAACTCGACGATGGCGTGCGGAGTTACTAAGTTCTGGCGCGAGAGTCCCGAGCCGTCATAGAATACATACTCATCGTTGGAGATTCCCGCTTGCGTCAGAAATCCGTGGAGAACTTCGAGGCCCGCTTCAATGGTTCCGGCGTTGCCGTGTTCGCGCCCCAGCAGGCGGAGCAGAATTTCGGCATGGAGGTTCTGGCTGACTTTGTTGATGACGCGAATATCCTGCAGCAGCGGCTTCGATTCGTAACTGGCGAGCGTAATCGGTTGATTGGTCTTCAGCGGACGCGGTTGGCCGTCATTAACGCGGCCGTCACTGCCTCCATGCGACGGCGCGAGGGCAGTCACGCTGAACGTGGAAAGGCTGGCGAGCTCGGTGTGGCGTGTACGCTGCCTCCCATAGATAACGATGCCGCGCTTCTCGAGTAACTGCCGGAAAAGTCCGGCGGCAAACTCGGCGGGGTCGTCAATGGCCAGCGCTTCGTTGGCGCCGGCGTCATCGAGCGGCATATTGCCCCAGAGCGTGATGACCATCGAGCCGGGTTCGCGGTTGATGGAGAGCTTGCGCCCAGTGCCAGCGGGCGTGGTGATAACGCGATTGTCGAGGCGATAGTAACCGGCGAAGGGCTTGACGCTGACAAACGCTGTTTCTCCGGCGCGATCGGCGGGCAGGATGCTCACGAAAACAACGTTGTCATTGATGGTAAGCGCAGAAACCGGAGCGCCGTCGCCCCAGACCAGGTCGTCCTGGCTCCAACCTTCCCCATAGCGCTCAAAGGCGAAGTAGGAGTCGTCGGCCACGATGTCGCCATCGATGAATTTCACGCCCTTTTGCACGAGCGCGTCGGCCAGAGACTCAAGCGCTTGAATGGGATCGTCATTGCGCTGCGTTTTGAGATCGTAGGGAAGTTCGCGTCCCGAAAGATTGGGATCTCCGTGGCCAACAAGGACCAGATCCCCATTCAGCCGGCCGTAGCGATCGAGCGTGCCGGTGGTTTCGACCGTGGTGCGGAATTTGTAGTCGGGCCCGATCAGCGCCAGCGCAGCAGCGGTGGTAAAGAGCTTGGTGTTTGAGGCGGGCGTGAAAAGCTTGTCGGCATTTTGCGAGTACAGGGGTTTGCCCGTTGTTTTATCGGACGTTCCAGACGGCAGAGAAACGACTTCGATTCCCCAGAAGCCGCGGGCAAGATCTGGCGCGCTCAGCACGGCGGCAATGCGCTCCGGCAGCGGTTTAACTGGCGCAGCCAGCATCGACGCGACCAGTAGCCAGACCATCGGTACCAAACGCGCAACTGTTCGCCGGCGAGACATTAGGTGGATTGTAACACCCGCAAAAAATGGACTCGTTCTAGAATGGCAACCATATGCGGGCGATCTTTCAGTGGAACGTAGGCTCTCGCGTCTTGGAGTTAGGGCGGCGCACCTTAATCATGGGCGTCGTTAATGTAACTCCCGACTCGTTTTCCGACGGCGGACTTTTCATCGACGCCGAAAAGGCCGTGCTCCGCGGCGAGCAGTTATTGGACGAAGGCGCGGCCATTATCGACGTGGGTGGGGAATCGACCCGGCCGGGAGCGACAGAAGCAGTTTCCGAAGAGGAGGAGCGGAGGCGGGTGCTGCCGGTGATCCGCGATTTGAAGCGGCGACGGCCGGCGGCGGTGGTGAGCGTCGATACCTACAAGGCCAGCGTGGCGCGGGCGGCGGTGGATCTAGGGGCCGAGGTCGTCAATGATGTGAGCGCCCTCCGATGGGATCCTAAGATGGCGAAAACACTGGCCGAACTCAAAGTGGGAGCGGTACTAATGCATACACGCGGGCGTCCGGCGGAGTGGGCGTCGTTACCGCCGATCGGTGATCCGGTGCTGGCGGTAAAGCGCGATTTGCGACAGTGGGCAGAGACGGCAACTCTGGCGGGCATCAAGCGCGATCACCTGGTGCTCGATCCCGGATTTGGATTCGGAAAACGTTTCGAGGAGAATTATCCGCTGCTTGCGCACTTCGCCGAGCTGCAGCAAATGGGATTTCCGCTGCTGGCGGGAGTGTCACGAAAATCATTGATTGGGCGAATGCTGGCGCGCGACGGTAAAGACGCGGCGGTTGCCGATCGGCTTTACGGAACGCTGGCGGCGGAAGCGCTTCTGATCTTGAAGGGGGCACACATCATCCGGACCCACGATGTGCGCTTTGCGGTGGAGGCGGCGCGAGTAGCCGATGCGATTGTGGCGAGTGGAGGGTAGTCTCTCAATCCCCTGTGTTTTGGGCTGTTTTGCTGTGGATGGGACCGTCCGCCGTTCTCCCGATGAAAATCGCTTTCCAGTATCGCGAACAAGCGAGACGGGTGTACTATGGCGCTGTTTTCTCAGCCCCGAAGGAATTCCGGCCTACATAGAACTGTGCCGCGGGAGGAGTGCGACGCTCGCGCATTAAAAGGAAATGTATGCCCAGTACCTCGAAGAAGAAGACAAAAGGCAAAACCAGCGCTGGGACGATGAAACCAAGTTGGACGGCTTCGCCGATTTCGAAGCCGCAAGAGTACATAAATTCTGTCGCGATTTCACAGGACGGCAGTGCCGTCGTCGCAGGCACATTCTTTTTCCCTTACGGGGCGGGCGCAAAGCACAGTTCTGCCGACGCAACACAGATTACCGTTGGTATTTTTGCCTGGAATGCAAATGGCAAATCGCTTTGGCAAGATAAATTTCAGGCGACGGAGGGCGTGTACTGGGTCGCGCTGTCACGCGACGGCAAATGGGCGGCCGCTGCCGGTCTCGCCGCGCCGGGGCAAGGCTTTGTCTATATCTATAATATGACTTCCGGGGCGCGAGTCTCTACCTACAACACCAAGGTCCGAGTAAACATGGTCGCGTTCTCCAGCGACGGTTCTTACCTGGTCGCGGGTGCGGACGAAACCTACCTGTTCTCACGAAGCGGGTCAACTTGGGGAGCGCCAAAGATACTGCCAGTTCCTTCAGGTGACAGTGTGATCGCCGTTGCCGTATCGGCGGACGGCCAGTGGATCGTGGCAGGGACCTATCTGGGTTCTGTCGTCCTCGTCCAGAACACGGCGGGAGTTTTTGGTGCTCCCGTTTCCTGGCAACTCAAAGGCACAATTCACTGGGTCGCCATGTCGGCCGATGGCTCTACCTTTGCGGCAGCAGGAAGCAACTCAAGCGTCCACTGCTTCAAGACCTCCAGTTTCGGAAGCACGAAACAGCCGGCGTGGAACGGGTCTCTCACTGGTTGCCAGGGCTGCCGCGCCGTCGCCGTCTGCGATGACGGTTCTTTGATTTCAGCGGCCGGCAACGTCGGAACAGCAGGCAAGGTTTTCCTGTTTTCCAATCAAGGAACATCGGGAAAGCTGCTTTGGGCGCAGTCCACCAAGCGAAATCCGAACAGCACGTCGCTGGATACGGCCGGTAAATACGTGACCGTGGCCGATGGCTATCCCGACCAAACCCCGGGCGACTTTTACTTGTTTGACGCCGGTGGCAATGCCATGGGCAGCCTCAAGACCAACAACATGAGCTGGCCGATGCAGATCTCGGCCGATGGGACAGCGATCGCCGCAGGCAGCGACGACTCCTCCGTCTACTATTTTGCGGTGACGTAGGTCGGAGTCTGCTGCTTCACGCCTGCCAGTTCCTGCGCCGCATCGCGCGCGGGCTATTCTGTTGATACGGGGGATATGGGATTTTTGATCGGATGCCACAGAAAAGGCGATTCCAAATTTAAGATGCACGGAACAGACATCGCAAGAGAAACAAAGCGTTTTTTCACCCCGCTCAGGCCCGCGCAGCTTCGGCAAGCGGCGTGGTCACTCTGAGCACAGGGAGCCGGATTTCGAATGCCGCTCCGCCTTCGGGGCGGTTGTAGCAGCTGATTTGTCCCTTGTGGTCCTGGATCACTCCGTAGGTTGCGCTCAGTCCAAGACCGGTGCCTTTGCCGACCGGCTTGGTGGTGTAGAAAGGATCGAAAACACGCTCGGGATCGCGCAGACCGGGGCCGGAGTCGGCAAACTGGACGATCACCTCATTGCCTTCGCGCCACAGTGCGACTTGGAGACGCCCGCCGCCCACCTCCTGTAATGCGTCCACCGCGTTTTCAACGATCTGCAGAAATGCCTGCAAGAGCTGGTTGGCGTTCGCCAAAACGCGCGGCAGCGGGTTTTTGTCGTTGCTTTCCACGGTCAGAGTGATCTTCTTGTTCTCCAGCTTGAACCCTTCCATTTGCAGCGCGCGCTGCAATAATGGCTTCAGTTCCAGAGGACTCTTTTCTCCCGGAGTCTGCTGCGCGAAGCTGAGCAGATCGTTGACCAGTTCGCGAGTGCGCCGGGCTTGTTGTCCGATTTTCTGCGCATTGGCGAGTTGCTCACGGCTCAGGTTGCTGCTGGCAGCCATCCGTTCCGAACTGCTCAGGATCGCCGAAAGCGGATACTCCAGTTCCCCGGCTGCGAGCGCGACCAACTCTCCAAGCGAAGCCAGCTTGGCTTGTTGGATCACTCTTCCCTGCAGCCGCTGGAGATTGTCAAAGCTCTTGCGCGAATGCTTGAGCAGGTGCAGAAGTCGCTGGTCCATCAGGTGTTGTTTGAGGAAAACCACAAAGGCCAGGATGCCCACGCCACCCATGGCCACCGTAAAGCGAATCTGGCGGAGATAGAGCTGCTCGTGGCTCAGGAACAGGGCGCAATATGCCATGACCGGCAGAGAGAGCATGGCGAGCTTCGCAAGTTGAGGAGCCACCGCTCGCCGGACAGGAGGGCTCGCCGGCATGGTCTGGATTTCACCCAGGCAGCGGCGGCCGGAGATGCAGATCCACAGGAAGCCCAGCACCGCGGCGAGGAAGGGCAAGTCATAGATTCCGCCGCTCCGGTAGACGCCACGCATGATCGCAGAATGCATAACTTCCGAGGCAACGGTATAGAGAATGCTGGCGCAACAAATGTCGCGATAGAGCGTGCGCCACGGACCCGAACTGGTGATGAATGCGGAAGCGGAAATGGCTATCAGCATTACGCCTTCGACCAGATACAGAATGTCCCAGCGCAAGTGGTACACGGGAATATTGGTGACGAAGTATGCCTCGGGAAAAACAAAGTAGGCGTAGACCACGACCCACCACACCAGCAGGATGCAGACATCCAAAGCGCTGGGCAGCATGCCATCGCGCTCATCGGCTTGATGGGGACGTATAGCCACAGCCGCCATGATGGGCACAACGTGCAGAAACAGCACGATGTCGCCAAAAAAGGCGTCGGGAAGCGGCTGGCGAGTGATCACTTCAAACCATGTCCAGCATGCCTGGTTGAAGCTCCACATCGCCATGCCGGCCGCCATCAGTCCCCAGAAGAAGCGGGTGTGACCGCGGCTGTCGAGGGCGTTTCTGGCGGAGACCGCGAAAGCAGCAAGAATGATCAGGAGCGGGACCAGGTTTCCCATGGCGGCGCGAAAAAAGGCGCTGGGAAACACTGCCGAGGCCAAAGCAAAAGCCAGCAGCAAACCAATTCCCGAGAGCAGCGCCGAGATGTGGTTTCGAGACACCAACTTGCATCATATGACGTTCGCCAAGAGATGTTTAGATCACTGGGGTGGTTACCGGAGATTACCGAAGTAACCTCCAGTTCAAACGCGAGCCTCCCAGGGGCGTGATAGCGGTCACGGAAGTCGGTGATCGAGCCCGTCGCGGTTCTCGCCGCAACTGCTAGAATTGCCCTGTTATGGCATTTCCAGCTAACCGTATGCGTCGTTTGCGGCGCACTGAAACTCTGCGTTCCCTGGTCCGCGAAACCCGGCTGACGCCCGAATCCTTCGTCTATCCACTTTTTATTTGCCCCGGAACTGGAATTCGGAAAGAAGTGCGCTCCATGCCCGGCGTCTTCAACCTCTCGGTCGACGAGGCCGTGAAAGAAGTCCGTGCAACGCGCGCTCTCGGAGTGCTGTCGGTCATTCTGTTCGGGCTGCCGGAGAAAAAAGATGAAGTAGCCACTGGCGCTTGGGCCGAGGACGGCATTGTGCAAAGAGCCGCGCGCGCCATCAAGAGCGAGGTCCGAGACGTCGTGGTAATGGGTGATGTTTGCCTGTGCGAGTACATGTCGCATGGGCATTGCGGAATCGTGAAGGCCGAACCGCAGTCGCTGGGCGCGGCCGCGGCGGCGCCACCAGCTACCGCGGAGTACGAGATCGTAAACGATGCGAGCCTGGAGTTGCTGGCACGCACCTCCGTTTCGCTGGCCCGGTCGGGCGTGGATGTCATCGCGCCCTCCGATATGATGGACGGCCGCGTCGGTGCAATTCGCACAGCGCTAGACGAGGCGGGCTTCGAAAATACGCCGATTCTCTCCTACGCGGCGAAATTTTCTTCCGGCTTTTATGGCCCGTTCCGCGAAGCGGCCGATTCCGCGCCGCAGTTCGGAGATCGCCGTTCCTACCAGATGGACCCGGCGAACGTACGCGAGGCGATGCGCGAGATCGAACTGGACATCGAAGAGGGCGCCGACATGATCATGGTGAAGCCGGCCCTGCCCTACCTGGACGTAATCGCCGCCGCCCGCCGCCGATTCGACCTGCCGCTCGCAGCTTATCAAGTATCGGGCGAGTACGCGATGATCGAAGCCGCGGCACGCAACCAGTGGATCGACCGCGAGCGCGTCATGATGGAATCGCTTGTCTCAATCCGCCGCGCCGGGGCGAGCATGATCCTGACCTACTACGCGAAGGAAGCGGCGAAGCTGCTGGCCTAGTCTCGCGGCAACGACGTCATGACTCGTGACCGGGTGTAACGGGCAAGGAAAAGGAAGACGAGTAGGCCATCCGCACCAGTGTTCTCTCCGAGAACGGAACGTAAAGCAACGCGGCAGTCGCGGCGAACGCCAAACCGACGCCGATCTGCGGCAGCAGCAGGAACGGCGCCATGGCCCAGAGTTCATCGAGCGCCAGAACGAAGGGGAAGAGCCGACCGAATGTCCCGGCCAGCTTGCGAAAGTCGAAGGCAATCGCCGACAGCAAATAAAACCGCAGCGGAATCCCCACCGCTCCTGTCACCAATACCGCCCCCACGATAACAAGAGCTCTCGATCCGGGCACAAAGCTGTTGGCGACCCTCTCCGCATCGCGCAGGTGAGCGAGTCCGCTTACGTAGAAAATGAGATACATTGCCTGGATCAGCGCAAAAAGCATGCGCACCAATCCGCGCCGGGGCAGAGGCACATGCAGTTCGGGATGCAGCGGAAGTTCGTGTGGCGCGGGCGCCCCCGCCCGCGTACCGGTACCCTTCTCTGTGGCGGACACCGGCTCTGCCGTTGCGAGGTTGACGCGATCCACCGGAGCGATGAAGCGGTATCCGCGGCGGGCCATGGTTTCCACGAAGCGCGGGCTCGATGCGGAATCCCCCAGCGACTCCCGAATTTTGTTTACCGCAGTGTTCAGGCTGTGATCAAAGTCGACGAAGGTGTCGGCCGGCCAGATTTCTGCCCGCAGTTGGTCCCGCGTTACGACCTGGCCGGCATTCTGCAACAGCGCGCTGAGGACTTGAAAAGGCTGTTCCTGAAGTCGTACACGGACCCCGTTCTTGCGTAGCTCTCCGGCAGCCAAGTCAACTTCAAAAACGCCAAAGCGTAGCAATCTGGCTTCTTGGTTGGAAGGCGGCATCGGCATGACGGCGCGCCCGTAGTGTACCGCGAGGCAGTCGCAGGTCGTTAGCCGCCAGCGGAGAAAAGATACCCGCGAGCTGCGATCTTCGGGCAACCGTTTGCTCGTAGCTCGCAGCTCGCAGCTCGAAGCCGTCGACTAACGACCAACGACTAACGACAGAAAAAAGCTACAATAGCCGCGTGAGCTCCCCCGTCCCGCCGAAGCCCGTTGCTGACGACCCTCATCACAACAAGCATCAGCATCACCATGCGACCTACGCCGCCGAAGCCACCGGCTTGCTTCTCATGGCGGTTCTTCTGCTGATTCTCACTGTCATCCGCTACTGGCGGTACATTCCGTGGAGCGCGCGCTGACGTTGCCGAGGTTACCTAAGTTGGATCGCGAGCCGCTGGTCGTCGCGGTGCTCGGTCCCACGGCGAGCGGGAAAACCGCTTTGGCACTGGCGATTGCGCGGCGCTTTCATGGAGAAATCGTCAACTGCGACTCGGTGGCGATGTACCGCGAATTTGAGATCGGCACAGCCAAGCCCAGCGCGGCGGAACGCGCGGAAATTCCGCATCACCTGCTCGATTGCGTCGATCCACTAGCCGACGTTAGCGCGGGAGAGTATGCGCGCCAGGCGCGGCAGATTCTGAGCGAGATTGCTCAGCGCGAGATACCTTCGCACGCAGCCGATCGAAGCGAAAACGAGCAGCAAAGGCGCCTGCCGATCGTCAGCGGAGGCACCGGACTTTATCTGCGCGCATTGCTCGAAGGACTTTTTCCCGGTCCGCAGCGCTCTGAAGATCTGCGCAGCAAATTGCGCGCGCGCGCCGGGAAGCGCGGTGCTGGCCACCTGCATCGCATTCTGCGCCGGCTCGACGCTGCGGCCGCAGACCGTATTCACGCCAACGACATTCCCAAGGTGATCCGGGCGATCGAGGTGTGCCTGACCTCTCGCCGGAATATGACCGAACTTTGGCAGCAGGGACGCGAACCGCTCCGGGGTTTTCGCATTCTGCGTCTCGGCCTCAATCCAGAGCGCGAAGCCCTCTACGCGCGCATCAACCAGCGGGCGGCAAAAATGTTTGACGAAGGGCTCATCGCCGAAACAGAGAGGCTAGTTGCAAAATACGGCGACCAGGCGCGCCCGCTCGTCTCGCTCGGATACAAGCAGGCAGTGCAGTTTTTGCGCGGCGAAATAGATCGGAAGTCGGTGCTGGCGGCAGCGCAACAGGCACATCGCAATTATGCCAAGCGCCAGATCACGTGGTTCCGGCGGGAGCCTGACGTGCATCGGCTGGCCGGATTTGGCGACGACCTGGCGATCCAGGCCGAAGCCATCGCACTCGTCGAACGGGAAATTTGATCGCATCAGACGCGAGGTTCAGTTCGTGCACAGGCGTCGCCGGATGACGTAATAGCCGATCCAGCAGACAACCGCCAACACTGCAAGGGTTCCGAACAGAGCCGGATAGTCGCGGAGAAGGAAGTGAAATTCCTTGATGCCGCCGTCACGAAAAGAAACCTCGCTGCTGAATGACAAGGCAGTGAAGGTGATTCCCAAGCCGAACAGCCACTTCTGCCAGCCCAGCAGGCTGCGCGTGCGGCGGAGCGATCGCAACTCCAGATCCGGCGGAAGCGCGGAGGGCAGAGCCGTGGCCAGACTGTCCGCCCATTGCAGGCGAATGCGCTGTGCCAGTTCCGGGTCTTGTTTGAGGTACTCTTCCACCAACGCGCGCGTCGCGGGACTTGCCTCGCCCGCAAGATACACCGGCAACAGATCCAAAATCACTTCGCGTGTAACATTCATTTCTGACACCTCATTTCGTTCCCTCGGGGCCACTCGCATCTCGCCTCGGCTCCGGCTGGGGATTTCGGATTCCAGCCAGCGCGAGCCGTGCGCGGTGAATTTTCACTTTTACCGCCGCGAGCGAAATTCCCAGCGCCCGCGCAATTTCTTCGTAAGCCATTCCGTCCACCGCGCGCATCAACAGCGCAGCGCGGCTTTCTTCCGGCAGTTCCTGAAGTTGCGCGAGCAGGAACTGTATCTCTTGTTTCCCCTCAGCTTGCGTGTAAGGGCTGGCTCCTGGTGCGCGCAAATTTTCGTCAAGCGCCACGTGCCGCGATTTTTTTCGTAGTCCTTGCAAAAACAAGTTGCGCGCAATGGCAAACAGGTAGCCCTTCGCCGTTTCCATCCTGATCGGCTCGGGCGCAGTCCATGCGCGCACAAACGTTTCGGACGTGATGTCTTCGGCATCGCCGCGCTCACCCGACAAATACAGCGCAAAGCGGTACACATCCGGCGCGTATTGCTTGTAGAGTGAGCTGAAGTCGGTCATTTCGCCGTTTTACAAGTGCTGCCCATCGAGAGAACAATCCGTCGAGAAAGTTATACCAGTGCGCCCTCTTGGCAAAGCGCAGTCAGATTCCAAAGATGCCGCTGAGAATGTCGGTCCCGGCATGCGCAATCATGCCCGGCCGCAGACTCCCGCGCCAGATCGCCAACAAACCAAACAGGGCCCCATAAGCAGCAATCCTCACGCAGGCTTCGACACCCTGATAGCCATGGGAAATGCCGAAAAGCAACGCCTGCAGCAACCACGCCGCCCAAAGACTGTGGCTATAGGCATGGAATTGTCTCTGGAAGTAGCCGCGAAAAACCAACTCTTCGCAGATTCCCGCGCTCATCGATACTCCGATCCACAGAAGAATTTCCAGCGCACGTTGCGGCAGCAAAGTTTGGATCGACGCAGCATGGCCGCTCCCGAGCCAACGATCCCAGCCCGTCGAGACGAGCTTCCAGGTCGTCCATAACCCGAGGGCGAGACCAGCGTCCACCAGCACGTCTTTGACTGTTGCCCATCTCCCTCCGATCAGTTCGCTGAGTTTCGTTCCCGTCCTGCGCAGGCCCTGCCACACGTAGTAGACGAGTCCCCACTCCATCGCGATAAGCGAAAGGTAGAGCGGCACGAGATGTGGGTTCTGCTGCAATCCTCCGGGCTCGGAGCGAGCGTGCCGCTGAAAAAACGCTCCGCTCAACGCTAGCCCTAGAAATAATGCTGCGAGCAACGTCGTATGCCACCACGGCGCGACGGGTGTCGCGCTTGAAGATTCGATTCTTGGCGCAGCAATTGTTGCCATAAGTCCTCCTGTGGTACGGAACAGCCAGATTCAGGCGGATAGGAAATACGCTCGAATTCATGCTGAACAATTACGTTCTCGTAATAGGTATCCACGAGCTGCCGAAAAGTTACACTCACGAACGGAATTCAAGGCCGACGGTGGAAGGACGTTGCCGCCTGACTTTTGTTATTGTCAATGGCATGCTTCGACATCTTCTGCTGATCGCGTTCCTGCTCGCGGCAGCGCTCTGTTTTGCTAAAGACAAAAGCAAAGACCGTTTTCAGCAGCCCCGGCCCGTCCATCTCGACAAAGCCGGTCGGAGGTGGGCCGACAAAACCTTGCGCAGGATGTCGCCCGAAGAGAAAGTTGGACAACTCTTCGGAATCAAAGTGCTGGCGCAATTCCTGAATGATGCCGACCCGAAATGGATTCAGCTCCGGGAAAGCGTCAGCAAATATCACATCGGATCGCTGGTGCTGACTGTCCCCGTGGAGGGCCCGGTCCTGCTCAAGAGCCAGCCCTCCGTTGCCGCCGAGTTGCTCAACCGCTTGCAACGCACATCCAAGCTGCCCCTGATTGTTGCGGCAGACTTTGAGCGCGGCGTATCCATGCGTCTGAATGGCACCACTGTTTTCCCGCACGCGATGGCTTTTGGAGCTACCGGCAAAACCGAAAATGCCGAAATCTTTGGACGCATCACCGCGCTTGAGGCCCGGGCCATCGGAGTGCAATGGAATTTTTTCCCCGATGCCGATGTGAATTCCAATCCTGCGAATCCCATCATCAACACGCGCTCCTTCGGAGGCGATCCGCAGCAGGTAGGCGATTTCGTAGCAGCCTATATTCGGGGAGCTCACGAAGGTGGCATGGTGGTCACGGCCAAGCATTTCCCCGGACACGGCGACACCGCAACCGATTCTCATCTGGGCCTCGCGCAAGTCACTGGCGACCGCGCACGGCTCGATGCGGTGGAGCTCCCGCCGTTCAAGCGCGCCATCGAGGCCGGCGTGGATGCCGTGATGGTGGCGCACGTCACCGTTCCCGCTCTCGATTCCGAGCCCCATCGTGTAGCCACAACCTCCAAGGCGATGGTCGACGGACTGCTAAGAGAAGAGTTGGGATTCAAAGGGATTGTTGTGACCGATGCCCTCGACATGGCGGGCTTAACGCGCCTGTATGCGAAAGATATTGGCCGGACCGCAGTCGAGTCCTTTCTCGCAGGCAACGACGTTCTCATCATTCCCGCCAACCTCGAGGCCAGCTATCGCTCCATGCTGCAAGCGGTGCGCAGCGGCGAAATCAGCCGGGAGCGGCTTGATCAGTCGGTGCGTAAGATTCTGGAACTAAAGGCGTCTCTAGGTTTGAACAAGGCGCGGCTGGTGGACCTCAGCCAACTTTCAAGTCAGGTCGCCAAGCCGGAGAATCTGGCCGAGGGCCAGCGCATTGCCGACGAAGCCATCACCCTAGTCCGCGACAACGGCAAAGTCATTCCGTTGCAGTCAACTTCTGTTGGAACTCAGGAAGCCGCGCTTCCGTATCAATCCTTGACAGAGGCGGGCAATCGTCTTGTAGTGGTGATTTTCTCCGACGATCTGCGCACCGACTCTGGACGTATGCTCGAACACCAGATTCTAACCCGTGTGCCTGACGCCCGCGTAATCTATGCCGATGCCCGCTCGGCTGCCGGCATGAAGCCGTCCGTGCTCGAAGCGGTGGAAGCGGCGCAACAGGTGATCGCCGCGGTCTACGTGATTCCAACCGCGGGCAAAGCCACGCGCGCCGCCGGTGGAGGCTTGAAAAATTCCGTGGCCATGGACAATGCTACAGCGTCTTTACTCACGGCGATCCTCGACCGCGCCGCCAGCCGCACCGTTGTCCTTGCCATGGGCAATCCTTACCTGGTCCAGGATTTCCCGGCGATCGAGAATTATGTGTGCGCGTTCTCCAACGTAACCGTGTCGGAAACCGCTGCCGTGCAAGCGATCTTCGGCGAGATCCCCATCAGTGGTCATCTGCCGGTTACGCTTCCCGGCATCGCATCCCGCGGCGACGGGATCGAACGTGCCGCCCGGGCAAGCTCAGCCCAACCCAGCTCAGGAGGT
>JBAWFQ010000247.1:0-9758 GCA_049592035.1 Terriglobales bacterium
CTTCGAGGGGGTACGGTCCAATACCCAGCATGCCGTTCTCGGATTGAAGAATCACGTCCATGCCCGGCGGAACATAATTGGCAATCAGTGTCGGCAATCCGATGCCAAGGTTAACGTAGAATCCGTCGCGCAATTCGCGGGCAATGCGCTTGACGATGCGTTCGCGTTTGTCGAGGTCTTTGGTAGCCTTGGGTAAAGTTGACATTGTTTCCTTCGATGCTGATTCGTTGGCGAGGAGAAGCAGTCGCTAGTCGCTAATCGTTGGTCGTTAGCGCCCTCGGCATCTCCTGTACTTCCCGAACGACTAACGGCTACCGACCAACGACTGCTTTCTGCACCGTCCGTTTCTCGATTCGCTTCTCAAACAACTCACCGACAAAGATTCTCTTCACATACACGCTGGGCGTATGTACCAAGTCGGGATCAAGTTCTCCGGCTTCCACCAGGTGTTCGACTTCCGCAATCGTGACTTTGGCCGCGGTTGCCATCATGGGATTGAAATTGCGCGCAGTCTTGCGATAGACAAGGTTTCCCCACTTGTCGCCCTTCCAGGCCTTGACGAAGGCGAAATCGGCCTTCAGCCCGCGCTCCATGATGTAGGGGCGCCCGTCGAACTCGCGCGCTTCTTTGCCCTCGGCAACCACTGTTCCGACCCCCGTAGGTGTGAAAAACGCGGGAATGCCCGCGCCGCCCGCGCGGATTCGTTCGGCAAACGTTCCTTGCGGCACGAGGTCGAGTTCCACAGTGCCGTTCAGCACCATTTGTTCGAGCAACTTATTTTCGCCAACGTAGGTTCCAATGTGCCTCCGAATCTGGCCGTTGGCCAGAAGCAGACCAATGCCAAACCCATCGACGCCGGCATTGTTGCTGATGGTGGTCAGATTCTTGACATTCTTGCGGACGAGAGCGCGAATCAGGTTCTCAGGATTTCCGCACAAACCGAATCCGCCGAACATGATGGTGGCTCCGTCGAACACATCCTGAATCGCCTCTTCAGCATTCGCAACTACCTTGTGCATAGCAGGAGAATTCTATAGCAAAATTCGCCTCCGGGCATGGAGGCGGCTCGCAGCTCTTAGCTCTTGGCTGTTAGCTAAAAGCCAAAGGCTAAGAGCCCTCCTCTTTGTCACCGCGCCTACGTGGTGGATTCTTCCGTAGTTGGTGCGCGCGCTCAAATTCGGCTGCCAGTTCCCGCGAATCCAGATTTTCCCGCATGTGCGCCAGCCGTTGTTCCAGTTTGTGCAGCGCGTCGGCAACATTTTTCTTATTGGTGATGGCAATATCGCGCCACATCGAGTACGGACTGCCGGAAATGCGGGTCATCTCCCTCAGTGCGCGTCCGCCAATGTCGAGCACCGGCGCGTCAGGCCCAAATTCGTCGACCAGTGCCGCTGCCAGAGCGGTTGAGATCATCTGGGGCAGATGGCTGATCCAGGCGCAGAATCGATCATGATCTGCTGCATCGACGACGGCAATTTTGGCACCCAAGTTCTCCACGCAATGAATAAATTCTCCGCACAGCCCAGCGTGAACGTTCTGCCCGGGAATCGGTGTAAACAGCCACGCAGTGCCTTCGAAAAGATCGGCATCGGCAAACTCCACGCCAGCATGTTCCTTGCCCGCCATGGGATGCCCGGCGAGGAATCGATGCCCCGCATTTCGCCCAAAAGATTTTGCGGCGCGCGCTACAATCTGCGCCTTCGTGCTGCCCACGTCGGTTACCAGCGTCTTCGCAACCAGCGCCGGTCCGAGCCGGTCGATCAGATCGAGAATCGGAAGCACTGGAGTTGCGAGCACGACTAGTTCGCTGCCCCTTACGGCATCCGCTGGATGTGTGGTTCCGGAGTCGATGACGCCGCAGTCCTGGGCGAGTTCCAAAACTGGAGCCCGGTCGCATCCAACGATGCGTCCGGCAAGCCGTCGCTTCTTCAGCGCGAGGCCGAGCGAGCCTCCGATCAAGCCGGTTCCGATGATGGTGACTTGCTTGAAGGGCATGGGAAATTTGTAGTTTGCAATTTGCGATTTAGGTTGCAATTACAGATTACAAATCGCAAATTACAAATGCAGTTCTACGCGATCTCGCGTCCCACCGCGGGCGCAATCATGCGGAGCTGGTCCATTAACTTGGCAAACTGTTCCGGGTAGAGCGACTGCGCACCATCGGAGAGCGCCTTGTCCGGCTGATGATGAACTTCGATGAGCATGGCATCCGCGCCAGCCGCGGCCGAAGCCAGCGCCATGGGAGCCACTTTGTCCCGCCGTCCCGTACCATGCGAGGGATCGGCCGTCATCGGCAAATGCGAGAGTTTATGAATGATCGGAATCGCGGAAATGTCCATCGTGTTGCGGGTGTAGGTTTCGAAGGTTCGAATGCCGCGTTCGCAGAGAATAATCTCGTAATTGCCGCCGGCGAGCAGGTATTCGGCCGAGCACAGCAACTCTTCAAACGTGGCCGCGATTCCGCGCTTCAGCAGCACCGGCTTGCGAACCTTGCCCAGTTCGCGCAGCAGATTGAAGTTCTGCATGTTGCGCGCGCCTACCTGAAAGATGTCCACGTAAGGCAACATCAGCTCGATCTGCGAAATTTCCATCACTTCGCTGATCACCAGCAGATTGAAACGATCGCCCGCTTCCCGCAGCAGTTTCAGCGCGTCGAGGCCGAGTCCTTGAAACGAATAAGGAGAAGACCGGGGCTTGAAGGCTCCGCCGCGTAGGACGCGGGCTCCCGCTTTCGCGATCAGTTCGCTGATCGTGAATAGTTGCTCGCGAGATTCGACCGAGCACGGCCCAGCCATCACGACGATCTTCTTGCCGCCGATTTCAATCCCGTTGGCGAACCTCACCACTGTGCCTTCGGGACGAAAATTGCGACCCGCCAGATGGTACGGCGAAGTGATGCGGTGGACTTCCTGCACTCCAGGAAGCATTTCGACTTCGCGGGTGTCGAAATCACGAGGCACTCCGACGCCGCCGAGGACGGTCTGCTGCGCTCCGGTGGAGCGGTGGACTTCAAAGCCAAAGTGGACCAGTTGATCGATCACCTGCTGGATCTGATCTTCACTGGCTGATGCTTGCATTGCGACGATCATGAGTTGCGCTCTTTTGCTCCGGCTGCAGCCCGAAAATCATAAGCGGCGGACGTCAGCGTTGGCGGCCTTTCCTGGGTGCCTTCTCTGTTTCCTGAATCTTCAATCGATCTCGGCTTCGTGGGTTGCTGGCCCGGAGTCGGGAACGATTTCATGCTTCTGAATGCTGCGCATTACGTCCATGATTCGTTCGTAGATCTGCCCCAAATCGCGCGCGGCTAATGGACCAGTGTTGTTGCGCTGCACATTGGCGATCACTTCGCGCTCGCGCTCGGGTTCGTAAACCGGCAAGCTTGTATTGCGCTTCAAGCGCCCAATCTCGACAGCCGCGGCAGCGCGTTCGTTGAGCAGCGCCGCCAGTTTGCGGTCCAGTTCGTCGATTTTCTTGCGCCAATCGGAAATGTCCATAGAAGTGCGAGCCGCGAGCTACGAACTGCGAGCCACGAGCGATCTTACAAATTCTCCCACAGTTGCGGCTTCCCGTCCGGGATTTTGTTCGATGGCGTGCACGATGGCGCTGCCGACCACTGCGCCTTCGGCGAACTTGCCGATGGCTTGGAATTGCTCGGGAGTTGAGATTCCGAATCCGACTGCTACTGGAAGCTTGGTGAAACGGCGAATGTGCTTGACCAGAGCTTTAGCGTCGCCAGTCATCTGCTTTCGGGCGCCGGTGACTCCGGTGCGCGAAATCGCATAAATAAACCCGCCAGAAGCTTGTGCGATCAGCTGCAAACGCTGGTCGGTCGACGTGGGCGCAGCTAAAAAGATAGTGGCCAACTCGTTCTTGCGAGCTTCACGCAAATACGCGGCGGATTCTTCGACCGGGAGATCGGTGATCAAGGTTCCGTCGATTCCAGCGAGTCGAGCGACCTGGCAGAATTTTGCAAGGCCCATGCGCAAGATGGGATTGAGGTACGAAAAGATCACCAGTCCTACCGATTGCGAATGCTCACGAATTTCTGATGCCAGCGTTAGCACCTGCTGCAACGAGGTTCCGTGCTTCAGGGCGCGCTCGCTGGCGCGCTGAATCACCGGTCCGTCGGCGAGTGGGTCGCTGAAGGGAACGCCGAGCTCGATGATGCTTGCTCCTGCTTCAATGGCAGCGAGAATCACATCGCGCGTGGTTGCGAGGTCGGGATCGCCGCAGGTCACGTAAGCGACGAGAGCGGGCTTCGATTCGAAGTGAAAGGGCACAGAAGCATTGTAGATTGTGGAGGGCTGATTGGAGTTCGAGGAGGAACGTAACGCTGTTGAACTCGGCGCTTTGCCTGGACAAGTGGTGCCAGAAAATCTGTCAAGCCCCCATTTCGGCGATTTTCCCGGTAAGCCCATGAATAGGCGAGGAAAATAAAGTCGAAAACTGTGTCCAAACGGCAGGTCGGAATTGATAAAATAGATATAGAGAGAAAAAATCGGATCAAAAGGGTGCGGGCACTCCCCGCACCTTTTTTCTTTCATGCTTGTCATCCTGAGGGGAGCGAAGAACCCGTGCATTTAGCCTGCGCCGCCTCGATTTGTGTGGTCGCATCGCAGCTAAGTCCTTATTCCGAAATATTTTACGAATAAGCCTATTAAATTCAAAGATTTGGCGGGAATTTCCGTCTACATCGATGATTCTAAAAGAGCGATACACAATTTTTTTCAGCCAGACGCGACTTCAGGCCTCCGGGCTAAGGGTGCCCCGTCCTTGTCACGTTCTCCGCGACAGGGCGGGGATTTTGACTCCCTATCCCAACCAGTCACTCATACATTTCGCGCCGATGTGCAATCCGTGTAGCGCTGACGAGTTTCGGCGTCGTCGGCGAGTGAAACGGGTGGGCCAGCCGGAGGGCGGGTGTCCCCTTCAGAAGTCATTGGCACGAGGAGTAATGGCCGCCTACTCTCGCGTCGCGCCACACGTCGTGCCCAAGGGTTGGGTTTTGTCTATCTTCTGCTGGTTATCGATTTCGAGCCGTCTAGGACTGGACCAGCAAAAGCGGGGTTCGGGAACACCGACTTTCGACGTCCCGAAAATCTCACCGTCGTTGATCGGACCTCCGAGGAACCGTCTGCGAAACCGGGGCGCACTCGCCAGCCGGAGATTGATGTGCGCGTTGCGGCCCAATGTCGTCCCGCAATTTCGGTGCATCAAGACCGCCACGTAACGACCGTCCGGAGATGTCTTCTCCACAATAGTTTGTTCCCCGCAAAGCGAAAGAGAACGCTGCGGATTGAAATGCACCATCAACGATCCGGCTGCAACTAGGACCGCCGCGCCAAGTACGACTATCGAGAATTTGCGCATGACTGGAGCTAATATTACAAGCTGAGTTGCTCTCTCAGGATCCCAACATCCTTGTCGCCGCGGCCCGAAATGTTGACGATCACAATTTCCGATTTCTTCATTTTCGGAGCCCGCTTGATGACCTCAGCGACGGCGTGCGCGGACTCTAGCGCGGGAATGATGCCTTCGGTTCGAGCCAGCAGCACGGTTGCTTCCAGCGCTTCGGCATCTGACGCAGGGACATATTCTGCGCGGCCTGTATCTTTTAGCATCGCGTGCTCCGGGCCAATGGACGGGTAATCGAGGCCGGCGGATACCGAATGCGTAAGCGCGATCTGCCCTGACTTATCCTGCAGCACGTAAGAGTAAGTTCCCTGCAGAACGCCCGGCGAGCCGCCTCGAAAACGGGCGGCGTGCTGGCCCAGCGCCTCGCCTCGGCCTCCGGCTTCTACGCCGATCAGTTCTACTTTTCTGTCTTTGATGAAGTCGTAGAAAATTCCTATTGAGTTCGAGCCTCCGCCGACGCAGGCGATAATCGCCGAGGGAAGTTTGCCTTCGGCCTTGCGAATCTGGGCGCGGGCTTCGCGTCCGATGACGCGATGGAAGTCGCGCACCATGGTGGGATAAGGATGGGCTCCTAGCACGCTGCCCAGCAGGTAATGCGTGGTGCGGACGTTGGTGACCCAGTCGCGCATGGCTTCGTTGATGGCATCTTTTAAGGTGCGCGAGCCGGAATCGACGCCGCGAACCTCCGCTCCCAGCAGCCTCATGCGGAAGACGTTGAGCTCTTGCCGCCGCATATCCTCGGTGCCCATGTAGACGACGCACTCGAAGCCGAGCAGCGCGCACACGGTCGCCGTGGCTACGCCGTGCTGGCCGGCGCCGGTTTCCGCGATCACACGGTGCTTGCCCATGCGTTCGACGAGCAAAGCCTGGCCAAGGCAGTTGTTGATTTTGTGCGCGCCGGTGTGGAGCAGATCCTCGCGCTTGAGATAGATCTTTGCGCCGCCCAGTTTTGCAGTCAGGCGGCGGGCGAAAAACAGCGGCGTCGGGCGTCCCGCGTATGTCTTCAGCAGTTGGTCAAGCCGTTGCTGAAACTTGCGATCGCGTTTCGCTTTTTCGTATTCGCGTTCCAGTTCCTCGAGGGCCGCCATCAGCGTCTCCGGAACGTAGCGTCCGCCGTAAGCGCCAAAACGCCCGGGGACGGGAGTGATCGTCGAATTCTTCCTCGCCCTGTGTTCCGGGGTGGACGGGCGAGACGCCCGTCGCTCCACTAAACTTTTTGCGGTTGCCATTTTCAACTTGCCTCTTCCATGGCCCGTACGGCCTCTACAAAAGCGCGGACTTTTCTAGCATCTTTCTTGCCCGGTTCGCGCTCGACGCCTGAGGAAACGTCCACACCCCAGGGATGGAGAAGATGAATCGCCTCCTGCACATTGCCGGGACGTAGGCCGCCGGCCACGATCAGCTTGCTGATGCTGTTGATGATTCCAGCCCAGGGCTGCACCCGTTCCCAGTCGAAAGCGTGGCCGGTGCCGCCAGGTTTTTCCGCGGTTGAGGAATCGAGCAGCACGCCCGAAATCACGCCCGGGCGGAAGCCGTGGGTCTCGAGAAAAAGGTCGCCGTTCTTGGCCACGTGGATTTTGTGCACGCGTTTGCCCTTGTAAGCCTCGTCCGGTTCGACCAGGCCGGCCGCTACCGGATCCCATCCGACGTTTTGTCCCGCGGGGGTGTCGAAGACTTTCGCTGGCCAGGTGCGGAAAATGGTGGGGCGTCGCGATTCATTGGAGAGTTCCTTAAAAAGCGCACTGCTGAATTCCGCGCTCTCGTCGCCGCTCAGTTGCACGGCCGTCAATCCCGCCCCTTTCACGGTGTCGCGCACGTGGTCCGCGCTCTCTCTGACAAAAACCCCAACCTTCTCGATGGGCTGCGGGAGCTTGGAGATAATCGACCGCGCGATTTCTAAAGTGACGTGGCGCAGGCTCTGCGGATAAAAGACGAAGCCCAGCGCGTTCGCGCCCGCATCGATGGCGGCCAGCGCGTCGTCGACGTTCGTGATTCCGCAGATCTTGATCCACGTCATAAAAACAGCCTGTCAGCTGTCAGTTATCAGTTGTCAGTAAAATCGATTAGCCACTGACTACTGTTCTCACTTCTTCCATCAATCTGGCCAGCGCTTCGCCCGGGCGGTCCGCCTTCATCAGCGACTCGCCGATCAGGAACGCTTCGTACCCGGCGGCTCGCAGACGAGCTAAATCCGCGCCCGATTGGATGCCGCTTTCAGCAACGCGGACACATGCTGCCGGTATTTTTTCCGCGAGCCGGAACGCGGTTTCCAGATTCACCTCAAAAGTGCGCAGATTGCGGCTGTTGATGCCAATCAGGTCGCAGCCCGCATCGAGCGCGCGTTCAAGTTCCGCTTCGTCATGCGCTTCGCACAAAACATCGAGGCCTTGGGATCGCGCGATCCCGGCCAGCGTCACCAGCTCTTTCTGCTCGAGCGCGGCCACAATCAGCAGAATGGCGTCGGCGCAATTTGCCTTGGCTTCCACGATTTGGAATTCATCGACAATGAAATCCTTGCGCAAGCAGGGCAGGGAACTGCTGGACGAAGCTTCGTGGAGATAGTCAAGCGAGCCTTGGAAAAACGGTTCGTCGGTCAACACCGACAGTGCGGCGGCGCCTGCTTGCTCGAGATCGCGCGCGAGCTCGGACGGCTTGAAATCGGCGCGAATCAAGCCTTTCGAAGGCGAAGCTTTTTTCAGTTCCGCAATCACAGCGATCCCGATTCCGTCCTGCGCCACGCGGCGCAACCGCTGCCGAAATCCGCGCGGAACGTGCGCCGCCGCCGCGCGTTCCAAGGCGCGCAGGTCGGAGTTTCTCCGGCGCAGCGGCAGGCGCTGGCGCGTGGCGGCAACAATGGAGTCCAAGGAGGCGGGCATGGCAAAAACTCAATTATACGGAAGCCGCCTGCGTTCGGCGGAATTGCTCGCATATTGCGCCACTACGCGATGGCGCGGCGATGTCCCTCATCGGAGGCAATCGGATGCAGATCCTGTGATGTACATCATTGACCGGTGTTCCGGCGAGGTGCTATAAACGAGTGCTTTGTGCCAAGGTGTGTACTTCTGCTCGCAGGATGATACGCCCGGGTACAGGTTTTCCGACGCGGCCAAATCGGCACTCCTATTTTAATTGCCTGGCGGTGGAAGCGTGTTCGGAGCGTGTTGGGAACTTCGGTAGCGCCCGTAACCGTGGCAGGCGGATCGTGCGGCAGGGCGGAGAAAGTGCCGGAGCAAATCAGTCAACACGACCCCTGAATCGGATCTCTAGGAGGATTTAATGCGCACTTGGAACGTTAATCTTGCGTCCGCGGGACGCTGCGTCGTAAGAATTTCGGCAATGTTTGCAGCTCTGCTTTTTCTGACCGCCGGCTCGGCGCTGGCACAACCTGCGGAAGAGGGTGGCGAGGCCGCCCTTAAACTGCCAGACCTTTCTTCGGTTTCCTTTCTCGGCGTGAACGGACATAGCCTGCTGATGATCGGTCTGTTGTTCTGCGTCTTTGGCCTCGGCTTCGGCATGTTCATCTTTATGCGGCTGAAGAACCTGCCCGTGCATCGTTCCATGCGCGAAATCTCGGAACTGATTTACGAAACCTGCAAGACCTACCTCATCACGCAGGGCAAATTCCTGATGCTATTGTGGGCGTTTATTGCCGCCATCATCGTGCTTTACTTTGGCGTGTTGCGGCATTTCGAAATTCCCCGCGTGGTGATCATCCTGGTGTTCAGCCTGGTCGGAATTGCGGGCAGCTACGGTGTCGCCTGGTTTGGCATTCGCGTTAACACGTTCGCAAATTCCCGCACCGCTTTCGCTTCTCTGCCCGGTAAACCTTATCCCGTTTATCAGATTCCGCTCGAAGCCGGAATGTCGATTGGCATGATGCTGATCTCGGTCGAACTGCTCATCATGCTGTTCATCCTGCTGTTTGTGCCGGGCGACTACGCCGGCCCCTGCTTCATCGGGTTTGCCATCGGCGAGTCCCTGGGCGCGGCGGCACTGCGTATCGCCGGCGGCATCTTCACCAAGATTGCCGACATCGGCTCCGATCTGATGAAGATCGTCTTCAAGATCAAGGAAGACGATGCCCGCAACCCCGGCGTCATCGCCGATTGCACCGGCGACAACGCCGGCGACTCGGTCGGACCGTCGGCCGATGGTTTCGAAACCTACGGCGTCACCGGCGTCGCGCTGATTACTTTCATTTTGCTGGGCGTAAAGGAACCGACGATTCAGGTCCAGGTGCTGGTGTGGATTTTCGTGATGCGCATCATGATGCTCGTGTCCAGCGCCTTGGCATATTTCATCAATGGCGCCATCGCCAAAGCTCGCTACTCGCACGCCGACAC
>JBAWFQ010000248.1:0-15654 GCA_049592035.1 Terriglobales bacterium
TGTTCTTACACTCGATCTTCACCTGCCGAGCTTCTGCCCGCAGCCGAGTTCCTCCGCAAGCCGAGCATACCGAATACCCGCGATAGCGGCTGAGAAAAACGCGCACGTGCAGCTTGTACTTCTTGCGTTCAAGATGCTGAAAGAAGCCTCGTATGCCGCCGAAACCGCGGCCGCCCTCGACGATGAGCCGCTGCTGCTCGGCATCGAGGTCATACCAGGGGACGTCCAGCGGAATTTCAGCCTGGCGCGCGAAGCGTTTGAGTTCGGTGAACAGCGGCCGGTATTTTGGCTTCGTCCAGGGCTCGACAGCGCCTTCGTTCAATGTCTTGCCTTTGTCGGGGATGACGAGATCAAGATCGATATCGATGGTGTTTCCAAATCCCTGGCAACGCGGGCACGCGCCATAAGGATTGTTGAATGAAAACAGGCGCGGCTCGGGTTCGTCGTAACGGCTGCCGTCGCTCTTGCATTCAAAGCGCTGAGAAAAACGCAGCCGCAGCGGAGTTTCGCCGGCGCCATCCCCAGTCCCACTCCGAGGAGCGGTCTCGAAAATAACTTCGCCCGCTTCGCGATAGCCGATCTCAATGGCATCGACAATACGCGAGCGCTGGTCGGCCGAAACGACTAGACGATCCACTAATCCAAAGACGGGTTCCGAAAAATTAACATCAAGCAGCGATTCCGGAGTGGAGAACTCGAATACCCGACCATTCTGAAAAAGCCGGTTGAAGCCGCGTTTGCGCAGATCAAAGAGCCGCGTCTTAATTGCGTCCGAGGCCGCGCCCGAAGAAAGCCAAGACTCGTCCGTCTTTTTCTTGCCGCGAGTCTTCTTGGCGCTCTTCTCTCCCTCTGCTGCCGCCGCCGCCGCAGCAACGTAAGGCTGAATCGGAAAGCACACGTTCAGCCGAGTGCCCTCATCCAAAGCCAGCAGGCGGTCGGCAACTTCGTCCACCGTATCTTTCTTCACTTCCTGGCCGCAGAGCAGGCAATAAGTGCGTCCAACGCGGGCAAAGAGCAAACGCAGGTAGTCGAAAATCTCGGTGGCAGTGGCGACGGTCGACCGAGGATTGCGTGTGGAGTTTTTCTGCTTGATGGCGACCGCGGGCGCGATGCCATCGATCACATCGACGTCAGGCTTCTCAATCCGCTCCAGAAACTGCCGAGCGTAGGCGGAGAGCGACTCGACATAACGCCGCTGCCCTTCGGCGTAGATGGTGTCGAAAGCAAGCGACGACTTGCCCGAACCGGAGACGCCGGTAACCACGGTCAGAGTGTTGTGCTCGATCTCAAAATCAATGTTCTTGAGGTTGTGAACCCGGGCCCCGCGAACCACAATGCTATCAGTCGACATCTTCCCCTGGCACTACAGACGGATCAGAACTCGCTACCGAATCTTTCTATTATAAATGGTTATCTGCAGGTGGAAGTCGACCGCGGCAGCCTGAAGAATCAGCATGCGGCACCGCCGTCTGGACGGAACCTGATTCGGTCACTATTTCGGTGCCGGCAGGGAAGGCGGCGCTAGCCAATTCGAGCTTCGCCTGCGGGTGATGATTACGTTATCTTTTCACCACGCTCAGGGTGATGCTGGAGGGATATTGCGCTGAGTGGTGGACCTGGTTGTGGGCGACTACGCCTTGCGATTCATTGTAGTTGTCGCCGCCGGTGTTGAGGTTGCGGTCGAAACGCGGGAAATTGCTGCTGCTGACTTCGATTCGTAACTGGTGTCCGGTGGCGAAGTAGTTGCTGGTTTGCGTGGGCTGGAACGCGACTTTGTAGACCTTGTTCTTTTCCATCCAGACGGGCGGCTTGTCATAGCCCTCGCGGTAGCGCACACGCTGGATATTTTCGTCGATGTTGTACGCGGTGCCGTCGGGCAACACTTCGATGAGTTTCACGGTAAAGTCGGTATCCTTCGCGTCGCTCGACACGTAGAACGCGACGTCGATGGGACCGCTGACCTCTATGCCTTCCTTGAGCGGGCCGGTGCTGTAGACGAGGACGTCGTCGCGCGCTTCCACACTGCGCTGATCGAAGGCGCCGGCCTTGAGATCGGTCCCCATGCAGCAGAAACCTCCGCCGTGAGTGAGGACGGGATTCAGGGGATCGTAAGCGAATTTGTCAGCATTATCCTTCGACTCCGGAGTGGCGAGCAGCGCGCCATCTCCGTTGAGGGAATTGGCGTGGCCACCACTGGCCAGGTAATACGTAACTGGCTTCGCGCCTTCTGGCGGCCAGGTTTCGGACGACTGCCACTTATTGCTTCCCATGGTGTAATAGCGAACCTTTGGGGTCTTGGCCAGAGAACCGTTGTCGTCGCCCTTCAGGAAGTGATCAAACCAGCCGTAGGTGATGGCGTCATAGTCGAGGCGCGCGTCGCCCAAGTCGCGATCGCCTACCACAGTGTGTTCCGTGGCGCGCTTGTAGCTGCAATGAGGCATGGGCGCGATGATGGCGTATTGCTGGTTGGCGACGGCCGGATTGGCGGTTTTGCGCACGTAATTGTAGGCGGCAATATTGGGGGCGACGCTGATGTCATACCAGGTCATGAGCCAAAGGCCAGGAATGTCTATGCGCATGCTGTCGTTCCAGAGCCCACCCTGATACCACGCAGGATCGTTGGGAGTGCGCTCGATCATCCCGGGCTTGCCGGAGGGCGTGCGGTCGGCATAGATTCCATGCGGGCTGCCGGCCGCAGCGAGAATGTCGTTCTCCGGCAGGTGCCAGAGCGCCTTCGACCAATCGACCGTGGGCGGGTGCGCGGAGAGATCGTAGGACTTGGCGGCTGTGACCAGAGCTTCCTGCGACATGCCCGGCGGAAGAGTGGGGCGGCCGTCGTTGGTTTCAAGTCCATAGTCGTAGAGCCAGGGGCCGAAAAGCATTTGCACCGCGCCGCCGCGATATAAGTTGCCTTGCTCGAAGTACGGGCCGACGCGGCCGACACCCGCGCCGAAGCTCTCCGGGATGAAAGTAGCAAGGGCCTTGTTGCCACGCGAGGCCACGGCCAACTGCCACTCCGCCGTGGAGGAGCAGCCGATAAGGCCGACCTTGTCCGCGGACCACGGAAGCCCGCCCATCCAATCGAGTTCATCGTTGGAGTCGGTGAGCGGCGGGCCGAGAATGTCATAGTCGCCTTCGGAGAAATAGCGGCCACGCTCATTCATCTCAATGTAGGCGTAACCGTGCTTGACCGCTTCCAACTGAGTCGTCATGTCACGCGGTGCGCCCAGTTCTACATCCCAGTAGTTGAAGTTGTAGGGAGTGCGAACAAAGATGATGGGATATTTCTTCGACTGGTCCTTGGGACGATAGATGTCAGCCTGCATGCGCTTGCCGTCGCGCATGGGAACCATAACCTTGCGTTCGATGATGGCGATGGACTCAAGTTCTTTTTCGGTGGCGTTGCGGCGGGCGATGATGGCGGCGTCCGGAGTCCGGCCTTGCGCCTGCGCGTTCGGGACGATGCTCGCGAAAATGGTGCTACACAAAACTACGAAACATGACAGCTTTGGGACTTGGTTCATTCTGGCCCCTCTTCTTCGGTCGAGTGCGTAAAAGAGCGCGCAGACACTATAACAGCACTTGGCCATAGGAAAACCGGACGATACCAGCGCGATGATGCGGGGACGAACGACTTAAAATCTGCTCCGCCTAGAACCAATCGCGCCATTGAAGTCAACACGCGGTCGACCGCGCGCTCGGTGCCTTAGGTCCGCATCCAACGACACGCTTCGCTTGCGCAACTCAGGCTTGCGAAGTCGACTTCTTCTCAAGCACCGCCGAGAGGGCCCAAAACAAACCGATGCTTGCCCCGAATATCGCAAAAAACAACTTGAGATTCAGAGTTATGGCATAGGCCGCAACCGATGCGGGAAATCCCCAGTACCAGGATTCCGCTTTGAATCCCGCTCCCTACCTGGGTTCGCGTCCCGCTGCGGCAATGCGCGGCCCGAGCAGTGGCCATAGACGCGGCACGGCTTGGCGGTAACGTTCATACATCTCTCCCTGGGTGGCCTGAAGTTCGGATTCTTCGCGCAGAATCAGCCGGTAGCAGAACACCACCATCGCCACGACCGCAACGAAGAATCCGATGCGGCTCATCATGGCGCCCATTCCGATCGCCATCATCACATTGGCAAAATACAGCGGATTACGGACGAGGCGATAAGGTCCATCGGCAACCAGTGATTCCGTCTTCACTTGGGCTGCATACACGACGTTGGCGTGAAGATAGGACGAAGCCCAGGTGCGGATGAGAGCGGCCGCAACCAGCAGCAAAGCGGCAACAGCAAACAGGACGCGGGCCACCAGATCTGCATCTACCCGCAATCCGGTTCCGATCCAGCGGGCCACGACGGCAGTTATGTTCTGAGGGTCCAAAACGTATAGTGGAAACGTGAAGCCAATGATCAGTCCGAAAACCATTGCTCGGTTCTTGAATTCCCAGCCTTCATGAAAAAAGAAAGTATCGTCCCTCACTGTAAATGTAAAGCTCTATCGGTGATCGGGATCGGGCCAGTTAGTCAAAACAGAGAACGGCCTGGAAAAACCGAAGCGTTCCGGACGTAAAGTTTTCTCGCTGCGTTAATATTCCGTTAAATTTGCCCGATCCAATTGACCCGGCTGCGGTGTGGGACTAATCTCCTGTGGTTATGAGCCAAGCCGACCTTGATCAATTGCGCCTTGTCTACAAAAAAGCGGTCGATGAATGGGTTGACGCCATTCGTGCCGAAGAAGCGTTAGCTACTCCTGACCATTCGATGATTGCCATGGAGGCGTGGGACGCCGCGCACTTCAAGGAGCACGATGCACACAACAAAGTCACGGAAGCGCGCGAAGCCTACAAAGACGGGCTTCGGGGCGCGAACTATGGCATCTAGCTGGATTATTGCATGGTGCTCAATGCAATGGGCTAAAGCTATCTGCACAAGGCGTTAACACTATCGTAACAATTCTTCCGTATGATTCCGGCTTCGTTTGGGGTGGGTTTCGCGGCACCGAATCCTGAAACTTATGGCGAATAGAGGAGATTGAATATGGCCACAGCACCGAATCCTGAAACTTATGGCGAGCAGACGGGATTGTTAACTGTGGCCCCGGCTGCGCCTGCGATCCATGAAAAGTTGAATAGAAGTCCGGGAATGATCGGGATGGTGGGCTTCGGCATCGTCCTTGTTATTGGGGTCATTTACTCCGCTTACCACCTGCTCACGGATCTCTCCGTCGTGCATAGCGCATCCGTGCTGCCTTACATTTTGTTGGGCATCGCACTGCTGGTGGCGCTGGGGTTCGAGTTTGTGAACGGTTTTCACGATACGGCCAATGCGGTGGCGACCGTGATCTACACCCACTCCATGGAGCCGCATATTGCGGTGGTGTGGTCGGGGTTCTGGAATTTCCTGGGCGTTTTGCTTTCGAGCGGATTGGTGGCTTTTGGAATCGTCTCTTTGCTGCCGGTCGAGCTGATTTTGCAGGTCGGGAGCAAGGCTGGGTTTGCCATGGTCTTCGCATTGCTCGTGGCGGCCATTATCTGGAATCTTGGCACGTGGTATTTCGGCTTGCCTGCCTCCAGTTCGCACACCATGATCGGATCGATCATTGGAGTCGGTATCGCGAATCAGTTGATGTCTCCGAAAACCGGCACCAGCGGCGTGGATTGGGGACAAGCCACCAACATCGGGAAGTCGCTGTTGTTGTCGCCCGTGGTGGGCTTTGTCGGCGCCTTTCTCCTGTTGTGGCTGATGAAGGCAGTAATCAAAAACAAGGCGCTGTACGAGGCTCCAGTCGGGACGGAACCGCCTCCGTTCTGGATTCGCGCGCTGCTGGTGCTGACCTGCACCGGGGTGAGCTTCGCGCATGGCTCGAACGACGGCCAGAAGGGTATGGGGCTGATCATGCTGATTCTGGTCGGCACTGTGCCTACGGCGTATGCGTTGAACCACGCGATCACCCGGAAAGGCTCGGATGACTTCATTGCCGTTTCGCAGCAGGCGGCTGGAATATTATCGAATTATGTCAGCCCGAACGCAGTGATCAGCGATGCCCGCGAAGAAGTGACCGACTACATTCGCACCAAGGAATTCACGCCCAATACGATGCTGGCCTTGCGCCAACTGGTCAGCGATATTGGCAACGAAACGGCGCTGTTCGGTGAGTTGTCGAAGGTTCCGAACGACCGGGTGCGAAACTTCCGCAACGATATGTATGTGGCTAGCGAGGCGCTGCGCTTGATGAAGAAGAACCATCAGCCGGCGAGTCCTGTGATCAGCGATAACGATTGGAAGGGCCTGGACAATTACAAGAAACACGTGGACGCATCGACGCGGTTTATTCCGACTTGGGTGAAGGTTGCGGTGGCGCTGGCGCTGGGCATGGGCACGATGATTGGATGGAAGCGCATTGTGGTAACCGTCGGCGAGAAGATCGGGAAGGACCACCTGACCTATGGCCAGGGAGCGTCGGCGGAGATCGTCGCCATGTTCACGATCGGCGCGGCGGATTGGTTTGGGCTGCCGGTAAGTACGACGCACGTGCTGTCGTCGGGAATTGCGGGCACCATGGCCGCGAACCATTCCGGCTTGCAATGGTCCACGGTACGGAACCTGGCGCTGGCGTGGGTGCTGACACTGCCGGCTTCGATGGTACTGTCCGGTTTCCTGTTCTGGGCGTTTCGGAAAGCGTTTTGAGTTCTGTCGTTACGCGATCCCGCTGGGGCGGTCATTTGTTTTGTAGATCAAGGTCTTTTGTAGACCACGCCGCCCTTCATCACGAACTCAACTTTCTCCATCAGAGAAACGTCCGCCAGCGGATCACCCGGCACTGCCACAATGTCCGCCTGTTTTCCCGCGGCAATCGTTCCTAATTCATTTTGCGTTCCCAGCAACTCCGCGGCTGTCGAAGTGGCTGCCCGGATAGCCTGCGCCGGCGTCATGCCAAACTTCACCATCGAAGAAAACTCCTTTGCCGGATTGACCGTCCAGTCAAATCCGCCTACGTCGGTTCCAAACGCAATCTTTACGCCTGCGTGCATCGCCCGCCGGAACGTGTCCTCATGAATCGCGATCATCTTCAGCCACACTGGAGCTCCCGTCGCCGCTCGCCCCTGCGCCACGTATTCGCCGACGTAGATCGTTGGCACATAAAAAATTCCGCGTGCCGCCATGGTTTTTAAATCTGCATCGGTGATGTAATCGCCGTGTTCGATCGTATCCACTCCCGCTTCGACCGAGTTATGCACTCCATTCAGCGCCATCGCGTGCGATGCCACCTTGTGCCGCTCGCGATGGGCCTCGTCCACGATGGCTCGTAATTCGTCCATCGTAAATGTCGGAATATCGTCGAGCACGCCATCCTCGCGCACCCAGTACGAACGGTCGCTATACACTTTGATCCAATCCGCGCCGTGACTGATCTGCTCGCGCACCGCCTGCCGCGCATTGTCGGCGCCGTCGACAATCTGCACTCCATGCGGCACTGGAACATTCGGCGCGTAGCCCTGTAGCGGATAGGCTCCCGTCACATTCATCGCCCGCGTTGCCACCTGCATTCGTGGGCCGGGAATAATTCCGTTGTTGATCGCTTTCTTGACGTCCACATCCGCATATCCCGCGCCCTCGGTCTCCAGATCTCGGATCGACGTGAAGCCGTACTCCAACGCCCGACGCACATTTACTGTCGCGAGAATCGTCCGATACTCGGGCGACTGCTTCAAGAGTTGTTCGTCGTAATCCGCAGCCGTGATGTCTCCCTGCAGCAGAATGTGCGTGTGCGTGTCCATCAAACCGGGCAGACAGGTCGATCGCGAGAGATCAATCACGTCCGCACCCGCAGGCACGGATGCGACGACGTCTTTTATCTTCCCGTCCTCCACCACAATCACTGCATTCTTCCGCAGTGAATCCCCACGTCCGTCAAACAAATTCCCGCACTGCAACGCGATGGTTTTTGCGGCAGATGTCTGCGCCTGCACCATAAAACACGCCGCCGTCGCCAGGACACAACCAATCAATGCAACTCTTCGCATCGTTATTTCCTCCAGTTCCGCACTGCAGCGGTTTCGGAGTTTCTCCGCTTAAACCCTTTCACCACAGGGGTACAGAGGAGCACAGGGGAACCGACACAGGTTCTCAGACCCAGTGTTTATGCGGCTGCCTGCGGCGCGGCTGAACAGTTTGCTGAAAAACGTAAATTCCGGCGTCCGGGCCCCTAAAGGGGCTCTCATTTCACTTGCGGCATCGCTAAAGCGATACCCTGATACGAAGCGATATCCTGATGCGAAACTTAGTTTTCAGCAAAGTGAAGCCGTGCCCTTTCAAAAACCGTTCATGAAACAGCTACTACTTGTTCTCTTTATCTTTGGGTTCCTCTGCGGGTTCAACTACTCCTGGCATCACTTTGAGCGGAGCGTTGCGTTGCTCTTCGAGTTCAGGATGCGGCAGTGGCTTTCGCGGCAGCATCTGGTCGCGCATGGCAGTGTTGTAGACGAAGATCGCCTCGACGGTTGCCGCTTGCGCCAAGTCGGCCGGTTGCAGGCGCTCGTACGTATCCATATTCGAATGATGCGTGCGCGATTCATAGTCGAGCCGGTCCTGAATAAACTGGAAGCCGGGAATCCCGACCGCATCGAACGATTGGTGGTCGGTGCCTCCGGTGTTGCGGTCGGTGATCGTGGTGACGCCGAGATCTTTCAGCGGCTCTATCCATTGCGAAAAGATTGGGGCGACTGCCATGTTTCCCTGCAGATAAATCCCCAGGATTTTGCCGGTGCCGTTGTCTACATTGAAATAGCCCGAAACTTCCGGCTGCTCCGGTTTGATTACGATCGGGCCGGCTGGCTTGCGCATAAACTCCGGCCTCTGCATCTGGTCAGGAGCGGTCGAGAGTGGCACGTATCCGAAATGCTGCTTTACGTAGCCTCGGGAACCAAGCAGCCCCTGTTCTTCACCCGTCCAAAGACCAATGCGGATCGTGCGCCGCGGCTTAACTTGCAATGCGTTCAAAATCCGCATGACTTCCATCGCCACCACGGTGCCGGCACCATTGTCGGTAGCGCCAGTCGCCGCCGCCCACGAGTCGAGATGGCCACCCACCATGACCACTTCGTCTCTTAACTTGGGATCGGTGCCGGAAATTTCGGCGATAGTATCGAAGGCGTGTTCATGGTCATCGAAAAACTTCACATCGACATTCATTTCGATGCTGACCGGGACATTGGCTTTCAGCAGACGATAAACGCGTCCGTAGTTTTCAATCGCCGTCACTACCACTGGAAGCGGATTGGCTTGATCGCGCTTGTAGGCAGACCTGCCTAGTCCGCCGTCGTCAAAGATCGTGCCGCCTGAACCTCCGCCGTCGCGGCCATCGCGGCTGGGAAGAATAATTGCCAGAGCATGCTCCGAGACCAAGAACTTCCCGGTTTTATCGAGCAGGGCGGCCCGCTTCATAAACTCCTGCAGTCGGTCGGAGAACGCCCTCTGCTTTTGCAGCGGAAATTCGGCAAGCTTGGCGAGGTCCTTTTCGTCCATGCGAGTGAACAGCGGCTTATCCACCGGGGGCACCTCGCGCATGTCTCCCAGCAGAACGATTTTCCCCGCAAGCTTGCCTTTGTATTTGTCGAAGTCTTTTTCGTCCTTCACATCCATCCAAATGGCTTGGCCGCTGACTGTGCCGTTGGTGGAAGGCGACCAGGGCGCGGCTTGGGCAATGAATACGGCCGTGTCCGGCGACGTCATCCGTACCCAGGTGTTGAGCTGCTGCCAGCCCATGCCAAACTCACCCCAGTCTTCAAGATGAGCGTTGCTGCAACCCATCGCTGTCAATTGATCGCGCGTCCACTCATTGGCGCGGCGCAGGTTGGGTGAACCCGTAAGACGCTGGCCAATGCCATCCATCAGAGCGGAGGCGTAGTCCATCACGTGCGAATGAGTCACACCCTCGTCACGAATGCGCTGGTACATGGTGAGGTCGATGTTCTCTTTTGTCGGCTGCGGCAGTTCGTACGAAGGCTTGTTTGCTTCGGACACCTTCTCTTTCTTCTTATTATCGGCGTTCTTGTCGGCCGCAAAGATGGATAGCGGTAAAACTAAGCAAAGCAATAACGCAAATCGAATCCGGAAAAAGCTGTGGCATCGCATGGATCGGTCTCCCCTCGAAAAAAGTCCCAAAGCAGAGTAGCAGATTATGGGCTCAAAGAAGTAGCCGGAGACTGTTCGGTCAGGGCCCAGTTCAGGCCGCACCGGCGAGATGATCTTATTTCTTTTGGCGCGCGTTGAGCTTGTCGAGTGTGCGCTTCAGCTCTTCCAGCTTCTGTCCGGCCTCGCCAAGCTTACCTTCCGCCGTCAGCCGCTGGTAGTCGGCAAGGTCTTTGGCGGCTTCCGCGACGAGCGCATTGAGATCACCTGCGGGCTGCGGCATCGCGGATGCTGGTGCGCCTCGTGGCGCCTCGGTCGCGGCGGTCGTCGATGGGGCACTCGTCACCGGGGCGCTCAGCGACGATGTGGCTCCGCCAAAGAGCGCCGCCATCGCCGACTCAAACGTTGGCCCATACGCGAGCTTGTCCTGTAGTGCAAGCACCACCAGGCGCAACTCCGGCATCGGACTGCGCTCCGCCTGCAGGTAAATCGGCTCCGCATACAACAGGGCGCGCCCGGTCGGAATCACCAGCAGTGCCCCGCGCCGCACGTGCGAGCCTTGCTGATTCCACAACGTCAATTGTCCGGAAAGCTCCGCGTTCTGATCGATGCGCGCCTCGATTTGCAGAGGTCCGTCGACCAGTTTGGTTTTGGGAAAGTTGTATACCACCGACGTACCGTATTGCGCGCCGTCGCTGCGCCCGGCAATCCAGCCAATCAGATTATTCCGGTTGGACGGCGTGAAGGGCAGAATCTCCGCGAACTCTTCGCCGGTTTCGCCCGGCAGCTTCATGAGCACGAAGTTCGGTTGCATCGCCTGCGTGGTTTGCGCGCCGCCCTCGCCCATCCCCACTTCAGTCGCGACCGTCCAGAGATCCTCGCGGTTGTAAAACGCTTCTGCATCCGTCATGTGGTACAGGCCGTAAACTTCAGCCTGCAGTTTCAGCAGCAATTCGGGATAGCGAACGTGCTTGCGCAGTCCCGGCGGCATCATGGAAGCATCCTTGAACAGACTCGGGAAAATGCGGCGGTAGGCTGCGATGATCGGATCTGTCGTATCAAATACGTAAAACGTGGTGGTGCCATCGTAGGCGTCAATGACGACCTTGACGCTGTTACGCATGTAGTTAACAAGGTCGTTGCCGAGACGGTAATGGGTCGAGTACGGATAGCTGTCCGAAATCGTGAACGCATCCATAATCCACGAGAGCCGGCCATCGTCGCCAAGCACGATGTACGGATCCGGCTCGAAAGTCAGAAACGGCGCCAATGCCGATACGCGATCGTGCAGGTTGCGGCGCATCAGCAGCCGGCTTTCCGGGGTCACGTCATCGCTGAAAGGCAGCTTCGTGAGGTCATCGCGGTCGAACGCAATCACGGCGCGGCGCAGGAAATTACCGAGCACGATGCCGCCCGTGCCTTCGTACGACGTGAGGCTGTTACTCGCGCCTTGTGGGTAGTTGAATTCCTTCTGCCGGGTCTTCACATAAACGTCGGTATTAGTCATCTCGCCAAAATAAATCTCGGGGCGTGTGACACTAAGACCGCGCACCGTGCTCTGGACGGGCATGTTGCTTAGCATCAGCGTGGGCAGCCCTTCCGACGTGAACCCATTGACGGGGTTCATGGTGATGCCGTAGCCGTGGGTGTAGATCAGCTTGTCGTTAATCCAGTTGCGGCTGCTCTCCGGCAGCTTGTCGACATTCAGTTCGCGCGTGGCGAGCATCACCTCGCGAGTCGTGCCTTCAATTTCATAGCGATCGATGTCGATATCGGGAAAGTCGTAGTAGGTGCGTATTTCCTGAATCTGACGCAGCGTGTCCTGGAGCGCGCGCCAGTCCCACAGACGGATGTTTTGCAGCGTAGCTTGATTGTTCGCCGGGTCAGCCGCGTCGACGGTCGTCTCCGCCGGAAATTCGCGTTGGGTCACGCGGTCCAATCCATAGGCCTGGCGGGTCAACGCGGTGTTGTAGACAATGTAGGGCTTCTCGCGAACCAGTTCATTCGGTTTGACGATAAAGCTGCTTACGTACCAGGAGACTCCTTGCAGGGCGAGATAACAGACTGCGGCGGGAACGATCGCCGCGACCAGCCAGCGCCCGCGAGGCGTCCGCATGGCGTTGACGAACGCGATCACCGCGCCAAGAACCAGCGCCGCACACACGATCAGCAAACCCACAAGCGTGACGTGCGCGTCGGTATATGTCACACCGCCGAAGATCGTGTGATCCTCGAGCAATAACTCGAACCGGCTGATATAAACACGCATCGCGACGATCAGCAACAGAAACGCAAACGTAATGGAGAGTCCGCGCCAGGGCAATGTGACGGAGCGGCTAAGCTGCCCGGAGAGCACACGGCTTCCGCCGGTAATGAGAACGAAGAAACCAGCGAGCACACAGGTAAGAATGGCGAGCGTAAGCAGCCATCCCGCAATAAGCTGCCACGCGGGCAGAGTGAACAAAAAGAAGTTCAGCGGCTTACCGAAAATCGGGTCAGAGACGCCGCCGCCAGTAATGCCGGGCGCGTACCAAAAGAGTGCGAACGTGGGCCATTCGACCATCATGCTGGCGCCGGTGCCAGCGGCGATGACCAGCGAAATACCGAGCGCAATCAGGCGCAGCACCGGCTCAACCGGCAGCTTAAGCGGCTGCCCACCAATATAAATTGTGTGGCCACTCGGCAGGTCGGGAAGATGCGCCCGCTTCAGCACCAGGAACGATCCATACAAAATAAGAAATGTGGCCGCTGTGAAGAACGCAAAAATCCCCCATTGCATCCCCAGCGTTTTCCAGAAGACGTCCCCGTAACCGAGCGATCCGAACCAGAGCACGTCAACGTAATACGACAGAGCGGTCCGGGCACCGAAAAAAATGACGGCAAGAACGACGAGAATGAGAAGGAAACGTCGGCGGCGCGGCGGATGCATGGGAGGATGCGTCGGCGGCCACTCAATGGACTCAGGCATTGCTCTACCCCGTTTTCTTTAGCCCCTGATTATCACTCGCATGATACTCCCTCCGCGTCCGCAAGTTGCCATGGGGATCGACGCTCACCGCGATCGCGGCAAAAGCGTTGTCATTAGTCGACGAGGATTTACGAGCACAGAGTAAGGTGAATCGCAGATGGGATCCGGATGGCAAAACAAAGGCGCCCCAGACTCCAATTAGAGTCGTGAGACGCCCGTCGAACAGCCCTCCCCCGAAGTCTGCTCATTATCAAGCTAAACTGCGTGTCGACGCATGAGAATGGCTCGTTTGGGCTACCGACATCACACTTCCGAGCGCGCTTGCTGCGAACGTAAAAGAGTCGCTCTCATCGTTCCCTGAGCCTCACAATCGTTGTATAATCCGGAACATTCAGTGGGTTCGCCTCGTCTCACCCCAGACGCGAGGCACAAGGTTTGATCCGATTTCGCAATCACAAAGGGAGGGCACCATGTCCCATCACCTCGACTCGCCAATCGCTCGGCAAGACATCCGCCTCGACATCACCGACCTTTACGTATTCCGCGGCGAAACGGGAACCGTGTTCGCGATCAACGTCTGCCACTCCATTGCCGGTCCCATTCCTGCGCCTGGCTACCATCCCGAAGGGAGGTACGAATTCAAGGTCGATCTCAATGACGATGCCGTCGAAGATATAACCTACCGCATTACATTTGACGAGCGTGACGTGCACGGGCAGCAGCGCTACGTCGTGCGGTGCATCAGGGGTGCACAAGCTGCGGATCCGGATGCGGCCGGCACTGTCATCGCGCAGGGAACAACTGGCGAGACGGTGACCACGGAGGCCGGGGTGCGCGTTCGGGCCGGCAAGGCTGGTGACCCGTTTTGGATTGAGCCCGATGTGCTGCACGCGGTCGGCCACGCGTTTCAGGACGGCACGGTCGTGGACCTGTCCGGATGGGATCCAAGTCACGCCAAGAACCTGTTTGCGGGCCACACGGTGTATTCGATCGTGCTGGAACTGCCCGATGGCGAACTGCTCGCCGGTGCAGGCGACAAGCGTCGGATCGGAGTCTGGGCGGTGTCGTCGCTCGCCACCGACTCCGGCGGATGGCGCTCGATTAACCGCGTCGGTCTTCCGATGATTCACCCGCTGTTTACGCAGTACAACGAAGATCTTGGTAACCGTCTGAATGCCGGACGCCCGGCCGATGACTTCGCAACTTACGGAGAGGCCGTCACTAAGGCAATCGCCAGCGTCGTGTCCGCGAATGGAACCGCACAAGATCCCCGAGCCTATGGGGAAAAGGTCGCGCACCGGTTCTTTCCTAACATTCTCCCGTACGAGGTCGGCACAGAGGCCGTGTTCGGCTTCGCCGAGTGGAACGGTCGCTCCCTCATAGACAATGCGCCAGATGTCATGTTCTCCATCGCGGCGAACACCCCCATTCACCTCGGCATCGGCAAGGATTCGGTCACGTCGAAGCCGTCGACAACCTTCCCGTACGTTCCTGCCGTACAAGCAGAAGAACGACTTGCGGCGTAAAACTTCCGAACTTCAGCTGGGTTGACGTGTCGTGATGACTGGCGACAATGGCGAGCAAGATCGATCTGACCTTAGGTTGGCCACGAAATGCTCGCTTCCTACGATGCCTGTAAGCGGTGCTAAGGAACAATCACTGCCGACCCCTGTTCCGTTTCTTCTTTGACTGCTATGAGCGCCTGATTCGCGTCTTCGAGTGTGAATATTGTAGCGTTCGGACGGATGTGGAGGTCATGAGCGATCTTGAGAAAGTCGCGCGCATCCTGCCGGGTCATATTGGCTACACTGCGGATCTGCCGCTCGCCCCAGAGCAACGTGTCGTAGTCGAAGGCCGGCATATGATCGAGATGGATGGCGTTGATGGCGACCACGCCACCCTTCCGCAGACTTGCAAGGGCGCTGACTACTACTTTTCCGCTGGGCGCGAAGGTGATTGCGCGGTCGAGCGCCACCGGCGGCTTTTCATCTTCTTTGCCAACCCAGGTCGCGCCCAGCGAAGCCGCAATTTTCCGATGGGATTCGCCTCTGGTTACAACATAAACATCGCATTTCCACGATTGCAGAATGGCAATTGCCAAGCTTGCGGAGCTGCCAAACCCAAAGAGTCCGACCCGCTCGCCCTGTTCAACCCCCGCAACTCGCAAGCTGCGAAAGCCGATGATGCCGGCACACAGCAAAGGAGCAACATGTGCGTCATCCAGGCCAGGGGGCAGCGGAAGAATGAAGTCTGCGCGCACGAGAACATACTCGGCGTAGCCACCATCCACGGTATATCCGGTGAAAACAGGCTTGTCGCAGAGATTCTCCATGCCGTGATGGCAGTACCAGCAATCGCCATCGACGCCGCCCATCCAGGAAACGCCGACGCGCGTTCCCACTGGCAGCTCCTGGGTCGCGCCTTCGATTACTTCTCCCACGATTTGATGGCCGGGAATAAGGCGCGGTCGAAGCCGCGGGAGGTCTCCTTCGACGATATGAAGGTCAGTCCGACACACTCCGCAAGCGACGACCCGCAGCAACACATGTCCCACCT
>JBAWFQ010000249.1:0-10010 GCA_049592035.1 Terriglobales bacterium
GAGCGAAAATTAGGGGGATAGAAAATGTCTAGGCAGCCCGAGAAAATCGATTGTGGGGCTTGCTAACGCAATTTTATTTTTGCTGATTTTGAGAGAAGGAGTTTTTCAACAGCCACATCCCGATAGCACTCATTAAGGGTCGCGGTAGGGGGTCATTGGCCTGTTCGGACAACCGCGGGACGTGGCGTAGGCGGCGTGCCATAAATTTACTTGCCTGCCGAGTGAAGGCTGCACTACCACTTCCTGTCCTTACTGGGCATTCCCCCGGCTTAGCGCACGCCTAATTTGTGCACGCCAGAGTTGCTTTGTACCCTTCGATGGGGAGCTGACCATGACAGTTCCGACGCAGAATGAAAACTCAATTTTCCGCGCTCAGTTAGGTGGTTCCGGTCTTGTACGCGCTGTCGGGCAACCCCGTAATTCGGATTCCGCTGTGGCCTTTGTGGCGGATGTTGAGACCGATCAGCAGCGCGGTGATTTGCTCGACGATGCGTGCGTTTTCGAGCTTGCCGCCATCAATTGCCCGGACGCCGGAGATCTTTGCCGCGAGTTCCATCGCCACCTGCGTGGCATTGGGGTCGTCGCTGCACACGATCACGTCGCAATCGATATCGCGGTCGTCGCCGTTGAGTTTTTCTGCGGACATATTGTGGAATGCGGCCACGACGGAAACGCCCTTGGGAACAAGCTCCGCCGTTTGCTGCGCCGCCGAGCCTTGCCACACGCCGAGGGTGCGGCTGGCGCGTCCGCCAATGCTTGCGGCCAGCGGAACGGTGGCGTCGATCAGAATGCTGCCCGCGCGGATCGCAGGTTTCAACTGTCTTAGCAATTCGGCTTGGCCCGCGAATGGCACGGTGAGCACCAGCAGATCGCTGGCGGCACAGGCGGCCGAATTTTCCGCTCCGGAAACCTGCACGTTTGCGCCGAGTCGCTTGCGGATCGCATCAGCCGTCTGCTCGGCCCGCGCCGCATCGCGCGAGCCAATGATGACGGTCTCTCCCGCGCGCGCCCAGCGCAGGGCTAGACCCGTACCAGCGGGACCGGTGCCGCCGATGATGGCTATTACGCGGGTCATGCTGGCTTTCATGCGAAATCCGATGCTTCCTTAGGTTTCTAGAGCAAATCCAGAGTTGTCATAGACGCCGACAGTGGCCGAGCTGCGCTCGGCTGGGCAGGTGAGGGCACCTGCCCCTACGTGAGCTTGGACGGGCGAGGACGCCCGTCCCTCCACCAATGGCAGCTTGATTTGCAGGCGCGAATATTTCGTATTGCGCTCGGCGGGAATTCGGCCGATCTCCAGAATCAATGACTGGAAATCTTCGGGACTGGTATATTGGCCCGCGTCGGCTCCGGCTTCGCGCGAGATATTTTCTTCCATCAGCGTTCCGCCGTAGTCGTTGGCGCCGGCTTGCAGGCAGAGTTGCGAAAGTTTGCGGTTCAACTTCACCCACGAGACCTGGACGTTAGGAATCGAGCCGGCGAGAAGGATTCTGGCCAGCGCATGAATCTTGAGATGTTCGGCCAGCGTTGGTCCGGTGCGGGAGAGACCTTGCTGGAACAAAAGCGTGTTCTGGTGCACAAAGCCCAGCGGAACGAACTCGGTGAAGCCGCCGGTTTCACTCTGAATCTGCCTGAACAAAGACAACTGGCGGACCCAGTGATCGGGAGTTTCCATGTGTCCGTACATCAGCGTCGAAGTGCTGCGGATGCCACATTCGTGCGCGGTGCGAATCACGTCTTGCCATTGCGCCACGGAAACTTTGTTGCGCGAGAGTACATGACGCACTTCATCATCCAGAACTTCGGCGGCGGTGCCAGGCAGCGTGTCGAGTCCGTTATCGCGCAGCATCATGAGATAGTCGCGCAGAGTCATGCCGGTCAGTTCCACGCCGTAGACAATTTCCATGGGAGAAAACGCGTGGATGTGCATGTCGGGCACGGCATTCTTCACCGCGCGCAAAATGTCGCGGTAATAAAACGGCGGTAGACCGCGCGGCAATCCGCCCTGGATGCAGACTTCGGTGGCGCCCAGTTCCCATGCCTCTTTACTTTTGAGCGCCATATCTTCGAGCGAATGAAAATAGGAGTCTTCCTGGCGCGGTCCGCGGCTGAACGCGCAAAACTTGCAGCCGACGAAACAGATATTGGTGAAATTGATGTTGCGGTTGACCACGTAGCTGACAATATTGCCAACGACATCGCGGCGCAGGGTGTCGGCGGCTACGCGCAGCGCGAGTAGGTCGGCGTCATTGCCGTTCGGGCCGTCGCAGTTCGCCAACGCGTAGCGTTCCTCGTCTGTCAGACATGCTCCATCTTGCGTTTCCAGCACGCGTTCCAAGGCGGAGCGAATTACAACCGATGCTTGCGGTGCAATCTGGTCCCAGGTCAGGGAAGGGAATTGTTCGAGTTCTGAAGCCGACAACGACATGACATTCTCCCATCCAACTTCTATCTTCTATTAAACAAGGTTCTCTTAATTATTACCGAAAAAGATCGTTCTTGGCGGGACGGATCAGTTCTTGCGCGCCACCGCGACCACGTTGATAAGCATAACCCCGAATGATGCACGCGGGAGTACCTGCCAGCTTGCCGCAGACCAATCCCGCCGCGCAAGCCAGTTCGTCGGCGACTGCATCCACTGTGGAGTGCAGCGAGTAGCCGTGCGGATCGCGGCGTCCGCGATAGTCGACCAGAGGCCGCATTCCCGCAACGCCGATCGCGACTTCGGTCAAGCCTTCCCGCCACGGACGGCCGAAACTATCGGCGACGATGACTGCGATTTCGATTCCCAACTGCTTTTTCAACTCGCGGCGCAGTTGTGCCGCGGAGCGATCGGGATTGGCCGGCAGCAGCACCGCGCGCTTGCCGCCATCGACGTTCGATACATCTACGCCTGTGTTTGCGCAAACAAATCCGTGCTTCGTTTCGGTGATCAGCACCTTGCCTTTGCGCCGCACGATGCGTCGGCTCTCGCGTATCGCCAACTCGCGGACGCGTGCATCGAGCTGGTAGCGACGTGCCCAAATCCGCGAGGCCGCCGAGGGTCGGATCTGATCGAGCGCAACCAGCGCGCCTTCCGCCTTCGAAATAATTTTGTGCTTCACCACCAGGATGTCGTCATCCTGAAAACGCAGCCCCACACCTCGCATCGCCGCCAACAACCTTGCGCTTAGTGATTCTCCCTCGCGGATTTCTCCGCTGACAGCGATCGGGAGAATGCGAACTTCTCCGGTTGCGCGCTTGCCGATGCTCGATCCCATGTTAGGCGCTGTGGTGAAACTCGAATTTCGGAATCCAGCGCCTGAAGGCGCTTTGATGGTATTGCACTTGCGGCATCGCTAAAGCGATGCCCTGATAGGAACCTTGCTTCCGCCGCAGACTGTCAGACCTGGGAATATTCGACATGCTTCCGTTGGCCGAGGTTCCAGCTTCGCACCAGCTTCTGCGAGCGCCGGTCTCCGCTGGCAGCGGCCAGTTCGTAAAGATCTTCGGGACGATCGACATCCCGCGCGATTCCCGGCAGTTCCAGCACAACACACGGCAGCCCCGCTGCTTTTGCGGCGGCCAGGTGCGGCAAAAAGCTGTCGTTGCCGAAGCGCAGCGGAAACAAATCGCCGGGAGATCGCCAGGCTGCATTGGTGCCACGGCGGGCCGCGTCGGGCACCAGCAGCGCGCCACTTTTTGGCGCGCTATCCGCGATCTTCTGCAGCTCCGAACTGTCGATCATTGGGATATCTGCGGGAACCACCAGGGTGCTTTCCGCCCCGCGCTCGCGGCAAACTGCGGTTGCCATTTCGATGGCGCTGGTCTCTCCGGCATTGGTGTCGGCAATGACCTCGAAATTGAAGCGCCCAGCCAAGTCGCGCGCATACGAGTCGGTGGTCACCACCGCAACCGCAGGCCGGCTTTGCCAGCGCGCCAGAGCTTCGAGCACGTCCTCGCACATGGCCTGCGCCAGCGCGAAGCGTTCTTCCGGAGTCAAGATTGGAGACAGCCGCTGCTTGGCGCCGGCAAGATTTTTTACGGGAACCAGGATCATGCCTGCTCCGGCGCGGCCTGAGATGATAGAGGCTGCTTGGCTACCTGCAGAACAGTCTTGGCCAGAGCGACCCTGTCATCGTTTTTGCGCATGATGGTCGAGGTGCAATGCACGCGTACGCCAGTCTTGCGCAATGATTCGGCGGTGGGCGCGTCCGCGGAATCGACCACCAGCAGATCGAGGAAGTCGTGATAGCAGTCGGCGACGCCAGCAATCGAAACTGCGAAACCTTGCGCCGCCATTAGGGTTCCGGCAGGTCCGCTGACCGCGGCTCCGCCTATGATGGGGCTCACGGCTACGGTGCGGGCGCGGCTTTCGCGCATGGCCTCCCGAATTCCCGGCACGGCGAGAATTGGCCCGATGCTGGTCACTGGATTACTGGGCGCGAGTAACACGAGATCCGCCGCGCGAATTGCTTCGATCACTCCCGGCGCGGGCGTCGCATCGGCGGCACCGGCAAAGCGAACCGATTCCACGGGATCCTGATACCAGCGCTGCACGAAATATTCTTCAAAGCTCAAATCTCCCACCGGCGTGAGAACCCGCGTCTCGACGCGCGAATTGCTCATGGGCAGGATGCGCGCTTTGATCCCGAGCTTGCTTGCGATCTCGGACGTGGCTTCGCTGAGCGTCTTGCCTTCGGCCAGCAACTTGGAGCGAAGAATGTGCGTGGCCAGATCGCGGTCGCCAACGTGAAGCCAAGCCGGTTGCCCCATTTGCCCCATGGCAGTCAGGCAAAGGAAAGTGTCTCCCTTGACGCCCCAACCGCGCTCCTGGCTGAGTCTGCCCGCGAGCATGTACATAATGGAATCGAGATCGGGCGCGACGTACAGGCCCCACCATCGCAGGTCGTCGCCGGTATTCACGATGATGGTCAGTTCTTCCGGAGGGACGATCTGCCGGAGTCCATCGACGAACTTGGCGCCGCCCGTGCCGCCGGTTAGAACGGTAATCATGCTGCCCTCTCTGGTTGAGCGTAGCCCGCGGAATTTGCGGCGGCGAGGCGATCGGCCAGCAACGCGCTGTGGGCTGCCGCTTGTTTTGCGAGCGTATTGGTGAACTCAGGATAAACGGGCAATCTTTGGCGCAACTCGAAGCCTTTTTCTTCGGTGCGCTTGCGCAATTCGTCCAGATGCGGCCACGGCTTTTCCGGATTGATGAAATCCGGCGTGACCGGTGAGATTCCTCCCCAATCATTGATGCCGCCATCGAGCAGATCGACATAGTGGGGATCGGAAAGATTCGGCGGCGCTTGAATATTCATGTTCGGCATCAGAAGACGCGCCACGGCCAGCGTACGCAGCATTTCTCCGTGACCTGGTTCGGGCCAGTGTGCCATTGGCGTGCCTTTTTTGGCGCGGAAATTCTGAATGATCACTTCCTGAATGTGTCCGTACTGCTCGTGCATGTCGCGGATCGCTATCAGCGAATCTACTCTCTCCTCCATCGTCTCGCCAATTCCTATCAGGATTCCGGTGGTGAATGGAATTTTCTGGCGTCCGGCATCCTCGATTACGCGCAAGCGCTTCGCCGGGTCCTTGTCGGGAGCATTGTCGTGCGCGGCATTTTTCGCGAGCAGCCGGGTGCTGGTCGTTTCAAGCATCAGTCCCATGCTCGGAGCCACGCGGGACAACCGTTGCAGCCATTCCGCGCTCATCAGCCCGGGGTTGGGATGGGGAAGCAAACTCGATTCGCGAAGAACCTTCTCGCACATCGCTTCCAAATAATGCAGCGTGGATTTGTAGCCCAGCCGCCGCAGCGTCTCGCGCATTTGCGGAAAAAGCAGTTCTGGCTTGTCTCCCAGGCTGAACAACGCTTCGGTGCATCCCATGCGCTCGCCCGCGCGCACTACTTCCATCACCTCGTCGGGCGTCATGGTGTGCGCGCCGGGGTCGCCGGGATCGCGCCGGAAAGTGCAGTAGCCGCAATAGTCGCGACAAAGATTCGTGAGCGGAAGAAATACTTTGCGGGAATAGGTGATGATCGCCGGCTTGAATTTCGCGCGAGCGGCCTGCGCCGCGGAGAGGAGCGAAGGCAGCGCATCGTCGTCGGCGTGCAGCAAACTGCAAGCCGCTTCGCGGGAAATCGGTTTCGTCAACTCCATTGCTGAGACATCTGGGGAAAAGGTGGCCATACGTCGCTACCTCAAAGTTCGCCTCATCGAAGTCCAATGCAAGCAACGATCATACTGACAGCTGTACTGGCAAAGATCATAGCGGACAGAGCAAATCCCTGTCTCCGTGGCAGGCGGCGCGATCTGTGGTAGCGTGTTCAACTGCCGAGTCTCGCGAGCCGCGGTTTCCCATTCGACGCAGACGGCCCGGCGGACCGCACCTCTTTCATCGCGCACGTGGAGGAAGTAGTGGTGAGGAATGGCGAGCCTCTGTTATATTTCCGCAGCCAGTATCACGACATCGAAGCGCGCCATCAATGATGCTTTAGGCGCGATGTTTTGAGCGGGCTTGAACCAGGGAAGAACGAAGCCGATGTATCCGCGATCATTTCACTATCATCGGGCGAGGTCGCTGGAGGAAGCGGTTGCCATGCTCGGCCAACTGGGCCCGGGCGCGAAGGTCCTGGCTGGTGGACAGAGCTTGATTCCGTTGCTCAAGCTCCGCTTCGCCAATCCCGAGCATCTGGTGGATTTGAATTTCATTCCGGACACATCCTTTATTAAGGAGGAGTCGGCGGCGCTGCACTTCGGAGCCATGGCACGCCACGCCGAGATTGAGCACTCGGCGCTGGTGAAGACGATTCCGCTTTTGCACGACTGCGCCGCTGGGATTGCCGACGTGCAGGTGCGCAACCGGGGCACGCTTGGCGGATCGCTCGCGGAAGCCGATCCCAGCGGCGATTGGGCCAACGCCTTGATGACGCTCGACACCACGGTTCATTGCCTTGGGCCGAAGGGCGCGCGCAGCCTCCCGCTGAAAGACTTCATCACAGATGCCTACACTACCGCGCTCGCTGCCGACGAGCTCGTAACCGAAGTGGAAGTGAAGATTCCGCCTGAGGGCAGCGGCGGGGCCTACGTTGCCTTCAAGCGGAGCGCGCCCGTGTATCCCAGTGCCAGCGCTGCCGTGCAACTCGCAATGGCGGGCGATGTGTGTGAGGATGCCGCTATCGCTCTCGGCTGCGTTGGACTGACGGCGATTCGTGCGACCGAGGCTGAGGTCGCGCTTCGCGGCAAGATCCTGAACGCCAATGCAAATGGAAACGACAAGACCATTGCCGCCGCTGCCGAAGCCGCTCGCGCCGCCGCCGATCCCCAGCCTGACATGCGCGGGTCGGCTGAATATAAGCGCGAACTGGTGGTGGCGCTGGTGAAACGCGCCATTCAGATTGCCATCCGCCGTGCTCGCGGAGAACACGTCGAAGGGGTTCATCTTTATGCCTGAGACTGCGGCCGCGGAAACTCTCGCCGTTCATATCAGTGTCAAGGTGAATGGCAAGTCCTATTCGCGCGGAGTCGAGCCGCGCATGTTGCTGGTTGAGTTCGTGCGCGAGGCCTGTGATCTTACCGGCACGCACGTTGGTTGTGACACTTCGTATTGCGGCGCGTGCACGGTGCTGATGAACGGTCTGGCGGTGAAGTCATGCACGATATTTGCGGTGCAGGCGGATGGCTCGGAGATCACCACGGTTGAGGGACTCGAAAAAGAGGGCAAGCTTCATCCCATTCAGAAAGCTTTCGGCGATGCTTACGGTCTGCAGTGCGGCTACTGCACGCCCGGTCTGATGCTCGCGGCTCATCAGTTGCTGTCGGAGAATCCTTCTCCGAACGAAAACGAAATTCGCAAAGCGATCGCGGGCAACACTTGCCGCTGCACCGGATATATGAATATCTTCAAGGCCATCGAACTGGCGGCGCGCAATATGAGGGGAGCTTGAGATGGCGATCAAGTTTTCCGGCGTATTCGAAGTGAAGAAGACGCCCGAAGAGGTTTACGATTTTCTCACCGACCCTAATCGATTTGCGGCGCTGCTTCCCGACTTTCAGAGATTGACGGTGCAGGACGGGACGCATTTTGCGCTCAAGGTGAACGTCGGGATTTCCTACATCAAGGGCAGCGCCGAGGTGAAAATCGAATTAGCGGAGGCTGATCGGCCGCGACGCGCGAAATACCAGGGGCAGGGCGTAGTCGCTGGAGGTAACGTCACGGTGGTTGCGGCGTTCGACCTGGCCACGAACGCGTTTGGAACCAAGGTGAATTGGCAAGGAGAGGCGCAGATCTTCGGCCGGCTCGCATCGGTGGCCGGAGGCATGCTCGAACCGCTGGGCAAGAAACAGATTCAGAAACTGATCGACGCGCTGCAGGCGGCGCTGGCCTAGCTCCTAATCAGCGCGAATGTTTTTGCCATCGCGGATTTTTCGCGGACAAGAGTGTCCGCGCCACACTAGAACGAGGCTGAAGAAAAGTGGCTGACGAAGAAAAAAAGAACGGCAGCAGACAGTGGGTAGGCGCGTCGCTTCCCCGCAAGGAAGAGGATCGTCTGCTGCGCGGGCGGGGCAAGTTTGCGGACGACATCAAGCTTCGCGAGATGCTCTACCTCCGATTTGTGCGTTCACCGTTCGCCCACGCGCGCATCGTGAGTGTCGAGACGTCCGCTGCCGAAGCGCTGCCGGGTGTCGTATGCGCGCTCACAGGCAAAGAGATTGCCGCGCAAACCCAGCCCTTCATCGAAATCGGTCCCGAGCACGCGCAGAAAATTCGTGACTTCCCGATGGCAGTGGCCAAAGTACTTTACCAGGGCGAGCCGGTTGCCGCGGTGGTCGCGGAGTCTCCAAGCCTGGCCGACGATGCTGCGGAACTGGTGCAGGTCGAGTACGAACCGCTGGAACCTGTAATCGATGCCGAGCAGGCGCTCACCGATCGCAGCATTCTGCACGAAGAGGCTGGCACCAACCGCGTTTGGAATGGGGTTTGGGAGTATGGCGACGTTGAGCGCGCCTTCAAGGATGCGGCGTATGTCGTCGAGATCGACCGGCTGCACTTCCATCGCTTTTCTTCAACGCCGCTCGAAAACAATGTGGTGATCGCGGAATGGAATCCCAAAGACGATCGCATTTATTATTGGTGCAATAATTCGTTTCCGTCCTTTGCGATCCAGTTTCTGGCGGCGCACCTGAGTATTCACATCGACAAGATTCGGGTGCAGACTTTCGACATCGGGGGCAGCTTCGGGATCAAAATCACCAGCTATCCGCAGATGGCTGTGTGCGCTCTGGCGTCGAAGAAGGCCGGCGGACGTCCGGTGAAATGGGTTGAAACCCGCTCTGAGCACATGGTTTCAAGCGCCCACGGCAACGAGCGAACTTTCCGCGACACGCGCGTGGCGCTCGACAAGAACGGAGTCATCACCGCCATCGACTCGCGGCACATTGACGATTGCGGCGCTTATCCGCGCTACGAGCCTCTGGGATGCGTGATCTGGTCGCAGGTTTTCTGCGGTGTTTATCGGTTCAAGAACGCGCGCATTGATTTCTGGCAGGCAGTCACCAACAAGTGTCCCGTTGGCCCCAATCGCGGATATTCTCGCATGCAGCACCTCTGGTTTTTAGAGCGCATCGTCGATATCTGCGCCCACGAAATCGGCATCGCCCCGGATGAAATGCGCCTGCGCAATTACATTCGCCCGGAGGAATTTCCCTACACCACGCCCAACGGATGCGTGTACGATTCCGGCGACTATCCAAGGATGCTCGCGGTCGCGAAAGAGCTGATCGATTGGGATGGCTGGAAGAAAAAGCAGGCCGAGGCGCGCAAAGAAGACACAGGCCGCATGATCGGCATCGGCATCGGCACTACGCTCGATTCCGGAACCAATAATTTTGGGCAGTCGCAGATCATCAATCCCTACGCGCCTTTTTCCGGCAACTCGCAGGGCGCAAACTGCAAGCTCGATATCTATGGCGAAGTAGTCGTGTCGGTCGGCTCGTGTCCGCAAGGTCAGGGACACGAAACTACAG
>JBAWFQ010000250.1:0-7899 GCA_049592035.1 Terriglobales bacterium
GGATTATTCCCGACAAGCCTCGCCGCTAGTCCATTCATACTGTCGGGTCTGGTAGGCGGCGTCTTTATATCTCTCCTCTATCTCCTGCTGCTCTGGCGCCGGCCCGATCTGGAGCGCTCTCTGCCCACCGCCGACGTTCTCGACCGCATCACCTACAAAACTATTTGTCTTGCCTTCCCCCTGCTCACTCTGATGATCGCCTCCGGAGCCTACTGGGCGAACCAAACCTGGGGCTCCTACTGGAGCTGGGATCCGAAAGAAACCTGGGCCGCGATTACCTGGCTGGTCTACGCTGGCTATTTGCACATGCGCATCACTCGCGGATGGCGCGGCCGCCGCGCCGCCTACTTTGCCATCTTCGGCTTTGTGGTAGTCATGTTTACGTTCTTCGGTGTCACATACTTGCTTCCCGGATTGCACGCGTATGCTTAGCCCATCTCAATCCGCGGAGACGGTCGGCCATCCTATGGATGTGTCGGACGCTGGGCAGCACTCAGGTATTGAGCGCACTGATTTCAAGCACACTGGCACTGGCATTGACCACACCGGTGTTGGGCCCACAACGCACGGGCTTTCGCAGCAGGCGGAGGATTCCCCATTGAGTTCCGTACGTTTCAACTGGCAGCTCAAGGCAATCTTGCCGGTGGTCTTCGTGCTGCTGGTGGGGATGCTGCTCTTCCTTTTCGCGACTGTATCGTTTCGCAATGTCGAACGCCACGCTGTGCTGATCGTCGCCGGAGCCGGAGCCATCGTCATCTGCGGAGTCTCCATCGGCGCGCTGGCCTTTTTCATTCAGCGACCCATGGTCGAATTGCAGGAGAAGATGGCGCTGGTCAGTGAAGGCAACCTCGATGTTGCAGTCAGCTTTGCCCGCCGCAACGACGAAATCGGAGACCTCGGCCGCAATTTCAACTACATGATGCGCCAGCTCCGCGAGAGCCGCGAGGAAATCGATCTCCTCCATCGCACCCAGATGTCCCGCGCCGAACACCTGGCCACGCTTGGAGAGTTAGCCGCTGGCTTGGCCCACGAGATTCGCAACCCGCTCGCCGGAATCGCCGGCGTCATCGAAATCATTGGTCGCGACCTCCCTGCGACCAGCCCGGCACGCGCCGTAGTCAAGGATGTTCGCCTCGAAATCGTCCAGATCAACCGCATCCTGACCGATCTTCTCGAAACCGCGCGTCCTCATCCGCCGCAGATTTGCCGCAGCAACCTCAACACCACCGTCGAACATGCCGTGATGCTCGCACGCCAGCAGGTGCTTTCCAAACCGATCAAGATCGAACTGCAGCAGGCGCCCGATCTGCCCGAAGTCGAGCACGACAGCGATCAGATTCACCAGGTCCTTCTCAACCTTCTCCTGAACGCAGTCCAGTCAATGGAAGGCGCGGGCGAGGTACGAGTCGAGGTCGGTTCCCGAGACCAGTATGCCAGCGTGGCTGTCAGCGACAGCGGCAAGGGCATCCCGCCTCAGCACCTGGCACACATTTTTCGCCCCTTCTACACCACCAAGGGTAATGGCACGGGTCTAGGCCTTTCGCTCGCCCGCCGCATCGTCGAAGAACATCATGGCCACATCGAAGTCGCCAGCGTGGTAGGGAAGGGAAGCAAGTTCACCGTCCTGCTGCCTTTTCAAATGCCCCTCACTCCAATCCAAGAGTCCTAGACGCGCCGAGAGCTGACCGCCAGCAATCTCAACGGCGAAGTTCCGCCATCGGTTCCAACGTTGGTTGCATGGCTCGGAGACGGTTCATAACCGACTCGAGAATCTTCTCCCTCCTGCGCAGTGCAAGCTTGAATTCGCGATGGTCCGTATGCGAGATCTCTCTCAGCAGCGCACCGTGCCTCTCACCAAGAATTTCCAGCAAAAGCTCCCACTCCTCTGTGGTTAATGTGAGTTCCATAATTCCTCCTGACGCGTTTAGCGCGACGGTGGCAGGTCGCTGGACCAAGCCGACACGGCATGGTCAAGCGACCCCATCAGATACTCTCGAATCCTCGTACCGTACCTGATCGCACTCGTTAGACGTGGTACCAGGCACCAACCGAAAGCACCGGGCACGGCGCGTAGCAGACAACCTTGTACGCTACGCCCTCGCTCAGATGTTTGGTCAAAACGGTTGGCCGTTTCACGCCCAGCACGATCAGGTCGACCGCCGGCGCGGCGATTCTTACGATCATCTCTGCCGGAGAACCAAATTGCACCATGTACGTCGGCTCATGCCAAAGCTGTGTACCTTCAGGAATCAGGGCACGGAGGCGCTGCCGCGTGGAGACTGTCACCTCGCTCGGGTCCACTACGGGCATGACGCCGGGCATTGGCTCCGGCAGAACGACACCAGGTTGTGGCGCCACATGCAGGAGCGTCAGATGAGCCCGATTCTCTTCTGCCAGAGATAACGCGTACGGGAGTCCGTGCAACGACTCCGGCCCAAAGTCGGTGGCAAACAGAACGTGCCGCAGGTTGCCATCGATCTCCCATCGCGTAGCATGCGGTCCTACAGTAAGCACTGGGCACTCGGCATGGCGGAAGATGTCTTCCGCGACCGAGCCGAGCAGCAGCTTTCCCAGTCCCTTACGGCCGCCCGTGCCTATTATGATGAGGTCAATGTTATGCTCCCGGACGAGTTTCGAAATCACTTCCGGAATTTCGCCTTGTTCAATCGCTTCCTCGTGTCTGACATCGTTCAGCGGCGCGGAGCGCAGCAAGCCAGATAGACTTCGCTCGGCGGCCCACTTGATTTGTTCGGGATCCGGCTGCGGAGATTCTACAAACATCATCTGCGGCAGCATGTGGACGGTGTACAGCATGGCGCCGTAACGGCGTGCCAGGTCCAGGGCGTGAGACAGAACCGTTTGCGCCGATGGCGAGAAGTCAGTGGCAAACAGAATGTTTTGCAGTTTAATACGGGTTGGAGCACTTACCGTCGGCATCACAAACCTCCTTCCGGAGGTGCGGGTGCTAGCATGAATTTTGCTACATGCCGCGCTCGGCCCTCCAGGTTCGATGAAGCCCGCAGGCATCAGAATCGGGGTTCCGCTGCTGCCTCGGGTTGCAGTGGAACATCATGCACACCTCGGCAACGCCGCCTGGAGTTGCTCTTCCAGTGCTTCCTCCAGTTCCTCCGTGACGGCGTGGTGTAATCTCCCCACCGGCGTGTGCCGGGCGACATTCTCGGTCGAGGAGCAGCGCTGAGAATTGCGCCATCTAAAATCTACGCTACTATGCAATGTCAGTTCAGTGATGAACGTTACAGTCGGCAGTGAGGTACAGAGTTTGTCTATTTCCAGCCCACCTTGCTCATCTGGGCTCGATGACTGGGAGTCCCTTGACCATCGCGAAGTGTCGTTTGTTGAATGTAGCCACACGGCTGCCGCGCTCCAACGCCGTGGCTGCTACGATCAGATCGGACGCGCCGATCATCTTCCCGGCCGACTGCAATTCCGCCCAGATGCGCGCATGTTCATAAGCGATCTGCTCGGTGTAGGGAATAACGGGTAGCGCGGCTACTACGGTCTCCAGATATTTTCGACGTTTGGACTTTTGCGGCTCGGCAGCGCGTTCCACCCCGTGCCAAAGCTCCGCTACCGTGACGGCGGCAATTTCAAACGAATCGTTGGGCAGCGATGCCACCCACCCGCTAAGATCGAACCCGCCCCTCTCCCCGCGAATGATCACATCGGCATCGAGCAGGATCACCATTTATCGGCCAGCGGCTTCAGCCCTCGACGCGCTGCCTGCAGGTCGCGCCGCCACGCTTTGGCCGTCTCCTTCGGCAATTCCGTCTTGACCAGAACCTCAGCCAGTTCGCGTCCCGAACAGGTCTTTCCATTGTCCGGCACCAGACGCGCAAAGGGGGTTCCATTTTTGAGCAGCACAAACGTGACATTTTGATAGTGCGCCCGGTTGACGCAGTCGGCGAAATTGCGGGCTGCTTCCGTAACGCTGATAAAGTTCTCTTTCACAAAATCAGATTATCAGATTATCTGCATTCTGTCTAATTCTGCCCCCAGCTCTGCTCCTCCGTCCCCAGCTTCCGCACCGAGGGGGTGGCCGTTCCGCTGCGCCGCCACTCGCCAGAGCATTCTCCTTTAATTCGTAGTAAATTACACATGGGGATGCCTGTTGAGAAGATCATGATCGTAGACGACGAGCGCCTGGTGCGCTGGTCCCTTCGCCAGAAGTGCGAAGAGTGGGGATACACCGTTATCGAGGCCGATTCCGGCGAACCGGCCCTTAGGCTGGCGCAGCGCGAATCGCCCGATCTCGTCCTGCTCGATGTCCGCATGCCCGACCTAAGCGGCATCGAAGTGCTCGACCAACTCAAGAAAAACGGCGATGCCCGCGCCGTCATCATGATCACCGCCGACCCGCAGCTTGATGACGTGAAAGCCGCGCTCAAGCTGGGCGCCTACGACTTCGTCGGCAAGCCCATCGATTTCGACGAGCTCCACATCACCATCAAAAACGCGCTCGAAGCCACCAGTTTGCGCACCGAGGTTCAGGCCTTGCGAGGCGAAGTCCGCCGCGTATCCGGCTATGACAGCGTGGTCAGCGTCTCCCCCAAGATGACCGAGCTCATGAACTTTGTCCGCAAGGTCGCCTCCAGCGAAGCCACCACCATTCTGATTCAGGGCGAAAGCGGCACCGGCAAAGATCTCATCGCGAAAGCTATCCACTACGAAAGCTCGCGTCAGGAAAAGCCCTTCGTAGCCATCAACTGTTCCGCCATCCCCGAAACCCTGATGGAAGCCGAACTCTTCGGCCACGAAAAAGGTGCCTTCACCGATGCCAAGCAGATGAAGAAGGGTCTATTCGAGATGGCCGACGGCGGTACGTTGTTTCTCGATGAAATCGGCGAACTCTCTCCGCTGCTGCAGGCCAAGCTGCTGCGCGTGCTCGAAGATCAAGTCATCCGCCGCGTCGGCGGCGTCCGCGACATGCAGGTCGACGTCCGCGTAATCGCTGCCTCCAATCGCGATCTGGAAAAAGCCGTGCGCGAGGGCCAGTTTCGCCAGGATCTCTATTACCGCTTAGCCATCATCGCCATCTTCATCCCGCCCCTGCGCGAGCGCAAAGAAGACATCCTTCCCCTGGTGGATTTTTTCATCAGCCGTTACAACCGCAGATTCAAAAAGTCGGTTCGCGGCATCACCGACGACACCCGCCGCCTCATCTTCAGTCACAATTGGCCCGGCAATGTCCGTGAACTAAAGAACACCATCGAGCGCGGCATGATTCTCGAAGACGAGCCGCTTCTGCGTCCCGAGTATCTCCCCTTCTCAGTGGGAGAATCCGGGGGCCGCACGCTCTTCGAACGAACCTCGCCCAGCGACGGCGGACAGGCCTTACCCAACGGCCGATCCCTGCCCAGGCTCTACATCCCGGAAGGCGGCACATCTCTCGAGGAGGTGGAGCACGCCATGGTCGAGTTGGCCATGCGCCAGGCCCATGGCAACCAGACTCACGCCGCCAAGTTGCTCGACATCAGCCGCGACGCACTCCGCTACAAGCTGAAGAAATTCGGCCTGATCCGCGGCGACGATGAAGGCTTGCAAACCAGTGCAGCCGAAGAGCCGTAACGAGGAGCCGGGTGCCCCATCCTTGCGCGTTTGTTTGCGCAAGGGTGGGATTCCACGGTAGCGTCCAGCGAGGGATTTTCTTCTGATTTTGGGTGGCGCGGCGCTTCAGCGCTGCAGTCACTGTTTGACTTTCTGTGCTGGCTTTACAGTTTGCTGAGAAACTCGATTTTGTTCTTGCCTTTGGGTGGCGCAGCGGTTTACCGCTGCGATAACCATCGTATTTCCAGTGCTGGCTTTAGCCGCTGAGGTGATACTGCGCCGGGAAAGGCACTTTTTCCGCAGTTCAAGACTCCGCGCCACGCAGACGACTAAAATCGTTGACAACTGAAATCATGACCGAGCGCGCATCATTCCGAAAACCGCTTCTGGCGACTTTGGCAACCCTGTTTGCCGTGGTTGCCATCCTCTACGGTTCCCTTTGGATGTACGCTGTGCGTCACCAGGAACCGCGGGTAGAACTCGGCTTCAATATTCTCCACAACCCTCCCTATGACGAAGCAACGCGCTCGCAATCCGTCGAAGATGTGGTGGCAGGAAGCCCGGCCGAACGTGCCGGCCTGCGCGTTGGCGACCGCGTGATTGGCATTAATGGGCGGGCGCTAGTCACCGACATTGCCTCCGATCAAGCCTATGTCCGTGGTCGGCCCGGCGACCCGGTGGAGTTCACCGTAGAGCGCGCCGGTGAGCCCAAACCCCTGATTCTGCATGGCGTCTTTCGCTCCGCCACACCCGCCAGGGCGCCCGAGGGCTTAGCCCGGTCCTCCGCCCTTCAAGTCATGGCAGCGTTCCCCGTTCCTTTCTTGCTGGTGGCATTCGCCGTTCTGTTCTTGAGGCTGGAGGAGCCCACGGCCTGGCTTTTGGCATTGCTGTTCTGCGCCTTTGTCGCCGCCCCGAGCTTTTCCAATTCCGTGATCCTTCCTCCCGCGCTCGGCGCGTTTGCGCTTGTTTTTCGCGCCGTATTTGCGGGGATGCTGGCGCCGCTCTTCTATCTTTTCTTCGCTGTGTTCCCGGTGCAATCGCCTCTGGATCGGCGCCTCCCATGGTTAAAGTGGGTGGGGCTGTTGTTCGGAATTTGTATCGTGATCCCAGGGTTGCGGACCGGGATCGCAACCCTCCCACGAGTGGTAGCTCATCTCTTAGGCCGCAATGCAAATTTCATTAACGCTGCCTTGAACTACGACTTACTGATTCTGGGCTTGATCTCGCTGGCGCAAAATTCCTTCATGGCCGCGGTCCCTCCAGAAGCGCGCCGCAAATCACGCGTGATTCTCTGGGGAACCGTAGCCGGGGTCCTGCCCATCGTGCTCGAAAAAATGGCCAAGGATTTCTTCGGCTATCGCCCTTCTTTCTGGGTCGATACGGTGCTGGTACTCGTGCTGTTGCTGTACCCTCTCTCCTTCGCTTACGCGGTGGTGAAGCATCGCGTGATGGACATTCCAGTATTGCTGCGGCGGAGTGCGCGCTACGTTCTGGTGCAGAGGGGCTTTATCGTTTTGACGTTCCTGGTTGCGGCTTCCGCGATCACTCTGTTCACTCACGTTTTCTCGCGTTTCCTCCACGCCGATACAAATATCGGCATGGCTTTGAGCGCTGTGTTTGGTGTTGTCCTGGTCTGGACGTCGTCGCCTTTGGTGAAGCGCGGAACCCTGCGCATCGACCGGGCCTTCTTTCGCAGCGCGTATGACTCGCGCACCATCTTGCACGACCTCGCCGAAAAAACCCGGACGGTGAGCGACCGTCCCCAATTGGCTACGCTCATTGAGCGCCACGTGAGCGATGCGCTGCACCCGAAAACCCTGGTGTGTTACGTGGAAACAGGCAATGGCCGCCTGTCCGCGATCTCCGGAACGTCCCCCGCGCCGCGCGCGACGCTGTCCGCCAGCGCACCGCTTTTCGTCGAACTTGCAAGCCGGGGGAAAGCGTGGGAAGCGCCCTTCGACTCCGCCGCTGCCGAAGAGTTAGCTGCACTGGCGCCCCTCGCGCCCGAATGCCTGGTGCCCATCCTCGGCCGTGACAACAACCTCATTGGCTTGCTCGTTCTAGGCCAGCGCCGTTCCGAGGAACCGTATTCCGGCGAAGACAAGCGCTTGCTCGATTCCGTAGCCGCCCAGGCCGGCATCGCTTTGGAGAACATTCGTCTAGCGGAAAAAATGGCCGAGCGCATGGAGGCCGATCGCCGCACCGCGCAGGAAATGGAAATTGCCCGCCAGGTGCAAGCGCGGCTTTTTCCGCAAAAGCTGCCCGCCATGCAGACCCTCGAATATACCGGCGCCTGCATCCAGGCTCGCAAGGTCGGCGGAGACTACTACGACT
>JBAWFQ010000251.1:0-17375 GCA_049592035.1 Terriglobales bacterium
GACGCGGAGGAACCGGAAGACTAGCAACAGCCGGCCGACCGGATTCAGATGACCGCAAGAAGGTTACTGTGAGCATGGAATCACCCTAGTTATGAGTTGTTCCCTGCAGAGGAAGCACAATGAGCTGTGCTCACGGCTCAGTCGTTCAGACACGGGTTGTCACTAGGCGACCGGTTTCACGAGAGGTTTGCTGAGTCTCACATGCATTGGGAGCCACCGGAGTACGATCCAGATTACGATCCAGACATAGAACAAGAAGAGGGTCGGCCACGTGACCCCGTTGTCGATCAAGCGAAAGAAGAGATACGAGCGTTTTTCAGGGAAGAACGCGAGGGTGTGTTTTACAAGCAGCAACTAGAAGTGATTTTTGAAGACCGATACTTTCACTGGGTCACATCGCACGCCTTATCGGAGTTAGCGGCAGAAGGGCGCATCGGTGTAGAGCGTGAGATTTTGCCCGGTACGGGGAACATCACCTTCTATCACGCGACAACGCATCGGTATTGGCGCAGGCAGGCTCAGGACGTGATCGCGCTCGTCGCCCAGTTCTCTGCGCCTCCGTTCACGGCTGGGCTAGGGGCGCAGGGCGAAATGATGTTCGATGCCGCGCTTGCGAGCGTTGGTTTCATGCCGACGGCGCGAAAGGTTAGGACGTACGCGGGCAAGGCTTGGGCTGCAACGGAGCACGATTTGGACGGCGTGTTCGAGAGAGATGGTGTTGCTTACGGCGCGGAGATCAAGAACACACTTAAGTATATTCCGCGGAACGAGCTGACGGTGAAACTCAGGATGTGCAAGCATCTTGGGTTGCGGCCGCTTTTTATCGTGCGAATGGCGGCCAAAAGTTACATCAAACGAAGTGCGGTTGGAGGATGGATTCACTCTGGTATTCAAGTTCCAGTTATATCCATTCGGGCAGAAACCGTTTGCTGATACGGTGCGGGGCGCTCTCAGGTTGCCTGTAGATTGCCCTGCCAGAATCTCGGATGGAACGGTGCAGCGGTTCTTGAACTGGCATCTTGCGAAACTGCGCAATCGTGGTGGAGCGGAGTGAACTATGTGAATTGTCGTCAGAATTCACAGGGGATAGGAGCTAAGATACGTAGAATGAAGGGGGTACGTGTACCCCCTATGAATACAATAATCTCTGTAGTTGACAGGGTCGAGCACTGGCTAACTTGCATTTCTCTACAATCGTGGTTGAGATCAGATCACTGGTCTAGGTGAGAGTTGGGAGACGCGATTTTATTATCCCGCAGCCTCAACCGCGGGGAGTTCTTCCGCCGCAACTCGCGTCGAGACCTTCGCGCTCGTTACCAGCACCACCGAAGCCACGATGATCGCGCTGCCGATTGCGATGTAGCGATCGATGCGTTCGTGCAGAACCAGCCATCCCAGAAACACCGCGACCACGGGATTAACGTAGGCGTAAGTGGACACCTTTGACGTGGGAACGTGCTGCAGGAGCCAGATGTAGGCGGTGTAGCCGATCCAGGAACCACATACTACTAGATACAGAATCGCACCTACTCCGCGAAGCGTCCATGACGCGTTCGAAGGCTTCTCGACGAGCAAGGCGAAAATCAGATTCGCAAGGCCGGCGAAGACCATTTGCCACGCTATGGCGCCGAATGGATCGGTCGCTACCGTCTGCCATTTTTTCGAGAGCACCGAACCGAGCGCCCAACTGAACGATCCGAGTGGCAGCGCGAGCGACCACGCGAGTTCGCGATGGCCCATAGAACTGTTGTTGCGAAGATCGGGCCAGATGAGCACGATCATGCCGACGATTCCGATTGCCAGGCCGATTTTGCCACGTCGCGAGATGTGATGGTCGCCTAGCAACAGGCTATCGAGAACCAGGAACCAGAGCGGCGACACCGCAACCAACAGCGCTGCCAGGCCGGTGGGAACGATCAGCTCCGCGTAAGAGAGCGTAAGGTTGCCACCCATCAAGAGCAGAATGCCGACCGCCGCGAAATGAAAAAGCTGCCGCGATGAGAAACGAATGCGGCGTCCGGTCAGCGCACAGTACGCGAGCATCAGGATCCCTGCAATTGAGAAACGCGCCGCGCACATTACTGCGGGAGGAATCTGCTCGACCGCGATGCCGATCCCCAGATAGGTCGAGCCCCAGAAGACGTAGACCAGCCCGAAAGCGAAAATAACTTTCCATCGGCTTGGTGGCGCAGTCACTGTCATGGTTATCAGATGAAAGCTGGTCGGGGAAAACTCAGGATATCAGCTTGCGTGGGGAATCGGGCCATCGGGTGATCGGGTCATCTGGCCATCGAAAATCAAATGCGATGGTGCATGTTTATTGCGGCGCGCTGTTCAGCAGATTTCGCAGCACGGCGACTTCCGCCTGGATACCTGTGTGCAACGCGGGATCCACATCGGGAGCGAAATACGGCGAGTGATTGGAAGGCAGCATGACGCCGCCATTTTTGCTTTCCGCAAATTTCTGCGGATCCGCGCCTCCGAGGTTCATGTACAGCGACGGAACGCCCTGTTCCACAAAATAGGCATAGTCCTCGGAGGGCGTTTTCGGGTCGGTAGTGATCACGTTGTCCTTGCCGAGCGCGGCCTCGAGTGGCGCTCGGAGCCGCTGCGCCAGGGCGGGATCGTTATAGACCGAGCCGGTGGATTCCAGGTGCTCGATGAGAGGTTCCTGCGGCGCGCCACCGGCCTGCGCTTCGGCTTTGGTGATGCGCGCGATGGCGGCCAGCACCTGCCGGCGCACGTCGGTCTTATAGGTTCGTACGGTCAACCCCAGCTCCGCGTGGTCGGGGATGATGTTGTTTTTCGTGCCGGCCCGGATGTAGCCGACGGTGACTATGGCCATCTCCCCCGGCATTACCTCGCGCGAGACAATAGTTTGCAGAGCAAGGATCGTTCGCGCGGCGATCACGATGGGGTCGATGGTCGTGTGCGGCGCGGCACCGTGACCGCCTTTGCCATAGATTGTGATGCGCAACGAATCTGCGTTGGTGTTATAGATGCCGGGAGTGATTCCCACCTGTCCTGCGGGAAGAATGTTGGCGACATGGAGAGCGACGCCGACAGCCGGCTTCGGAAAGCGCGTGAAGAGGCCATCCTCGATCATTCTCTTAGCCCCGGAGGCGGTTTCTTCGGCGGGCTGGCCAATGAGCATGAGCGTACCGTGCCACGTTTGTTTGCTGTGCGCCATGATCTCGGCGGTGCCGACGAGCGTCGCCATGTGGAGATCGTGACCGCAGGCATGCATGACGGGCACGTCGAGTCCCGCGTCGTCCTTAGCATGCACTTTGCTGGCATAGGGAAGTCCGGTCTTTTCCTCCACGGGAAGCGCGTCGAGTTCGGTGCGCAGCATGACCGTTGGCCCGGCGCCGTTTTTGAGGATGGCGACGACTCCGGTGCCACCGACTCCCTCGGTGACTTCATAACCCAGGCTGCGCAAGCGGGCGGCGAGTTTCGATGCGGTCTGAATCTCGTGCGAAGAGAGCTCGGGAGATTGATGAAGATCAATGTAGAGGGAGTGGGCCGCGGGATATACGGCGTCCACTTCTTTGGAACTCGCTGAAGCCGTTGCTGCGGTGGCTGCAGTTTGCGCGTAGCCGGAAACAGTTAACGCCAAAGACAGAAACAGGCTTGCCGTTTTCATGATCCACCGATGATATGCATCGAGGATCAGCACGGCAAATTTCATCACAAGCCGGTAGTGGCGCGGTTTGAGCGGCTTTGAAAGGGTACGACTTCACAGCTTGCGGATATAGTCGATCTTGCGGTTGTTTTTGGGTGGCGCAGTGCTTCAGCGCTGCGGTAAGTGCATTGTTTTGAATGCGGCTTCAGCCGCTAAGGGACGGCAATTTTCGAACTACACCACTACCCGCAAGCCTAGCCTCACCCCGGAGGCGGCCTTAGTCGGCGTGCTGGCGATCGACCGACCAGATTTGCGCTGAGTCTTTCTCAAGCGGATAGATATGCACCATCCAGTTGAAGACGATGGGAAGAAATTCTCCGCCCGCGGCATCGCACTCTTCTTTCGTGGTGATCGATCCCCTCAGGCCGAACTTGGGATTCGGTCCGAGCCCTTCCAGCCTGCGGCCCGCGGGGGCGCGGCAGAAATTCACATGCTCATGCCACTGCGCGATGCTCAGGGGAATGCGCTGGTTCAGATCGTCTTCAGTGAAACGCTTGGGGGCCGTGTACATCAGGCCCACCAGGTGGTAGCTGTCGCCATCTTTTTCGTAGAGCAGCGAGGTCGGATGCTCGGGGTTGAAACTTGATCTTGCTTCCCATGCATTACGGAGATTGGTGAAGTGATACATCTTCTGCGGCACTTCGGGATGGAAAATTTCGAAATGCTCATTGAGCGCGACGTGGTAATCCTTGTACTTCTCCATCACGCCACGGGCTACTTCCACGACCTTCTGGGCCTTCTCGGCATCGCCCGGTTGCGGAGTGCGGAGCGTGGTCATATGCATGTGCGGACCCATGTCCATGTGATGGCCTTCCATGGAATGCATGGCGTGCATGCTGGCGTCCGAGTCTTCCTTGGAAGACTGCGCCGGCATTTGCGACATGTCGTGTCCGGGCATGCTCATGCCCTTCATGTCTTGCGGCGAATTTTGCTGGGCGAAGCAGAGCGCTCCGGCGAGGCAAAGTACTGCCAAAAGAGTTTTCATAACAATTCCCCACCCCTGATGTGGTAATTATACAAACCCTGCCTCAGCGTCGTAGTTGCGCGCAACGGAGAAATCCATAGGGACCATTACGGTGGTAATTTCCGGGCAACATGGTTAGCAGATTGTCATCCCGAACAAAGTGAGGGATTAGAAACGAGTAGCGCCGGACAGCCGCCGGGACGGCGGCGCTACTCGTTATGCGGACGACCACATCCCCATCTCGGCGAGAATCTTGCCGGCGGCTTCGGCGCCGGAGCGCACGCAGTCGGGAACTCCGATGCCGCTGTAGCCATTGCCGGCGAGCGCCAGACCGGGAAGCTTTTGGCGGAGCAATTCGATACGCTGCAGGCGTTCGAGGTGGCCGACGGAATACTGCGCCATGGCGGACTTCCATTTGTAAACGCGGGCAAAAAGGGGTTCGGCATTGAGGCCAATGATTTGCCGCAGTTCGCCGCGAACGATTTCGAGAATGCCGGCTTCGCTTACTTGCAGGATCTGCTCGTCGCGCGCGCCGCCGAGAAAGCAGCGAACGATGGCACGATTCTCCGGCGCGCGATGCGGAAACTTATTGTGCACGAACGTGGCCGCGAGCATACGACGGCCCTCGCTGCGCGGCACCAGAAATCCGAAGCCCGGCGGCAGCGAGGCGCGCACTTTTTCGTCATAACCAAGGGTGACCGTCACCGACGAGCTGTACTGAATCTCGCCGAGATCGCGGGCCAGATTTTCATCCGCAGCTCGCAGCACTGCCGCGGCGGCATGAGTTGGGATAGCGACGATCACGGCGTCGAAGTGATCGGTCTGATATCCGGCGGAAACCGTCCAGCCGTTGTTCTGCCGGATCATGGACTGCACGGGCACAGACGTCTTTAGCGAGCCCGCGTCCAGACGCGCGACCAGGGCATCGACCATCTGCTGCATGCCGTCTTTCAGCGAACTGAACAGCGGACGCGCCGGGGCCTTCGTCGCTGCACCCATTTTTCTGCGAGCTGCCAGCATGGCGCGGCCCAGGCTGCCATGTTTCGATTCCATGTCGGCGAAGCGGGGCAACACGGCGCGCACGCTCAACTGCGAAGCTTCGCCGCCGTAAACTCCGGAGAGCAGCGGATCGGCCAGCAGGTCGACCATCTCGGAACCGTAGTGGCGTTCGACCATCTGGGCAACTGTCTCGTCCTCGGTGGCCTTGTGCGGCGGATGGAACCATTCGGCCGCCATGCGCATTTTTGTACGTACGGAAAAAAGCGGCGAAAAAACGGTAGGCAGGATTTTGGTGGGCACCATGAACATGAGCCCATCGGGCATCACCACCAGTTTGCCCCGGGCCAGGATGTATGTCTTGCGCTCGGAGTCATTCGAGCCGATGAGTTGGTCGCCCAACCCGATCTTGCGGCAGAGGTCGGCGGCCCATGGTTTTTCCGTGAGAAACGAATCGGGACCGGCTTCGATGATGCAGCCGTCGACGCGGTCGGTGACGAGCACACCACCAAGGCGCGGGCTGGATTCGAATAGAACGTATTCGACAGGCGTGCCGGACTGACGCTTTTCTTCGAGCGTGTACGCGGCCGAGAGGCCGGAAATTCCGCCGCCGATGATGGCAATACGTTTCATAGAAGTGCTGCGAGCCTCGAGCTGCGAGCGAGCAGTTCGCTCTTATCTTCGGCTCTCCGCTAAATGCTTTTCATTCGGCTGTTTACTACTTGCGCCAAGGCTGCCGTCAACGTCGTCGATCCGTTCAACGACTCGGCTCGCCACAGGCGCATGCCTTCTTTTTCGGCGAACTGCTTGAAGAAGATGTCGATATCGTAAAGCACTTCGACGTGATCGCAGAGAAATCCGATGGGATGCAGGAAAACGCCGCGATGGCCTTTCGCTTTAAGACTCCTGATCGTGTCCTCTACGGTGGGTCCAATCCACTGGCCGCCGGACATGCCCTGGCTCTGGAAGGCAAAGCTCCAATCTCCGCTTGTGAGGCCTGCTTCCTCGGCTACCAAAGCGGCGGTTTCCTTCGATTGTTTTTCGTAGGGATCGCCTTCCGCAATCGTACGCTGCGGGACGCTGTGCGCGGTGAAGATCACGGGAAGCTCGGCTCCATTTTCGGCGCTGGCTTTTAGCCATCCCGCGCGCAGCTTTTCGGCGAACGCTGTTGCCAGAAGCGGCTGATCGTGCCACTCCTCGACGAAGTCCATCTTGAACGGAAGATTTCCGTCACCGCCGGCGTCGTTACTCACCGCGCTGCGATAGAGGCCGACGCTGGTGCGGGAGTTCTGCGGTGCGAGGCAGATGGCGATGACACGCTCGTATTGCTCACTCGCAATTGCCTTCACCGCATCGGCGATGAAGGGTTTCCAGTTGCGCATGCCGACGAAGACCGGCATCTTCACGGATTGCGAGAGTTGGTCGGCTTGCAAAAGAGTCCAGCAGGGGAGCGGCGAGAAACCGATCAGCGAATAGCGATGGCGAATCTCTTCAACGACTGCTGGCGGCAGCGGGCGTCCGCCGGTGACGTAACGCAGAAACTCGGGAATCTGGTCGGGGCTCTCGGGGCTGCCGTGGGCGAGGAGAAGCACGGCGGTTTTCGTCGGCTCGGCGGCAAAGGAGCTCACCTGATTCGCGCAGTAGCACTGGCCGGCGAGGCCCAGCGGGCAGGGCGTCATTTCTCCACTCACCTCAGCGCCTGAAGGCGCGTCCCTAACACAGCAGTTGCGGCATCGCTAAAGCGATGCCCTGATACGCACTTCACTTGCGCTTCGTTTTGAAATCGGCCGAATGCTCGCGGATGAAATCGCACAGCGCTTTCACATTTTCCACCGGAGTTTCGGGAAGGATGCCGTGGCCGAGATTGAAGATGTGGCCGGGGCGTCCGGCGGCCTGGCCCAAAATATCTTGGGCCCGCGATTTAAGTTCCTTCCAATCCGCGAACAGAAGCACCGGATCGAGATTGCCCTGCACCGCGCCTTTTAGGCCGAGGCTCTGCCATCCCGTGTCGAGCGGAATACGCCAGTCCAGGCCAATTACCTCGGCGCCGGATTCTTGCATCGAGGGCAGGAGCGTTGAGCTGTCGGTGCCGAAGTAAATTACCGGTGCGCCGGATTTTTGCACGCGCTTCACCAGGTCCTTCACATGCGGCAAAACGTAGCGGCGATAATCTTCTACGCTTAGGCAGCCGACCCAGCTGTCGAAGATCTGAATGGTGTCGGCGCCGGCGCGTACCTGCTCGGATGAATACTCGGCAGTCACGGCGACCAGCTTCTTCATCAGTTCATTCCACGCGGCGGGCGCCGAGTACATCATCTTCTTGGTGAAAAGATAATTGCGCGAGCCGCCACCTTCGATCATGTAGCTGGCGAGCGTAAAAGGTGCGCCGCAGAAGCCGATGACGGGGAACTTGTCTCCGAAGTGCTTGCACACGAGTTTCACGGCCTCGGAAACATAGCCGAGATCGGCAGCGCGGTCGGTGCGCAGGCCGGCAATGTCTTCGGCAGTGCGCACCGGCTTCTCAATTTTCGGTCCCTCGCCGGCAGCGAAATGAAAGGGCAGCCCCATGACTTCGAGCGGAAGCAGAAGGTCGGCGAAGATGATGGCCGCATCAACTTGGAGAATCTCGGCCGCTTCAATGGTGACCTGAGCCGCGACTTCCGGCCTTTTGCAGATCTCGATCAGGGAATACTGTTTGCGTATGGCGCGATATTCGGGCATGTAGCGTCCGGCCTGGCGCATGAACCAGACTGGCGTCCGTTCGGTGGGCTGAGCTTTGGCGGCGCGAACAAAGAGAGAATTGGGGGCAGACATGAAACTTCTAATTTAGCATCTTCCGCGGAATGCCGTGTCGGGGATCGCCTCGCGCCGTTATTGCACGGATTGAAGTCTCAGCAGTTCGCCTCTGGCCAGCGTGTTGTCGGGGTGAGCGGCCACTTCCGCCTGGTATTCGGCGATGGCCCGCTCGCGTTCGCCGCTGGCCTCAAGGATCTTCGCCAGCACGAAGTGGAATCCAGGGGAGAGCGGTCCTCTTTGCAGGGCGCGCTCGGCATTCTGAGCGGCTAGTGTCAACTTTCCCTGTTCCATTTGCGTGCGGGCAAGATAGATGAATTGGTCCGGATCTTTGTCGTCGATCTGGATTGCCCGCTGCAAATAGTCCGCGGCTTCGGGAAACCTTCCAGTGCGGTAACACGCGTAACCCAAGTTGTAGTTTGACAGCCAGGAACTTGGATCGCTCTTAAGCGCGCTCCAATACAGAGGAAGCGCACGATCATAATGCCCCAGGTTGGCAAATTCATTGGCCAGGTTGACCTGAACGATCGGATTGTTGGGCGCATATTTCATTGCGTTCTGGAACAGCAAGAGATTGCTCGCCCATGGCAATTCATGAATGAGCGTACCGACAAAAGCGGCAATACAAAGAATCGCCACTAACGCCCACTTTACCTTCATGCCGGTATCCTGTCCGGGCAACGGTTTCAAGGTTGCGATGGATTCGACAACCAGCGCGATCAGAATCACAATTCCGACTGAAGGAAGGTAGAGAAAACGGTCATGAACGAAATTCCCAGGGGCGATAGCGCGCAAATATAGAGTGGGCAGGATCGTCGCCAATGCGAACCCCGATGCAAAAACTGCCAGACGAGGGTCGAGGAGGGTAGAGATGCAATACGCAACCGCAAGCGCGGCGGCGGCCAGAAAAAGCATCGGCAGCAGAAAGTTCTCAAACCCCGGCGCGGTTACATAGGCCAGCGAATAGAATTCGCTGGACGAAATTGGGAACAGCAGATGCTTGAGATCGAACCACAGGATCGATGGTGCGGTGAGAAGCATCGTGCTCCAGCTAAGAGTTGTTAGAGATTGCGCCTCCCCATGAAGCATCGACTTGCGGACAGCCAGAAAAATCGCGAGGACTATGAAATAAGGAATGGAGACGAGGCCGCCTTTGAGGCCGTCTTTGAAAGATGCCCAAGCCGGGGTTGAATTCCCGGCGGGGCGCGGACGCGCAAAGATCAGCGCGAAAACAAAAATCAGAAACGGGAAAACGGCGGCGGGCTCCTTCGAGAGCAGCGCCGCCAGGAACAAAACCAGGGATGCTGCCATCCATAACGTTGATTTTCTGCCTTCGCGAAACTTGAGGTACGCAAGGAAGCTGGCGAGCACAAACACCGACATAAGCAAATCGTTCACGGAAGAGAGCCATGCGACGTTCTCCGTGTGAACGGGATGCAGTCCGAAGAGAATGGCAGCCAAAGACGCCGTACTGCGACGGCTCAACTTTCCCACTACCACAAAGACGAGGTACGTCATGAAAACATGGCCGGCCAGCAGGGCGAAGTGCCAGCCCGCCGGGTTCAGACCAAAAATGACGTAGTTAAGGCGCAGCCATAAAACTGAGATAGGCCGATAAAAGCTGCCGCCCGCGGGTTGTGCGAAATTGGCGGAAGCCTGAGGCAGCAAGTAATGCGTCAAAAAATCCCAGGATCGGATTACAGGATTGTCCACGATCACGGGTTTGTCGTCGTAAATGAAGCCGAACGAAAGCGTACTCAGATAGGCGAGAAAGGTAACTGCGCAAACCAGGGCCTCCATCACGCCCCTTTTCTCGAAAAGCTGAGCGAGTGCGGATGGGCCTTCCAAATTCCGGCCGGCTAGTTGCACAAGGTTACTATAGCGGAAACGGAACCCGCGACTCGTAGCGGTCGAACACTCGTAGTACATGCCCGCCAGATACCTACCTTCGTCACTGCCCATTTCCTAAACTGAACCTACCCCTGCAAGGCAGGAAAGGCTTTCCCCAAAGTCCCCCAAGTCGTAGATCTTTCAACTGGGTTCAGGCCTTCCAGCGGTATGCATCCGGTTGGGGCAGTCCTATGTGCGCCAGCACCCGGTTCGCGAATTCGTGCGCCATGGCATCGGGGCTCGACGGATGGTTATAGAAAGTTGGGATCAGCGGAAAGATGGTCGCGCCCGCATCCGCCGCCAGCGACATGTTGCGGATGTGGATTTTGTTGAGCGGAGCCTCGCGGACGCACAGCACGAGTGGCCGCCGCTCCTTGAGAGTCACATCGGCGGCGCGCTCGATCAGGTGCGAGGCAGTTCCGTTGGCAATGCGGCCGAGCGTGCCGACACTGCATGGGATTACGACCATCGCGTCGGAAGGATACGACCCGCTGGCCACGTTGGCCCCGATATCGGCGTTGGACTGCTGCTGAATCTTTGCCGAAGACGCGCCGATGATTTGACGTAGGAGATCGGAGCGGCCTTCGACACTGAGTTCTTCGGCCAGGACCCGCAGAGCGCTGTCAGAAGCGATGAAATTTACGGTCTTCACCCGAGAATCGCGTTCGACGGCCAGTAGAAAGTGCTTCAGAAATAGCGACCCGCTGGCGCCGGTAGTGGCGACTGTCAAATTTTCCGGTGCGAACAGCGGCACTGTGAGCGCTCCAAGAGGCATCTAATAGGCGGCCTCGAAGCTGAGGATAGGGATGCGGGAAAAGCAAGTCAAGCCGGGGAAGGCTGATGACTTGTAATTTCTGATTTTGCAATTTTGCAATTCCGTAGCGCAGGCGAATAGCGAACGACCAACGACTAGCGACCAACGACCGATTTATGGCAACCACCGGCATCCTACGATCGCGGCGCAGTGCCGCCCAACGCCACGCCATCGCCAGCGTCGAGCGTGAAATTCGCGCCGTCGATCCCGCCGCCGGACGCAAGTATCTCCGCGACTTTCGTGAGGCCTACCGCTCTTATCAGAGAGTGATTACCGCGACCGAGGTGCGCCAAGAAATTGCCAGGTCCGGAACCGTTTTGGTCGGCGATTACCATGCGCTGCCCAACTCCCAGCGCTATCTGGCCGCGCTGCTGCGAGATTACGATTTTCACCAACGTCACGTGGTGTTAGGACTCGAAACTATTTTTTCACGCGATCAGCATATTCTCGAGGAATGGCTCCGCGGCGAGATTGACGAAGAAGAACTGCGCCAGCGCATCCGTTTCGAGCTTGACTGGGGATACGACTGGACTCCATTTTATGAACTGCTCTCGGCCGCGCGCGACCATGGGGCGACGATCTGCGGGCTCGACTGCATGCCCCGCGAAGATCTGCGCAAAATTGGAGCGCGTGATCGCCATGCCGCCGACAAAATTGCGGCACTCCGCCGTCAGCATCCTGACGCGCTGATCCTTGTCTTGTTCGGCGAGTCGCACCTCGCGCCCCAACATCTGCCCGCAGTGCTGCAGCAGCGGCTTCCCGCGGAACCGATGCTCATCGTTCTGCAGAACGTCGACGCCCTCTACTGGCACGCCGCTGGAGAAGCCCGCGATCAGGTCGAGGCCGTCGAAGTCAGCAAAGACTCGCGTGAGAAAGTTCTTTGCGTCTTCAACGCTACGCCCCTGGAGAAATACGAGAATTACCGTCTCTGTCTCGACCGTTGGGGACGCAGCGATCATGACCGCAGCGCGCCCGATCTCGGCCCGACCCTCTACAACCTCATCGACGGTATGGTGCGTTTTCTCGGCATCAACCAGTACTCTCCGCACAACACCACACAGCCTAAGCTTCTGGTCGACCTCATGCCCGAAGTCTATTCACGCAGCTCGGACGCGCTGTTGCGCCGCCTGTTATCGCGCAAAGGATTCACCGCCGAACGCCGCCGATCGCTGCTCCGCCAGGTCCGCGAGCGCGGCAGCGTCTACCTCACGCCCATCAACGCCGTGTACGTGCGCCAGTTTCGAATGACCTCGTGTGCCGAGGATGCCACCCGCTTTCTTCATCAGGCCTGTCGCGGCTTGCCGAATCTTTCGAACGGCCGGACTCCCGAGGCTCGCGTGGTGCAGGGGGCTAAACCGCTGGATCGAGACGACGCGTTTTATGCAACCGTCGTTGAACATGCGATGGCATTTTTCGGATCGCGCATCCTGTACCCCGCGCGCCCCGCGCTCCGCGATAGCGATCTGGCGGATTTGTATGACGTGACACGGGAAGACCTCGAACACCAGACCTCGCTTCCCTTTGCCGATGCCGTCGATGCTCTCGACTTTCTAGTCCAACATCGCGCCGGGAATCTTGGCCCCACGCAAGCTCCGGCCTGCACCGGCCGCAAGTACGGATACATCGCCGAACAACTCGGATATCTCGCCGGCAACGATCTCTATGACGCCTACCTCGAAGGCCGTCTCACCACCGCCGCGCTGCGCAAGCTTTTCCTCGCCCACATTGAACAACCCGGCGTGGCTAGCGAGGCCTTCTTTCAGTTGAGGACACGCCTGCATCCCGGCCAGCGGGATTAGATTTCCCGGGTTCTGATTTCCCCTGCGTCCTCTGCGTTTGTTTTCGCCGCGCACTCAGCGTTAAAGGTTTTGCTTTTGCACCCGCTGCGGTATCCTCACCTGTTCCGATGCCTGACGACTCCCCACTCCAGTCCCAGACGCCCGACGCGCTCATGCTCTTCGGCTTCTGGTATCGCGCGCTGCCGGCGGATCAACTGCACCGCGGACAGCTCGCGAAAACGATGCTGCTCGAACAGCCCCTCGTGCTAGGACGCGGCCCGCAAGGCCAAGCCTTCGCCCTGCGCGACGCCTGCCCGCATCGCGGCATGCCGCTGTCCTGTGGCGCTTTCGACGGCGAACAAATCGAATGTTCGTACCACGGTTGGAGATTCGATGCCCACTCCGGTCAGTGCAAGCTGATCCCTTCGCTCGTCGCCGAGCAAAATCTGAAAGTCGACCGCATCTACGCGGGCAGTTATCCTTGCGAAGAGCGAGACGATTTCATCTGGGTCTACATTCCCGATCCTGGCCCAGCGGGCGCTGGATTCTCGAAGCCCGTGCCCGCCCCCGCGCCTGCGCCCGAGATTCCGAAATTCAGCGAGCATTACAAACTCGCCTACCTCACCGCCGACCTGCCCTGTTCCGTCGACCATGGCATCATCGGATTGATGGATCCCGCACACGGGCCCTTTGTTCATCAGGCGTGGTGGTGGCGGACGCAGAGTTCAATTCACGAGAAGCAGAAGAATTTCGAACCGATTCCTTACGGATTTCGCATGAGCGCGCACACGCCCAGCTCGAATAGCGCTCCCTACAAGCTTCTGCACCTCTACGCCGATGCCGATTCGATTACCACGACCATCGATTTTGTTCTGCCCAACCTGCGTTCGGAAGTGATTCGCGCCGGCAAATACTGGTTTTCCAGTCTGACCACCGTCACTCCCATCACGCGCAACCAGTGCCGCATCGATGTCGTGGCCGCCTGGAACCTGTTTCGCTGGATTCCCTTTGGCCCCGAGTTGCTGAAATTTGTTTTTGCCAAATTCGTGGAGCAGGATCGCCGCACCATGGAACTCCAATCCGAGGGCCTGAAACACAACCCGCACCTCATGCTGATCGATGATGCCGACCGCCCCGCGAAGTGGTATTTCGCGTTGAAGAGCGCCCTGCTGGAAATGAAGAAGAACGGCGGCGACTTCCGGCATCCGATGACCGGGCCGGTGACGCTGAAGTGGAGAAGCTGAAAAAGGCAGGTCGCACGTGTTAGGTGTCAGGTCTCAGGAGAGGCTGTATCAAACAGATCAAATAGCCTATCACCGCGGAGAGATTTTCCTGAGACTTGAGACCTATTCTCCCACCAGCCAGTCCATCGCCTCTTCCCGCGTTTTGAAGGTCACAATCGCGCGCTGGGAAAAACTCTGGAAGTTTTCCATGAAGGCGTTCGGGATGCTTTCCGCGCCGACCCATGCTGTCTTTTTCACAAACGGACGATCGAGCGTCATCACTTCTTTAATTCTCGTGGCAACTGTGTGATCCACGATGGAGCCGGTGAAGTCGGCGAGCGTGACCAGCGATTCGTGCCCGTGCTTCGCGACGGTGACCCGCACGTATTCCAGCAGAAGCTGCATCTCCTGGGCATTGGCGTGGGAAAAATCCAGCAGCAGAATCTGCTTGCCCTTGTGCTCGACAAATCGTATGCGATCGTCCATCGCCGAACCCCAATTGGTTTTCCCTGTGGTCTCTGTGTCCCCTGTGGTGAAGATTCCCAAGCTCCGAGGAACACGGTGAGTTCTACCCCAACAGCGACTCCACGACACTGTATGCCTCACTCAGCGCCGAGTCCAGCGCCGCGGCATCTTTGCCGCCCGCTTCGGCAAGGTCCGGACGCCCTCCGCCTTTGCCGCCGACTCTCTGCGCCACCGGGCCGATGACTTTTCCCGCCGGAACGCGGCTGATGAGGTCTTTGGTCACTCCGACGATCAGCGAGACGTTGCCATTCGAGGCCGAGCCCAGCACGACTACCGCAGAGCCAAGCTTGTCGCGCAGTTGATCGACCAGCGTGCGCATCTGCGCGCGTTCGAGATTGTCCACGCGGTGGGTCAGCACTTTCACGCCGCGAACTTCCCTGACTTTCTCGCCGATGTTGGCCGTGCTCGACGATGCCGACTTCATCCGCGCCTGATCGAGTTCGCGCGCCAATCGCTTGATTTCGGCGTCTTTCTTTTCGAGTTCTTGTTTCAACGCTTCGGCGGGAGAAGACAATTCCTCCTCGGACGAGGGTGCCCCATCCTTGCGCGTTCTATGCGCAAGGGTGGGACCAACGAGACTAGCGACCACCCCTTCCAGTTCGTGATCTTTGCGGAAGTGGCGCAGCGAGCCTTCTCCGGTGACGGCTTCAATGCGGCGCACGCCCGATGACACGCTGCCTTCTTTCAGAATTTTGATCAGGCCGATCTCGCCGGTCGCGCCGGTGTGCGTGCCGCCGCACAGTTCGGTAGAAAAATCTCCGATCTTGATCACGCGCACCTTGTCGCCGTATTTTTCGCCGAACAGCGCCATCGCATGATACTCGTTGACCGCCACGTCAATCGGGACATTTTCGACAATCTCTACTTTTTCGTTGCGCAGAACTTCTTTGTTGATGATGTCTTCGATATCTTGCAGCTCTTCCTCGGCGACTCCGGTGAAGTGCGAGAAATCGAACCGGAGATGATTGGGAGCGACCAGCGATCCCGCCTGCTTCACGTGCTTGCCGAGAACTTCACGCAGTCCGGCCTGAAGGAGATGCGTGGCAGTGTGATTGCGCATGGTGGCTTCGCGAATCGCGGTGTCGACTACGGCATCGACTTTCTGGCCGACCCGAATTACTTGTTTAGCAAGAACCTGATGCGCGCGCACGCCCTGAACGGGGTAGTAGCATCCGGTCACTTCGGCGATGATGGTGTTGTGATCGTCGGAGTAGAGCCATCCGCGATCGCCGACCTGGCCGCCGGCTTCGGCGTAGAAGGGAGTGTGGTCGAGGATGATCTCGCCCTTATAGCCAGTCTCGAGTTGTTGTACACCCTTGCCGTTGTGGATGATCGCCAGCACTTCGCAATTGTCAGAGCGCGTTTGGCGATAGCCCTCAAAGTCGGATTTTGGAAGTTGCTGGTAGGCAGGATTGGCCGTCTGCTTGGCTGCGCCTTTCCAGGAGGCGCGGGCTCGAGCCTGCTGCTCGGCCATCGCGCGGTCGAAGCCGGCCTGATCGAACAAATACCCTTGATCTCGTGCTGTATCCTGCATGAAGTCGAGCGGCAAACCAAAGGTATCGTAGAGCTTGAACGCCTCATCGCCAGCCACGACAGGCAGTTCTTCCGCTTCATTTAAAAGGGTGCGCCAAGCTGCGTCGTGCAGCTTGGGTCCGAGAATCTCTCGCAGCTTGTTCTTACTTTCCTTGAGGCTGACGAGACTAGCGTCCTTCCCCTCGGCAATGCTCAGGATGTTCTTCAGACTTGCGGTCCACTTCTCGTGAAAATCACCGCCGGAGATATGGTCGAGCCGACCCATAATGTCGTAGATCGCCTTCACCTTATGCTTGTCAGCGGCTTTCAGTAGGCGCTCGAATCTCCCCAAGCCGAGATCGAGCGTGTGGGCAAAACGACCCTCCTCCGTGTAGATAACTCTCGCGACTTGATCGGCCGTTTCATCCAGCTCCGGGTATGCATCTCGCATGATATCGTGAACCGCGGAGACCATTTCATTAAGAAAAGGCTTGGTCTGCCCGAGCAGTCGCCCATGCGTGATCGCGCGGCGAATGATCTTTCTCAGAACGTAGCTGCGGCCTTCATTCGAAGGCAACACGCCGTCCGAAATAAGAAAGGTCGCCGCTCGGGAATGATCGGCGATCACTCGAAGCGAAGCTGCCGAATCCCTACCGGTAACCATTGTGCCCGGGGATGCTGCAGCCAGGCGTCGCATCGCTTCTTCAGCTTCCGCCTGCTTCCTAAGCGAAACGCCCGTCAGCTTCGCCGCTCGCTTGATCAGCGGCGTAAATAAATCGGTTTCGTAGTTTGAGATGACGCCCTGAAGTACTGCCGCCATCCGTTCCAACCCCGCGCCCGTGTCAATCGACGGCTTCGGCAGCGGCGTCAGTTTGCCGCTCGCATCGCGATCGAACTGCATGAACACCAGGTTCCAAAGTTCGACATACCGTCCGCAATCGCAGCCAAACTTGCAGTCGGTATGACCCTGGTCGCTCGCCACCGCGCCCATGTCGTAGTGAATCTCGCTGCAGGGGCCGCAGGGGCCGGTGTCCCCCATTTGCCAGAAATTGTCTTTTGATCCAAACTCGTAAACCCGCTCCTTGGGCACGCCTTGTCCTAGCCACAGGTCGTAGGCTTCGGCATCGCGTGGGACTCCGTTTTCGCCTTTGAAGATGGTTACGTAGAGCTTCGCTTTATCGATCCCAAACCACTCGGG
>JBAWFQ010000252.1:0-1798 GCA_049592035.1 Terriglobales bacterium
GCCTCGGTCATCGGCGGTGCTCCGGCGGCAGCCGTGGTTTTTGCCGGCGAGGTCGAAACCCGAGCCAAGAAAGATCCGCGTCTGCAGGCGCTGAGCCAGGCGATGGCGAAGGCTGACGGCGCCGAGAAAAGCCGACTGCGCGCTCAGTTTGACGAGCTTTTCAAAGTCGTGCACTCCGAGAAACTGGGCGAGATGGCCGCTGAATTTGACCGTGTACACTGCGTACAGCGCGCTCTCGACGTGGGCGCTCTCAATTACATTATTCCACCCGAAAATCTGCGTCCTTATCTCATTCATGCAGTCGAACGCGGTATCGCCCGAGTGGAGGAATCGGGAGGCACAAAGTCGAAAGACAAGCTCACGGTTGCGGCCTAACCTCACGGTGAGTCTTATGAACGTGTATTGGTTGGAACAAACCGAGGCAGACGTACCGTCGGAAAATGATTGGCTGAGCGAAAAGGAAGCGCTTTTCCTCGACACCCTGCGTTTTGCCAAACGCCGCGCCGACTGGCGACTGGGACGGTGGACTGCGAAATGCGCTCTGTCCGTTTATTTGGATGTGCCTGGCCATCTCGATCTTTTCAAAAAATTGGAGATACGCCCGGCGCCATCTGGTTCGCCTGAAGTCTTTTTCGACGAGCTGGCTGCCCCTGTTACGATCTCACTCAGCCATCGGGCGGGTAGAGCAATTTGTGCGGTAGCGATGTCGGGCGTGAAGCTGGGTTGTGATCTGGAAATAGTTGAGCCGCGCAGCGACGCTTTTGTCGCCGACTATCTTACCGTCGAAGAACAAGCGCTGGTTGCGGACACGGCAGCGGCGGACCGGGACCGGCTTCTGGCCTTGGTTTGGAGCGCGAAAGAGAGCGCGCTCAAGGCGCTCGGTGCGGGGCTTCGGCTCGATGCCCGCTGTGTGATCGTGAATCCAATTGTCGAGTCATTCGACCTCATTAGCTGGAGCCCTCTGCAGGTTCGTCATACGGGCGGTCGCGATTCTGGCGATCGTTGCACTAAAGATCGTTGCCCTGAGGATCAGCTTTTTCAGGGCTGGTGGCAACATGCAGGTGTCATCATGCGAACCGTGGTCGCCGAGCCGGCGCCGAATCTGCCGATTCCGCTAAGAACCACCGGTCATCCTTTTCACCGCGCCTCCCAGTTCGCGTAGAACCGCGCGTAGCCAGCATTGAAGATTGGCGCTTGGTATAACTGCACTGTTACATTTCAGAGTCCCAGCGCGCCTGGACGGAGGAAAGGCTGCGCCAGAATGATATCCTACAAGCGGGACTTCTAGACCAATCTCGAACTGCTTCTCACTCCTGACCTCACCGATTTTTCATAGTTAGGTTAGTCAATGCCGACGCACCCGCATCCCCCGCCTTTTCACCTTCATATCCCATGCGGACAGAGGATGGGTGAAGGGCTTTTCTTGAAACATTCATACCTGTGTGACATACCATTAACAACGAGCGAATATGGTCCTGTGTTTCCGATAAACCACGGTCGGATTCGTGCGCGGAGGAGGATAGACTTATGAAATTGGACGAGCGCCCTCTGCTTCTGCTGGCCCACGTCGCTAAATCCGTAATTCGACACGGCGTGAGGACGTTTCCCGCACTCAATCGCCGCGCGATCGGCGGCATGGTAATCATCTTGGCAAGCTGCCTAGGGCTGACGGCTCAGAATGTGGTTTTGACCGGCTCGCTCGGCGGTCGCGTCACCGACTCAAGCGGGGCCCTGGTGCCGGGAGCGTCGGTCGTGGTGCGGAACCTCGCGACCGGCGTGGAGCAAACGGCCGACACCA
>JBAWFQ010000253.1:0-23951 GCA_049592035.1 Terriglobales bacterium
CTTTTCGCTTTACCATCGCCATCAGTGTCCGCCGCCAATGATAATCCCGCGCTCCATTTCAAAGACCGCCTAGTCTCCGCTGCCCCGGTCGAAGACGATTCCTCTTTCGAGCTCAAGCTCCGCCCGCAGCGCCTGCAAGAATTCATCGGCCAGTCCAAAGTAAAAGAGAACTTGGATGTAGCCATCCAGGCCGCGAAATCCCGCGGCGAAGCGCTAGATCACGTCCTGCTCTACGGCCCGCCCGGCCTAGGCAAAACGACGCTGGCCAACATCATAGCCAACGAACTAGGCGCCGCCTTCCAGCAAACCTCCGGCCCCACGCTGCAAATCAAGGGAGACCTCACTGCGATCCTCACCAATCTCCGCGACCGCCAAGTCCTCTTCATCGACGAAGTCCACCGCCTGCAGCCCGCGCTGGAAGAGATCCTCTACTCCGCGCTAGAAGACTACAAACTAGACATCATGATCGGCCAAGGCCCGTCCGCCCGCACCCACACTATGGACGTGAAGCCCTTCACCTTCATCGGAGCCACCACGCGCGCCGGCCTGCTCTCCGCCCCGCTGCGCTCGCGTTTTGGATTGCTCCTGCGCCTCGAGTTCTACACCCACGACGACCTGCGAGTCATAGTCGAGCGCTCAGCCGAGATTCTAGGCGTCAGCATCGATCGTCCCGGAGCCACCGAAATCGCCAGCCGTTCCCGCGGAACCCCGCGCATCGCCAACCGCTTGCTCCGCCGCGTGCGCGACTATGCCCAGGTGCGCGCCGCCGGATCAATCGATCTCCCCACCGCGCAATCCGCCCTCAGCATGTTAGAAGTCGACCGCCACGGCTTCGACGAAGTAGACCGCAAACTCCTCCTCACCATCATCGAGAAGTATCAAGGTGGCCCGGTAGGTCTCAACACTCTAGGCGCCGCGCTAGCCGAAGAACCCGACGCCATCGAAGAAATTTACGAACCTTTTCTGATTCAGATCGGATTCCTGAATCGCACTCCAAGAGGCCGAGTCGCCACCCAACTAGCCTATGAGCATTTCGGAATCACGCCAACCCGCCGTCAAAGTTCGCTGTTCTAGAGGTCTGCAGACACTCGATTTTCGTTTTGTTTTTTGAGCCGAGGGTGCCCCATCCTTGCGCGTTTTTTGCGCAAGGGTGGGATTCCACGAAAGCGTCCAGCTAGGTTTTTTGCATTTGCACTTGCTTCTGATTTTGCTTTTGGGTGGCGCAGCGGTTTACCGCTGCGATAGCTGTCTTACCTTCACCATCGGCTTTAGCCGCTGAGGTGGCACTGACAGGGGAGAGGCATTTTTCCGAAACGACCCGGAGTCGGCCCGAAGTCAATCTTTGTAAAGTTAAGCAAAGATTTGTCCAAACCCCGTTTCCCACGCAACTTCAGGCGCATAATATCGTTCAAAGCTACAGACACCGAGCCAACGAACGTCAAGCCCAAAGGAGACTTTATGTTCAAGCACTGCCTTCTCATTCTTCTCGCCGTCAGCCTAATCGCCGTCGCCGCGCCCCTGGCAGCGGCCCAATCGAACGGCAATTCGCCCAATAGTCAGCAGCCCGCCGCCGGCCACGGTGACTGGCATCACGGCCCGCCCGATCCCGCCGAGCGAACTCAGGAGCTGACCAGGAAACTCAAGCTGACTCCCGACCAGCAAACCAAAGTGCAAAGCATCCTGGAGTCCCAGCACTCTCAGATGGAAGCCCTGCGCCAGGATAATTCCACCGCCCCGCAGGGTCGTCGCGCCAAAATGATGGAGATTCACCAGAACAGCAACACTCAGATCCGCGCGCTACTAGACGAGACCCAGCAAAAGAAGTGGGATGAAATGCAAGCCAGGCAGATGGAGCGCCATCGTCACGGCCAACCCGGAGCCGGCGACCAGCCTCAGCAATAGCAATGCAAGTGTAAGACGGGGGCTTGGCCCCGTCCGTAATTACAATTAGGTAGGGACGGCCGCCCCCGGCCGTCCAGCCGGGCGAAGCCCGGCAGTCTGCGGGCGGCAAAATGCTTCTGGATTGCTGGGGCCATATATTTCCCGCAGCAACTAGCCTTTCCCCACCCCGATCCGTCCCGCGTGCCGCTCAATCTCCGCAAGAATCTCAAGCCCCAGCTCGAGCGCCCGCCGCCCATCCTCCAGCGAAACCACCGGACGCGACCGCGCCCGCACCGCCTCCAAAAACGCCTTGATCTCCGCCAGCAGCGGCTCCTCCGCCGTAATCGCAGGCTTAGCCATCGAAATCTGCGGATTCACACTAGCTTGGGCGTTGCTCACTGGGGTGCCCCACTCATTCGCGTTTTGTGCGAATGAGTGGGTGTTGGCAGATGAAGAGTCGCTGCCTCCCACCGAAAACACCATCACATCCTGCCGCCCATAATCGATCGAAATATATTGTCCCGCCTGAAAGAATCGCAGCTTACGCACGCGCTCCGTCGAAACCCGGCTAGCCGTAAAGTTCGCCACGCACCCCGATTCAAACTCCACCCGCACATTAGCAATATCGACCTTCCCCGAAAGAATCGGCAGCCCCACCGCCCGAATTTCCTTAACCGGAGACCCAACAAACGCCAGCACAATATCCAGGTCGTGGATCATCAAATCCAGCACCACGTCCACATCCAGCGCCCGCGGAGAAAACACGCTAAGCCGGTGCACCTCAAAAAACATCGGACGCGTAATCAAAGGCAAAGTAGCCCGCACCGCGGGATTAAACCTCTCCAAATGCCCCACCTGCGCGACGCGCCCGTTCGCGGAAGCCAACCGAACCAACTCATCGGCCTCACTCAGCGTAGCCGCCAGCGGCTTTTCGATCAGCACATCCACCCCGGCTTCCATCAAAGAGCAAGCCACCTCCCGATGCAAAACCGTGGGCACCGCCACCGAAGCCGCCTGCACTTCGCTGTGCGTAGTGAGCATCTGCTCCACCGACCCAAATGCCTTGCAGCCAAACTCCTGAGCCACCGCATCGGCCCGAGTCGTATTCGGATCGACCACTCCCACCAGCCGCACGCTCCCGGCATCCTGCAGTTGCCGATAGACGCGAGCGTGATTGCGCCCAAACACGCCCACACCCACGACCGCCACATTGATCGGAGAAAGTTCGATCGAAGAGTCTTTGCCAGGAAATTCCGTACTCAGATAAGTGCTCCGGAAAGAAGAAACAACCCGCTATTGTCGCAGTTCGACAACAGCCAGGAAAGTGTAAACCCAGGGACGCCCACGTAGGGACGGCCGCCCCCGGCCGTCCAGCGCGGCTCTATTAGGGAAAGTCGCTTTGTGTCAGGGCATCGCTTTAGCGATGCCAAAAGCTCTCAAAAATCATGCGCATTTGGGGGGGCTCCATCTTTACGTAGGGGCAGAGCCTGCCCTGAGCTTGTCGAAGGGTGCCCTCACCTGCCCCGCCGGGCGAAGCCCGGCAGTCGCATCCACAGCCGACGTTGCTCCGCAGCCCGCCAAGCTACGGCTCTTCACATCTTCTTCAGCAGCGCAATCTGTCCTGCATGATAAAGCTCGTGCTGCAGCACCCCATGCAGCATGTAATAAAAGTTGTAATGCGCACCCTTTTTCCCCGGCACCGGCTTAGTAAGCGATTTCTCCGGAAACTTCTCCACCGCCGCGATCAATTCCTCATGCACTCGCCGAACCTCCTCCAGCGTCGAAGCCCAAGCCGCCGCGCTAGCATCGAGCACCGGAGGAAAGTTCTTCTTGTCGGGAAGCTCTGCCACTGCCACGCCCGTCATGCGCCGCCGCACCACACCATCCCAAGCCGCGATGTGCAGCACCAGTTCCCAAATCGTATGTGCGTTTGCCACCGGACGAGCCGCCGCCCGCTCTGCCGTGACCCCCTCCAGAGTTTCAAACAAAGAATCGCCATGCCAAGCTCCGCCATAAAACGCGCGCCGAAGTTGATCAGCAATACGAGCCGCTTCAGAATGATCTACCTTGGACATTCGGCTGCCTCCAATAGAGAAGTCAGAAGTGAGCAGTCAGATTGCAGGGTGAAAAAGCAGGGTTACTTCTGCAATCTGACTTCTGACTTCTTACTTCTCACTACCCCGCGCACACCGCGATCCCCGCGTCATCCGCCGCCCGCGTCACCGCCTCGCCATCCAGCAGCAAACATCGTCCCGCATCCACTGCCAGACAACTTGCCCCCGCCCGGGCCATGGTCTCGATCGTCTTCACCCCAATCACCGGAACATCAAACCGCATATCCTGAGCCGGCTTGGCAATCTTCACCACCGTAAGCGCCCGGCTAAGCAATGTAGCGCGAGTCGGAGTCTGAGAACCAAGGGTGCCCCACTCATCGCGTTCTTTGCGATGAGTGGGAGCGACCACCAAATCCTCCGCCGAAGCCAAACTCTTCATAATCTCGCCTGCCCGTTCAATCGTAGCGTCGGTGCCTTCCATAGCCTCGACCGCAACGCAAGCCGCCTCCGCGATCACCACCGTTTGCCCAATGTCATACTCCGCCAACCGTCGTCCCACAGCGCGTCCATATTCAATGTTCCGAAGCTCCTGCGCGCTAGGAGCCCGCGCGGTAAGCACTCCCGTTTTCGCGAGCAAAGGTTCGAGCAAAGATGTCGAGTTTTCAAGAACGATGCCTTCATCCGCCAGAACCTTAGCCACCGCGCCCAGCAACGAATCCGTATTGCGCGTTCCCAGCGCGAGCACCAGCTTAGCCAGCCGCCAGTCTGGTTTGATAGAGGAAAAAATCTGCTTGTGCTTAACCTGCCCCGCCATCACCGCGCGAGTAACACCCTCAGCCTTAAAAGTGTCAATGAGTTTCGACAACTCGCCCAGAGAAAGCCAGTGAACCGAAGCCGCGCCCTTAGACTCAATCTCGGGAAACGCCTCTTCTTTAATAGCAGCAACAACCACGTCATATCCCTGAGCCCGAGCCGCCTCCAGCACCAGAAAAGGAAACTTCCCATTGCCCGCAATAAGCCCCAGCCGTGTCATAGCCAAGAACCAGCGTTCATCTCAACTCGACGCATCAGCAAGCCTCACGTAGGGGCGGACGCCCTCGTCCGTCCAGCGGAGCGAAGCTCCGCAGCGGTTTTGGCGTGTGCCACCTCACGGTAGCCCGAGCAGCGTACCCCCGCACTACTTAATCACTCCCCGTTCCGATTCCTCAATAAATCGAATCAGCATCTCCACATCTTCCCCGACGTCCGCCTCCGCCCGCAGTTTCTCCAGTGCCTGCGAAGTATTCAGCTTCGAAGCCAGCAGCACCCGGTAAGCGTGATGAATCTTCCGAATCCGCTCCTTAGTAAATCCCCGCCGCTCGAGCCCGATCGCATTCAATCCATAAGCATGAGTCCCGCGCTCCGCCGAAGTCTTCGAAAACGGCAGCACGTCGCGAGTAATAGTCGTCCCGCCGCCAATAAACGCATGCGTCCCAATCCGCACAAAATGATGCACCGGACACAAAGCCCCGACCGTAGCCCAGTCTCCCACCGTAACGTGCCCGCCCAGCGTAGCCGCATTCGCCATGATGATGTGGCTCCCAATCTGGCAATCGTGCGCAATATGCGTATAAGCCATGATCAGGTTATGCGAGCCGACCCGCGTGCATCCCCCACCCTTCACTGTGCCCCGGCTGATAGTGACAAACTCGCGGATCTCGTTGTGCTCCCCGATCTCAAGCCGTGTCGGCTCGCCCGCGTAGGTGATATCCTGCGGCGCCAGCCCAATCGCGCTAAAGGGATAGAAGTGATTGCCCGCGCCAATGGTGGTTGGCCCGTCGATCGCCACATGCGAATCCAGACGGCATCCCTCACCCATCTCCACGCCAGCCCCAATCACGCAATAAGGCCCAATCGTGCACGATGTATCTATCTTGCTTGTAGGGTCGACAATCGCCGTAGGATGAAAAGGCATTTGTAATTGGTAATTTGTGATTTGTAATTTGGGTCGCCGATCCTGGTAGTCAATCGAAGGAGTCAATCGAAATTACAAATCCTCTCCCGCCGTCGCGCCTCCCGCGCCCGCCGCTCTCGGCACCAGCCGGCAAGTCACCGTAGCCTCCGCCGCGACCTTGCCGTCCACATAAGCCTTGCCTTCCAACCGAGCCGCCGTGATTCGCCACGCTTTCACCACCACTTCAATCCGCAACTGATCTCCCGGCACCACCGGACGCCGAAACCGCGCCTTCTCAATCCCCGTAAACACCATCAGCATCTCATCCCGGTTCGGAACCTCCGTCAGCAACAGCAGCCCGCCCGCCTGCGCGATCGCTTCCACAATCAGCACGCCCGGCATGATCGGTTTTTCCGGAAAGTGTCCCTGAAAGAAAGGTTCGGTGATGGTCACATTCTTCAGCGCCACGATGCTCTTCATTCGCACCAGTTCCACCACCCGGTCGATCAGCAAAAATGGATACCGGTGCGGCAGAATCTTAAGAACGTCGCCAATCTCCATGCCAGTTTTCACCGGTTCTGGTTCTTGAGCCGTAGTCTGGGGAGTGTCCGTCATTAAGTTTTCGTTCAAGCCGAAGATTATACTGTAGCGCAGTTTCCCGTGAGCCAGGAGATGGAGTATCAGGGGTTCGCATCAGGGGAGCTTGAGCGAGCCCGAAAGTAGGTGGAATCAACGCTTCGTATCAGGGCATCGCTTTAGCGATGCCGAGTGTGCGAAATCAGACGCCCCTTTAGGGGCTGCGTTCAATTCCGAACTGGAGTGACGCCCTGGTTCGGGAAAAATTCCGCTCTCGTCCCACTGTCGTCCATTAGTAACCCCCCTGTGTGACGTACGCCATAGACGCCCTCATCCCCAGTTGCCGATGATTACTGCAGAGGGCCCGTCAAAACACTCATCACCGCCGACTCTCGGAGACGATTCATGAATTTGCCCGACCCCCAGCCCTCGATTCCCGTTGCCCTCGACCACGATCGCCGCCATCATCCGCGTTACACTGTCCGGGTCCAAATCGCTCTCTACCTCGATGGCAGCGACGTCCCCATGCGCCTCGAGACCACCGACCTAAGTCGCGGCGGCTGCTACGTCCAGGTCCTCATGGCTCTTCCCTTAGCCGCACACGTTCAAGCCACTCTCTGGCTCGCCGACGTTCCCATCAACATCCGCGGACGCGTAGTCACCCGTCACCCTCAATACGGCAACGGCATCATGTTCCTGGATTTCGAAGGTGAAGGAGAACAACTCCTGAAGCACTACCTAGAAGCCATCACCACCTAAGTATGGCATTGCGTAGCGACGGCCGCCCCCGGCCGTCCACCCATAAATTCAGCAGAAGAACCGAGAAGAGAAGAACACCACGACAAGGTTGGTAGTAGCCAAACCACCCGCTTGGGTAGAGTCTGAAATGTGCATTGAAAGCTAAATGTCAACTTTGAATTTCGGCCACTGATTGTAGCCGATTGCAGGATCGTTCGACTGCAAGGCGAGATTCAGACACTACCCTTCGCGCCTGAGAACCCACTATCCACTATCTTTCCCCATCCGCACAATCGGCAGCGTCAGTCCATTTCCCAGCGGAGCCTCCACCGCCTCCAACTCCACATATCCCTTCGCCCGATAAAAAGGAACCCCCGTCAACGTCGCTCCCATCTCCAGCCGCCGAAACCCCGCCGCCCCAGCCGCCGCCTCGCAAGCCTCCAGAATCATTCCGCCAATCCCGCGCCGCGCCCACCCCGGGTGCACAAAAAATGCGCGAATCTTAGCCGCATCCCGCGCCGGATCGAGCAACGAATCCTCGCGTCCCGCAAACTGATCGCCGCCATACAAAGTTCTCCGTTTGCTCCACCCGCCGCACCCAACCAGCACCACTGCTCCCGCGTCGTCCACCGCCTCGGCCGCAAAATAAGTTCCATCCGCAATCAATTGTGTGTCGACGCCATACACCGTCCGCAGCGCGCTCTCCAATTGCGCCGGAGAATAATCCCGAGCCTGCAATCCCCGCACCGAAGCCTCAATCAATTCCCGAAGCAAAGGAATATCCCGAGCCTCCGCCAACCGTATGCGTACAGTCATTGATCTTCCGAGATTGCTTCCACGGATTGCTCTCGAACCCTTGTCCTGCTGAGCGAGGATTGAGCTTCGCAACGCAAAGCTCAACCGCAGTCGAAGCACCCCTACCCCTCCACTGCGGCCAATCGATCCGGATGTCAACCGAGCCAATCGGGCCGTAGTGGTGCAGTTTGAAGCGGGGCTTTGAAAGGGCACGGCTTCAGCCGTGCCGTAAGCTGCACCACTACCCGGACTTTACCCAATTAAATTGACGATGTCACCCCAGGCGTGTGCCATCATCCCCGGCCGCAGGCTTTTGCGCCAATGTGCGAAGATTCCGAAAAGCACGCCCAGCACCGTGATCACGATCGTCATCTTCACTCCCTGGTACCAGTGGCCGACGCCGAACAGCACAGCCTGCGCCACCACGGCCAGCGCGACATTCCCCGTCAACGCTAGAAATTGTTTTTGCAAGTAGCCGCGATACACCAACTCCTCGCAGAATCCCGCTGTCATTGACATCATCACCCAGAGCGCGACTTCCGCCGCTCCCCGCGGGCTCAGAAATGCCAGAGGCTCGATCTTCGGCCGCAATACATAATTCCCCAAGACCCCGACGCCGGTAACGACAATCCAAAGCCCTGCGGCCCAACCAATATCGCGCAGCACGTCTTTCGCGCTGCTCCAGCGTCCGCCCACCAACTCGCGCACCCGAGTGGCGCCCGGAATCAACCCGCCAAGCCATATATAAAACGACAGTATCCACTCGGAGAGAATCACCAAAAGATAGACGATTACATTTCCGTGGTGCTGCTCGCCGGGTGCCAGCTTAAGGGTCTGCATGTGCAGCAGGCCCAGAGAAACGGCCAGCAGAAGCAGCAGCAAACCCAGAGTGTGCCACAAAGGTGCGACCAGCTTGCGCGTCGGCAACAGAGCTCTTGGACTGCTTGCCATGAATCACCCTAAACGAACAGAGCCCCCGCAAGCACGAATGCTGGGTGCCCCATCCTTGCGCGTTTTTTGCGCAAGGGTGGGATTCCACAGCCGCGTGCAGCTATGATTTGCATTTGAGTTCGGGTGCCGCAGCGCCGGGTCCCCACGCCCGGTTCTGGCGTGATGGCGTGGAGCGGTTCACCGCCGCCCAGCATCACCAGCTCGGAATTTTCATCCCTGCCGGCTTCCCGCTGACGACTGACGGTGCGCCGCGCACTCCGCGCAAGGACAAACTTCCCGCAAATAAAACCACGAATACAGTCCCAGATCGTGATTATCGTTCCAGGAAAATTTCAGCGCATACTTTCCCACCGCCTCCGCCGCCAGCGCCTTCACCGCCGGCTTGAACATCGGCAACGCCCCCGGAACCAGTTTCGCCGGTTCTCCCGGCTTGCGCCGCGCCTTCGTCCGCTCATCCTCGCAAAGCGCGCAAGGACAAGCATCCCGCAAAAACGCAAACGTATAAACCGACCGGTGTCCATCCTTCCACTCAATTTCCATCCCCGTACCGGTAGTCAAATGAATCACCACCGACTTAGGATCGTTCCCTACTCGAGGCGTAAAGTCCGGCAAAGCCATAAATCGTAGTATCGCACGCCGCGTATGGCGCGGGCGCGCGCGGGTGCCCCATCCTTGCGCGTTTTTTGCGCAAGGGTGGGATTCCACGGTAGCGTCCGGCTAGGGGTTTTGCCTTTGATTTTGTTTTTTGGATGGCCCTGCACCAAGGGTGCCCCACTCATTCGCGTTCTTTGCGAATGAGTGGGTGTATGCGCCCAAGCGAAGCTCCGGCTCCCCGGAAGCCGCTCCAGGGTGTACCGGCGGGGCCGATCAGCGGAAGGAAACAACCAAGGGTGTCCCCACTCATTCGCGTCCTTTGCGAACGAGTAGGCGTGCGCACCATGCTATGTTACGCTCCCAAAATTTTCCCGCGCACCGTCCCAGCGATCAGCATCAACCCCACGCCTAACAATCCCAGTGTGCCCGGTTCAGGAGTGTTGAAGTGGCCGTTGCCCATATGCAGGCTGCCTTTATGATCTTGCGGTTCCTGATCCGTGAACACCCAAATGTTCTGCGAAGTGGTTCCGGTCACCGTTCGCCCCGTATACAACGTGCCCTCGATGTTGCCCGAGAGCGTGCAGATATACTTGTCGCCCGTGTGGCTGTCCACCGTCCAGTCAATCGGACCGACAAAGCCGCCTGCAAAAAGTGTGATCGGGTTTTTGGTTTGTCCGGTTAATTTCTTTGCCCACTGGCCCACACCAATTACGTCAAAGTACGAGTTCGTGGCCGAGAGCGTTCCCCCGGTCCAGATCCCACCGCTAGTCCAGGCGCCGGTCCCAAAACTGACCGTCCCCAGAGAGTGTCCCTTGCCGGGTACTATGTTGTTCCAGCTCTTAAGTTCAGATCCGGTGCTCGCAATTCCGGAGGCACTGAACGTAACCGACCCACCCGTGTTCGTGATGTTAATCCCGCTTGCCCACGCTGCCATTGGTATCAGCAGCGCACTAAAAGCAAGTACTACTGCAATCCGCCTCATGATTTCCCTCCACAGAATTGAAACGACCCTTTTCCGACAACCCCGTGGTCGGCGGGTCGCCGGGATCAGCAATGTTCAATGGTTGAATGTCGCGCACTTTGAGAAAGGAGAATGCAAGACTCAAGACTCAAGACGCGAGCCGTTATAAGAATCGAGGGAGGTCGACCGTCCACAGCGTAGTCTCAGAGCAAGAAAAAATCTGTGAGTTTTGTCACCGTGTTAGGTGACCATGTGACTGCAACAGTGTGCAGAAAAACGCAAGTTTCGTATCGTGCCGACGGGTGCCCCACTCATTCGCGCTGTTTGCGAATGAGTGGGATTCCACGGAAGCGTCGAGCTAGGTTTCTTGCATTTGGTTTTGCTTTTGGGTGGCGCAGCGGTTCACCGCTGCGATAAATGCCTTATTTTCAGTGCCGGCTTTAGCCGCTGAGGGAGCGCATCTTTCGAACTGAACCACGGCGCCCAGCCCAGCTGCACTTCAGCAAGCGCTCCGCTAGAATCGCAAGAGACTGATCACTGACCACTGGCAACTGTTCTCCATGGACACCGCCCGCATATCCGCCCTCCTCGAACCTTTCCTCGAATCCCCGCTCTCCCCCAGTCAACTCGATCAAATATCGATATACATCGATCTATTAAAACGCTGGAACGCCCGCATCAACCTGACCGCCATCCGCGGAGAAGAAGAAATAGTAACCCGCCACTTCGGCGAATCCTTATTCCTGGCCCAACACCTTTTCCCTTCGATAAAAAATTGTCATCCTGACGCTGACAGTGTCGAAGGGGAAACACCTGCTGTTTCGCCCTCTGAAAAAAATTGTCATCCTGAGCGGAGCCACGCCATCCGCAAAGCGGATGATGTGGCGGAGTCGAAGGACCCCTACTCGGCCTCTTTACCCGCGCCGCCTCAGGGAGTTCTCCCCGCGCCGCCAAACCCTTCCCGCGTCCTCGACATAGGCTCCGGCGCCGGATTCCCCGCCCTGCCCCTGAAGCTCTGGGCCCCCACAATCGACCTGACGCTGATCGAATCGAATCAAAAGAAAGCCACGTTCCTCCGCGAAGTAGTCCGAACTATTACATTGACGAACGTCAATGTAATATCCGCTCGAGCCGAAACCGTGTCCGTCAGCCCGGAGTTCCCCCGAGCCGACGTAGTAACCCTCCGGGCCGTAGAGCGCTTCGAGACCATCCTCTCCCAAGCCGCAACCTTCCTGACCCCGAACGGCCGCCTAGCCCTCCTAATAGGAGCAACCCAGCTCTCCCGCCTAACCACCCTCACATCGATAGATTGGTCCTCTCCGATTAGTATCCCAAAGTCACATTCAAGACTGTTGTCGATAGGTGTACATAAGAGAAGTGGAAAATAATCTGCATAATTATATCTATAGTGGAAGTAAAACTCAATAATATGATTATTAGTGGTCTAAAGTGGAATAACTATAGATAATTCTCATATTGAGACGAAGCACAAGAAAGTGTTTCACGTGAAACACTTCTCGCTTTTGTAAGCTCTACTTTTCAATTTTCAGACAGCTGCGCGTCGCCCCGGGCCGCTGGCCGTCACGGATCGGCTCTGGGGATGTGGCAGACCTGCTTACCCTCTCGGAATCCTGCGAGCAGCGGAGATCGGAAACAGAAGCGGAGGAAATGGGAATACGAAAGCTCCACTCCCGGATGCCCACGTTCGTAGTCTTGGACATCACGATCTCGCCTGCTAGTATCGCCTTGGAAGAAGAATCTATGAATGATTTTGGGTGGCGCAGCGCTTCAGCGCTGCGGTAGTGCAATGTTCTGAGTGCGGCTTCAGCCGCTGAGGTAACGCTTTCTGCTTGGGAACTAGTTTCTCCGCAACCTCCAAAGCCGCGCTAAGAACTGATTGCGAGAACGAGCGAAATTAAAAGTAGCCCACTACCCACTCTCGAAAGTCGAGAAGTGTTTCACGTGAAACACTTCCACGATTTGCACAAAACATAGCATTGCTTTGTTGTGGCCAATAGGAATATTCTGACCCGCAACAGGCAGAAAACAAAAATCATGGGACGCATCATAGCTGTTGCTAACCAGAAGGGTGGCGTCGGGAAGACTACGACTGCCATCAACCTTGCCGCCTCCCTAGCCGCCGCCGAGGTCAACACCCTGCTGGTCGACTGCGATCCGCAATCGAATTCCACCAGCGGCCTGGGCCTGGTCAAGGATCCGGAGCGCGTCAGCATCTATGACGTGATAATGGGCGCGGCCTCGGCCGAGGAGGCGCTTCGGCTCACCGAGCTCGATCAGCTATGGCTGATTCCTTCGCACAAGAACCTGATTGGCGCCAACCTTGAGCTGGTGGGGGCGGACCGGCGCGAGTATCGTCTGCGGGATGCTCTGGCTGGCTTGCGCGATCGCTTCCAGTTCGTCGTGCTCGACTGTCCTCCGGCGCTCGACCTGCTTACCTTGAACGCGCTGGTTGCGGCGGACGGAGTGCTGATCCCGATGCAGGCGGAGTACTTTGCTTTGGAGGGGGTGTCGGAGTTGCTGGATACGGTCGAGCGGATACGCGCGCAACTGAATCCTGAGCTGGCGGTTGAGGGGGTGGTGCTCACCATGTTCGACGACCGCACGAACCTGGCGCAGCAGGTGGCGGAGGAGCTTCGAAAGTATTTTGGAGACAAGCTGTGCTCGACTACGATTCCGCGGAACATACGGCTGGCGGAGGCTCCCAGCCACGGGCTGCCGGCGCTGGTTTACGACGTGCGGTCGCGAGGCGCGGAGAGCTATATACGGCTGGCGAAGGAGATTCTGGACCGGCAGGCGCGCGCGGTCAGCGGGCCGGGGGAAGCGGCTTAGATCGATATACGTAAATATTTATGTATATCGATATAATGCGCTGCGTGCGCGCGGGAAGAAGCAGGTCCTTCGCTTCGCTCAGGATGACAAGATTGGGTTCAGGACGACAAATTTCCGAGGAGAGATTGCTGGATGACAACTTCGAATGCGGCGGTTGATAAGACGCGTGATAACGCCGGCACTGCCAAGCTGAACGAGAAGCTTGCCGAGAAGCGGCGGGCTTTGGGACGGGGGCTGGAATCTTTGTTGCCCGGGCCTCGCGTTGTGGTTGCGGCTCCCACCCTTCCGCAAAGTCCGCGGACGGATGGGGTGCCCGCTCCTGCTAGTTCGCAGTTCGCAGTTCCCGGTTCTCAGGATGGCGGATCTTCGGCGGCTCTAGCCATTTCCGCTTTACCACCCTCTTCTTCAGCTTCTTCTCTTTCTTCCTCGTCTGCTGAATTCTTGGATGGGCGGCCGGGGGCGGCCGTCGCTACGCAGGTCGATTCGCTGCAGGCTTCGGCCTCGGCGGTTACGGCGAATGGGGAGACGGTGTTTCTTCTGGAGTTGGATCGGATCGAAGCGAATCCTTACCAGACGCGGTCGGAATTCGATTTAAAGGCGCTCTCTGACTTGGCTGGTTCGATCCAGGCGCAGGGAGTGTTGCAGCCGATCGTGGTGCGGCCACGGCCGGTTTTGCCGGGGTCGCATGGGCTCGGGCCACGTGGGCAAGGGACGGTTGGGCCGGCCGTGATACCTCCCGAGGGAACGGTGCCGGAGGGCGAGCAACGCTACGTCCTGATTCTGGGCGAGCGGCGTTTCCGGGCTTCGAAGATGGCGGGGAAGACTACGATCCCAGCGATCGTGAAGCGGGTCTCGGAGCAGCAGGCGGCGGAGATGACGCTGGTCGAGAACCTGCAGCGGCAGGATCTCGAATGTCTGGACCAGGCTGAGGCCTTCTCCAAGCTGAGCACGGTTTTCAACCTGACGCAGGAAGAAATTGGGAACCGCGTAGGCGTGTCGCGCGAGCAGGTATCGAATTATCTGCGCCTGCTGAAACTGCCGCCGGAAGTGCAAGTGGCGCTGCGGAAGAAAGAGCTGACATATAGTCATGCGCGCTTGCTGGTTTCGCTGGATGACGAACTCCTGATCATGAAAGTGGCGCGGATGGCGATTGCGAGGAAGATGTCGGTGGCGCTGCTGCAAGAGCTGGTGGTGGACAGCCACATTCCGAAGGACCCCGCGGAAGCGCGGAAGCCAAGCGGATCGCGGTGGGTGGATCCGAATGTGCGGGCGGAACAACGGTCGTTGGAGGCCATTCTCGGATTGAGGGTGCGGATTCGGGATCGTAAAGGAAGGGGAAAAATCCTGATTGAGTATGGGACGATCGACGAGTTTGATCGAGTGGTGCGGATGCTGAAGGGGAAGTGAGGGGGGCAGGTTTCAGAGTTTCAAGGTTCCAAGGAATCTGGGGAGTAACAAGTGGATCGTCGACGATGCTTTGGACGCGGCGAGAGGGTGGAAGTGGTGATTGCCGACGGTATGGGGTGGTGCTAGGAGAGTTCCTTACCACAGGGAGCACAGAGGACACAGGCGGAATCTTGGGAGTAACAAGTGGGACCTGATTGCTGTTTTCTCGGATATTTAATCGCGGCGGATTGTTGTGTGCAAGAATTCAGCCGTCCCTCCGGAGTCTGAGTCGTAGCCGTTCTTTCGCCCTTTCGGGGCAGGGTCGCCTCCGACTTTCACCCACGGCTTACGCCGTGGGCTGCAATCTTAAGCCGCTTCGCGGCTCGCCGCAGAATCAAGCGCTTGGATCTTTGCGTGCGCGCTTTCCCGGCGCTGACGCGCCGGGCTATTCTTGAACGCCCCTCCAGGGCTCAGTTTTTCCCACTTTTTACTTTGCTGATTCCCCCTGGGCTTGCGGCGCGCCTGTTTGTGGGATGTGAGGTTGGGTCGAGTTCGCGGCGGGGGCCGAGCTGCGCTCGGCTGGACGGCCGAGGGCGGCCGTCCCTACGCGAGCTCTCGCTTGCTATGGCTGGGTCGGGCTTTGTCTTTGATCTTGGGCTGCGAGGCGTTGCTTTAGTTGGGCGGCGAATTGTTGGAGCTGGGCTTCTGTGAATTGCAGCTGACCTTCCACGACTAGGCTTATCTGATCGGCGCCGTCATCCTGGAATCGCACTTTCTGGATGGTGGCGTTGGGCTGCGCTGAGGATGGGAGCGTGGCTTTGGGATCGGCGGCCTTTTGCAGAGGGGAGAGTAGTGCGGCGGCGATTTGCTGGCGCAGGGTCGCTCCCAGGTCTCCGTTGCGGAGGGACTCGCGGAGGAAGCCGGTGGCTTCTACGTTGGTAATTTCGGAGGCGAGCGTCATCCCTGTATTGCCGGGTGCGGCGGGTGGTTCGGGCGTTGGTTCGAAAGATGGAGTTAGCTTGACTTCTAGCGTGGCTTCGCCATCGGCGACTTCCATGGGTGCTTGACGGGTGGGGCAGACCCAGCGCTCGAAGTGCAGGGTCGCGGTTACCAGGCCGGCGGGAGCTACGGGCGTTAGGGTGGCTTGCCTGATATCGATACGCTCTCCACAGCGCGGAGAGCGGGCTAGTGGCTGGCGAAGAATGTCGGCTACGTTCAACTGCAGATCAGAGAGATCGGCTACTAGATGGAGACGGAAAAGATTTGGGCTGGGTTCGGCTGCCTCGGATTTTTCGGGTGTCTCGGACTTTTCGGCGACGGAATTCTCTGGAGTGACTCGGGAGACGGCGCCCGTGGTCGGGATGCTGATGGACTGGCCGGCGATGGTGATCGAATTGGTTGCGGGAGGAAGACTGAAGGTCGCCTCCTGGCCGGGAGAAAAGAGGATGCTCATTTCTCTGGCGAGCGCCAGTTGCTCGCTTTGAAAAGCGGCTAGCGCTTTGTCTAGAGCGGCGGCGGACGCGGCTATGGGGTCGGGTTCGGGCTTTGGGGTGTGAAGGGATTGGTCTAGCGTCTTGATTTCTTTGTCGAGATCGGAATCGGCTTTGGCCAGCTTGGCGGTCGCGTCTCTGAGGCCGGTTTTTTGCGCTTCCGAAAATGAGCTGAGGAAATTCTGATTGCCGGCTCGAGCTTGTTCTAGCGCCTGATTTAGAGGAGCGGCTTGATCCGTGGGCGCGGCTGACTTAGGGGCTTGGTTTAGAGAGCGGCGAAAAAGTTGCAGGCGATCGCTGGCGGTCTCGGTGTATTGCGCGATCTTGGCGAAGGCGGCGCGCTGCTCGGCGGTGGCTTGCACGGCCAGGGCTTGACGAAAGTTCTTGAGAGAATCTTCTTCGTTGAGGTTGTCGCGCAGCGCGGGACAGTCGTGCACGCAGATGAGGGGGATGGAGTTGCGTCCGACGGTGCCGCTGCTTGAGCCGTTACCGATGTTGCCGCCGCCACCACCACCGCCGCGCTGGGCCAGGGCTGTGGCGGGAGCGGCGATTAGCGCGATGGCGAGGAGCAGTAGTGCCGCTTGGGCTCGACGGGATTCCGAGTTCGACGCTGGCTGGGACACAGCAGATATTGTACGGGCAGAGCGCGAGCGCGGCCAACGTGGCATCACGAAAGTTGTGATGCGCGGCAGATCGCTGCCGAGCTGCGCTCGGTTGGACGGCCGAGGGCGGCCGTCCCTACGTGTTCCGCTGTGCAATCTGCGGCTTTGCGCTGGCTAGGCGATTACTCAGGTACTCACTCGGCGAGCGGAAAAAATGCGACAATAGAAATTGCGGGTCGCAGCTCCATAATTTACGTAACTTTACGTTGGAAATATGGGGCAATCTTGCCCGGAAGCGCCGGGTGCTATGTTGCGCAATCGACTGGGCAACATGATTGCCCTGTACGCTGCGCGTGGTTCTAAAGCTGTAGTCATTGACTGATGCCGGTTACGCAAATACCGTCTCGCGATCCGTTGTCTCGCGAACCACTGACTCCGCCTGCGGAGCAGCGCGATTTGTTTGAGGCGCAGCATTGGGAGACGGCTTATCGCGGCTTTAATCCGGATGATGTTCCGCATCTTCTGATCCAGTTGCAGGACGATCTTTCGCGGGCGCGCAAGCGGGAGGCGCTGTGGTTGTCGGTCATCCTGCACTTGTTCGTGGTGATTCTGTTGTGGAACAGCGAGAAGCTGATGGAGCTGTTGCCGCACCGGACGGTGGATCTGGCGATGACCAACTCGAACCAACCGAAGGACGCTACGTTTTTGGAGTTGCCGCCGGATGAGCAGAAGGTGACGCGGCGTCCGGATGCGAAGGTGATTTCGGATAAGGATCGGATTGCTACCAGCAAAGCGCCGCAGATTAATCGCGAAGAGTTGAAGAAGATATTGGAGAGCGCGCATCCCGGACAGCCGGGAGCGAATGTGCAGGCGCCGCCGGCGCAGGGACAACCTCCGCAGAATCAGGTGGCGCAGAACCAGGCACCGGCGGCTCCGCAGCCTAGTTCGGGATTTGCGCAGCCACAGCCTAGCGATCAGATACCGCGGTTGCAGACGCCTCCGCAGAACCGGCCGACGGTGAATTTTAATACTACGCAGACGGCGGGGTCGGCGATTGAACAGGCGACGCGGGCGGCGGCGGAGAGCCGCGGGCATTACGGGTCGGGAAGCGCGGGCGATTACGGAATCAGCCAGGGACGCGGCGGATACAAGGCGCTGGCCCCGGCGGAAATTCTTACGGACACGATGGGCGTGGATTTCGGTCCTTATATGACGCGCATCGTGCAGATTGTGAAACAGAATTGGTACACGCTGATGCCGCCGTCGGTGTATCCGCCGATTTTGAAGCAGGGGAAGCTGGCGCTGGAATTTGTCATCATGAAGGATGGCACGGTGCAGGGGTTGGTTCGGGACACTACTTCGGGCGACGTGGCGCTGGATCGGGCGGCTATGGCTAGCATTACGGCTTCTACTCCGTTTCCGCCGCTGCCTAAGGAGTTTCCGGGGAAACTGTTGGGGCTGCGGTTTTATTATTTTTATAATCTGGATCCCAATAAAGAGATGAAGTAGAAGGGCATTGCAGAAGTTAGAAGTCAGATTGCAGAAGTGAAAAGCCCGCGTTCTAGTACGCTAGGATAGAACATCCGCAGTTTGATGCATCCAAATAAAATTATGAAGACTCGACGACTGTTGCCGCTCTTTATTGTTCCGACTTTGGCATGTTTCGCTCTGCTCTCGCTGCCGGTGCTTGCTCAGGATGTGCCGGAGGTTTTGCGGCCGCCTAAGGGGGCGACGATGGCTATCGTCGTTTTTGAAGACTTGCAGTGTCCGTCTTGCGGGCGGACGGCGCCGCAACTGGTGCAGGCTTCGCGGACTTATAGGATTCCGCTGGTGCAGCATGATTTCCCTTTGCCGGCACATAACTGGTCGTTCGACGCGGCGGTGCTGGCGCGGTATTTCGACACCCATGCTTCCAAGGACATTGGGAACGAGTTTCGGGCAACGGTGTTTGCGCACCAGTTGGAAATCTTTCCGCAGAATTTGCGCGGGTTTGCCGAGAAGTTTGCCGCCGAGCACAAGATTGCTTTGCCGTTTGTGATCGATCCGGATGGGAAGCTGGCGGCGATGGTGCGGGCGGATAAGGATCTGGGCACGAGCTTACACATCGATCACACGCCTACGGTTTGGGTGGTCAGCAACAAACATACGGGCAAGCCTTATGTCGAAGTCACGGATCCTTCTCAGCTTTATGCGATGATCGACGCGATGAAGAAGGAGTAGCGTGGAACTGCTGGGATCGTGGTGGAAACTCCCTGCGGCATCCGTGGCTTAGAAATCGTGCAGGGGTCCTTCGACTCCGCAGCTGCGTCGCGTTCCGCGAAGCGGCTGCTCCGCTCAGGATGACAGATTGGTTTTTACCTATTCAATCTGACCTCTGACCTTATTTTTCCCGGACCAACACCACATCGGAAGTGTCGTGGGCGCGGGCGACGGCGAGAGTTTTCCCGTCCGGGGACCATTGAAATTGGACGATATGTTCAGAGGTGAAGTTCGTGATCTGGCGTCCGGGCGAGCCATCCAGAGGTTGTACAAAAATATTATCCACTCCCTGGTCGCGAATGATGTAGGCCACCGAATTCCCGTCCGGAGTGAAAGTCATACTGTTGGCGAAGCCGGTGCCGCCGGCCCCGGCAATCCGGGGATCGGGCTGAAGCAAACGCGGTGAGGACTGCGAAGTGTCGTCAAGGTTGACTAATGCAAGCTTGTTGGCGGCCGATTGCGGGCTTTCGAGCACGGTTGTCTCCGCATTGAAAATCAGCCATTTTCCGTCCGGCGAAATGGCCTCGGCCCCCATCCCATACATGCCATGAACGTCGCTGGCCGGCACCGGCTCCGGTTGTCCACCGTCCAAAGGCACGCGCATTGCAAAGTGCGGGCCCTCCGAGTCGTGGTAGTAAACCCATTTGCTATCGGCTGAGCACACTGGATACTGATCGAAAACTCGGTTGGTAAGTTGCTTCGGGTTAGAGCCATCGGCATTGGCGCGCCAGATCCCAGTGTGGTTCGAGCCGCCATGGAAGGCCCAGGAGAGAACGATATATCGGTCGCCACAGCGCGCCATGTCGACGATCCAGGAGTTGGGATCGTTGAGCAGCAGGGATTGCTGCCCACCATCGGCGTTCATGCGGCGCACGCCTTGACCGTCGGAAACGAGCAGTTTGCCGTCGGAGGTCCAGGCGACGGACTGCACTTCCTGCACCTGCGCTACCGGTTGGACCGGAGAGTTCCCCGGAGCGTTTCCCGGAGACCCAGCGCCAGGAAGCAGACTCAGACCGCTGGTTCCCTTTACCTGTACGGTGGCAGCGGTCTTGCCGTCGGCTGAAAGGGTCAGCGTTTCATACCTGTTCGTATCCCGGGTGACGGGCTGGATGGGTCCGCCCGCATGAGAAATCAGACCGATCTGCGTGCGTCCATAGCTCGGCCCCTTTTCGTTGTACATGGCAAGAAGCCATTGACCGCCCGGCAGCCAAGCGAGGTCGAATGCGAGTTCGTTCTTGAAAGACGTAAAAGGCTGTACTTGCTTGCCGGCAATGTCAAACGCCTTGATCGTACCGAGCGCATCGCCTAACGTGTAGACGCTGTATGTAATCTGCTTGCCGTCGGGCGACCAAGCGATATTGCGAGGGAAATCGTCCGCGGTGTTGGGCCCGATAAGGAGGATGGTCTCGTCGCCGCCGTCTGGATTGGCGGTCAATAAACGATATTTGCCCACGTCTGGATCATTGCCGCGAGCGTAAGCCATGCGATGGCCGTCGGGGGAAAATGAAATGCCGGTATCGATATCCCGGACAATCACCTGCGGCGTGCCGCCGAGCACGGGAGTGCGGTACAGGTCCCACTCACTCTGGGTGCCGATGCCGGCCTTACGAAAGTAGACGTAGTTTCCGTCCGGCGAAAAGGCCAGGGAACGATAAACCGCCGCTGCCGGAGGGACAATCTGAGTGTCACTGCCGGTGGGAACGTTGCGCAGCCACAGGCTTTGCAGGCCATTATCGTTCTGCACGTTCAAGACGTACTTGCCATCGGGGGAAATCGCAGCCTGTTCAGCCTTCCCGGTGTTCGTGATCTGGGTGATGGTGAAATTCTGAAACGGCATGGGCTGGCTGCGATTGAGCAGGGAGTAAATACCGAAAGCGCCGGCGGCGAGCAGAACCAGTCCTACGGCAATGACCGTCGCCAGGCCAAATTTATGTTCCCGCGCCACGGCGCTGATGCTCGAACCACTGGCTGTGACCTGGGGCGCTGAGGACTGTGCGGCGCCCGAGTCCGTTCCCACGGTTGGCACAGGTCCAGATGCCGCCCTCGGCTGCACTGGGCGTTCTTCCGATTCCTGGCTTTGGGCCGCGGGCTGCCGACTGGAACCACTGTCCCGCTGCAACCGCTTCAAGTCGCTGCGGATCTCCGAGGCGTGCTGATAGCGCATGTCCCGGTCTTTCTCCAGGGCTTTGTTGATGATTTCTTCCAGCCTGGCCGGCAGATCGGGATTGAAGCGCAGCGGCTGTAACGGGGCGCGATTGAGGATGGCTTCAAAGATGACGGCCGAGGTGTCGCCTCGAAATGGGACGGTGCCGGTGACCATTTCATACAACACGGCGCCGAAGGAAAACAGGTCAGTGCGGGTGTCAAGTTCTTTGCCTTTCGCCTGCTCCGGCGACATGTACGCCACAGTCCCAACGGCCATGCCCGGACTGGTGAGATATTCAAGATTCACGCCGGCGGTTGCCTCGACTTCTGCGGCCTTTCCCGTCCCAGGGGTCAGTTTAGCTAGGCCGAAATCGAGAATCTTGGCGTGTCCCCGTTTGGTGACGAAGATGTTGGCGGGCTTGATGTCGCGATGAATAATGCCTTCGCTGTGGGCGGCATCCAAGGCATCGGCCATTTCAATGGCCAGGGAAAGAACGGTCTCGATTTCCATCGCACGCCCGGCGATACGGTGCTTCAGCGTCAGCCCATCCAAAAACTCCATGGCGATGAACGCTTGACCGTGCTGGTCGTCAATCTCGTAAATGGTGCAGATGTTCGGATGATTCAGGGCAGAGGCAGCCTTGGCCTCGCGCTGGAAGCGGCTGAGGGCCTGCGGGTCCTTGGCTACATCGTCGGGCAGGAACTTGAGGGCTACAAAGCGACCGAGCTTCACATCTTCAGCCTTGTAGACCACGCCCATACCTCCTCCGCCGAGTTTTTCGACGATCACGTAATGCGAGATGGTTTGGCCAATCATGGAGTCGAATCAGTGAGTCGCTGTATCTTAGGCGGGAGGCGAGGAGCAAGTCAATGAAAGGGACCGGGGTGAAGATTTAGCGAGGCAGGTTGGAATTGTCGGCAGCAAAAGCAGGTCCTTCGCTTCGGTTCCGCTCAGAGTCATGATGAGAATGCAGATTTAGGCCCCGACGTGAGGGCTGCCTTATGACATCGGGCGCTCGCAGCATCCCACTCATCGCAGAGAACGCGATGAGTGGGGCACCCGGCTTGGGCGGACGAGGGCGGCCGTCGCTACGTTGGTTCTTATTCTTTCCAGCGGCGAAATAACAGGGCTCCGTTGGTGCCTCCGAAGCCGAAGGAATTTGACATGGCGTATTCGAAGTTTGTTTTGCGGGCCTGGTTGGGAACGAAATCCATATTGTCGGTTTCGGGATCCTGATTCTCGAGGTTGATGGTGGGCGGCAGAATTTGATCGCGTAAGGCTAACACGGTTATTCCCGCTTCTAATCCTCCGGCTCCGCCTAGGAGATGGCCGGTCATCGACTTGGTGGAACTTACGGGAACTTTCTTTCCAAATAAATTTCTGATGGCGTGCGCTTCCAGCGTGTCGCCTATGGGCGTCGAGGTGCCGTGGGCGTTGAGGTAGCCTACGGCGCTGGCTTCGAGTTTGGCGTCACGCAGGGCGTTGCGCATGACTCGGAAACCGCCTTCGTGCTCGGGAGCGGGTTGGGTCATGTGATAGGCGTCGGCGGACATGCCGTAGCCTACTAACTCGGCCAGGATGGGCGCGCCTCGGCGGCGGGCATGTTCCAGTTCTTCGAGAATCAGAATGCCGGCGCCTTCGCCCATGACGAAGCCGTCGCGATCTTTGTCCCAGGGACGGCTGGCGCGGGCGGGATCGTCGTTGCGCGTGGAGAGCGCGCGCATGGCGGCGAATCCACCTACACCCATGGGAGTGATGGCGGCTTCGGAACCTCCGGCGATCATTACGTCGGCGTCGCCGCGCTGGATGATGCGGAAGGAATCGCCGATGGAGTGGGCGCTGGTGGTACAGGCGGTGGCGGTGGCTTCATTCGGGCCCTTGGCGCCGAGGCGCATGGAAACGTGTCCGGCGGCGAGGTTGACTATGGCGGCGGGAATGAAGAAGGGGGAAATCTTGCGCGGACCGCCTTCGAGGAGCGCGGTATGTTCGCGCTCGATCACGTCGAATCCGCCGATGCCGGAACCGATGTGCACGCCGACCATCTCGGCATTTTCGGGAGTGACCTGGAGCTTGGACATCTTGAACGCTTCGTCGGAGGCGGCGATGGCGAAGTGGATGAAGCGTCCCATCTTTTTTACTTCTTTTTTCTCGATGAACTGGAAGGGATCGAAGTTGCGGACCTCGGCGGCAATCTGGCAGGCAAAGGCGGAAGCGTCGAAGGCGGTGATGCGATCGACGCCACTCTTACCCGCTAACAGCGATTGCCACACTGCGCCGGTGGTATTGCCCAGGGAGCAGAGCAGGCCGATGCCGGTGATGACGACGCGTCTTTGTTGATTCGTCGGCAGATTATTCTCCGAGTTGAGTGAGGCAGTTCTTGAAAAACTCGATGGCGCGCCGTCGTCGCCCCTCAGCGGCTAAAGCCGTCGATAAAAATGGTCGAGTACCGCAGCGCTGAAGCGCTCCACCCCATCACGCCAAAACCAGGCGTGCTGGGGACCCCGGCGCTGCGCCACCCAAAAGCGATATCGCTTCGTGCCAAATTACTTGCTTGCTTTGGCGTGTTTGCCTATGTAGTCGACGGCATCGTTCACGGTGCGAATCTTCTCCGCATCCTCGTCGGGGATTTCGATGTCGAAGGCCTCTTCGAAGGCCATCACGAGCTCGACGGTATCGAGCGAATCGGCGCCCAGGTCGTCTACGAAGGAAGCGCTGGGCGTGACTTCGCCCTCATC
>JBAWFQ010000254.1:0-19893 GCA_049592035.1 Terriglobales bacterium
ACTGCGATCCGCCCATCGCTCCCGAGTGCGCGTCGATCACCATGTACTTCAAACCGCAGCGATCAAAGATGCGGCAGTAAGTGTCGTGATGCTTCTGATACGAGACATCGAGCCCTGCCGCATCAATGTCAAACGAGTAGGCGTCTTTCATGATGAACTGGCGCACCCGCAGCAGTCCCGACTTGGGCCGAGGCTCGTCGCGAAACTTGGTCTGAATCTGATACCAGATCTGCGGCAGTTGCTTGTAGCTGCGCAGTTCCTTGCGCGCAATGTCGGTCATGACTTCTTCGTGCGTAAAGCCCAGGCAAAGATCGGCGCCTTTGCGGTCCTTGAGGCGAAACATGTTCTCGCCCATCACCGCCCAGCGCCCGCTAGCCTCCCAAATCTCGCGCGGATTGAGCGCAGGCAGGTAGAACTCCTGCCCAATCTTGTCCATCTCCTCGCGGATGATGCGTATGATCTTCTGTGTAGTGCGATTGCCCAGGAAAAGAAACGAATAGATTCCAGCGCCCAGTTGACGAATGTATCCCGCGCGGACCAGCAGCTTGTGGCTAGCGACCTCGGCATCAGCCGGAGCCTCGCGAAGCGTAGGAATAAAAAGTTGCGACCAGCGGTGCATGATGATGGTTTCCAATCGAAAGAGAATCTTTCTTAAAGAGAATCATCGATTGTAAACGATAGGGATTGTAAACGACGGGGAGTAAGCGACGGGAGCGCCAAGCCTAACGTAGGGACGGCCGCCCTCGGCCGTCCAGTCGTGCGAAGCACGACAGTGCTTTTAACCCGAGCCGCCGCTCCAGCTTTCCTAATTCGCCATATGTTCGCCTCCTGTGCTAAACTTTCTTCCCGTCTGCCGAGGAGCGAGCGACGATGCCCAAAGCGAAGCATCATCTGGCGATCAAGCACCTGAAAAAATCCGACCCCATACTGGCCGCCATCATCGAGAGCGTCGGCCCGTTCCGTATGCAATTTGGCGAGCCCACCTTTCACTCGCTGGCGGAGTCGATCCTCTATCAGCAGTTAAACGGCAAAGCCGCCGCGACCATCTTCGATCGCTTCACCGCTCTAGCCGGAGATCCGCTGACCCCGCCGGGCATTCTCAAGCTGACCGATGCCGAAATGCGCGGCGTCGGTCTCTCGCGGCAGAAGACGGCGTATCTGCGCGATCTAGCCGAAAAAACCGCAGCCGGACTGCTGGAGTTCGAGCGCATGTCCGAAATGTCAGAAGAAGAAGTAATCGCCCATCTAACCCAGGTCAAAGGCGTCGGCGTCTGGACGGCGCACATGTTCCTGATGTTCACCTTGCAGCGTCCCGATATTCTTCCCGTCGGCGATTACGGCGTGCAGGCAGCCATCAAGAAGCACTACAAAAAACGTAAGTGGCCAAAGCCCGCCGTAATGGAGAAGATCGCGAAACCATGGGCGCCGTATCGCTCGATTGCCTGCTGGTATCTGTGGAGAAGTCTGGATATTAAGACGGTCGAAAAATAATCTCAGCCAGCTTTTCGCCAGGATTTTGGGTAGCGCAGCGGCTCACGGCCCTGCCTTTGGGTGGCGCAGCGGTTCACCGCTGCGATCCGGCGCGTTCAAGCACGAACGGGAAGGGCACGACTTCAGTCGTGCCGCAAACAGGCCACTCTCAAGAAGCGAGGAGTGGCGCACCCGGCCAGCCCCAAGGTGGTAGATTACTCGCTCATGAAACTTTCGGACCGCGTCCTCGAAGAGCTTGGCAGGATGGTCGTGGGTGACGCCGCACATTTCCCCTATCGCAGCAGCCATTTCATAACACGCTTTTTCGCTCGCTGCGGTTTGCCCTTCGAGCACGACGGGACGACTCGTCGGATATGGGCTCACGAACGGCTCATGGAACTGAACCTTGGAGCTGCGCAATCGGCCGATCTGCCGCCAGATGATTTATGCCGCGTCATCTCTGAGCTCTTCGATCCTGATGATTTCGAGCGCGAAGGTCTGCGTAAGCGCGGGGACGAAATAAATCCGGACCATGTGGCGGATGTGCAGCTTGCACTGGCCAGCCTGAATAAGCTGGTTCAGCGACATGGTTTGATTGCGTATCTGGACGAATCCGGCCGGTGCTATCTGCGCAGCACAGGGACCGGCATGAGCAGCGCGTCATTTCCACATCAAACTCGCCCCCTATCCCACGAAGAGATCGTGCAGCGTCAAAAGCTTGCCGACTTCCTCGACACAGCCAGCGAGGACGACTTCACGGAGAAAGTGCTTGTCCCTTTGTTTCAGCGGCTCGGATTTCACCGGGTCAGCCCAAGCGGCCACACGGAAAAAACGCTCGAGTTCGGCAAGGACCTTTGGATGAAATACCAGTTGCCGACGAGTCACTGGATATATTTCTGCGCTCAGGTAAAGAAAGATAAGATTGATGCCAGCGGCACAGGTGGAAATAACAACGTCGCGACAGTTTTAACCCAGGCGCTGATGGCTATCGACCATCCGATTTTCGATCCAGAGGCCAATCGCAAGGTTTTGCTGGATCACGTATTCCTGATTTCCGCCGGCGAAATTACCCGTGCTGCGAGGGAGTGGCTTGTAGGGCGGCTTGACGCGGGCCAACGACGCCACATCATTTTCATGGATCGCGATGAATTTCTCGACCAATCCGCGCGTATCTTGCTCGATCTTCGCCTTGATAGTCCGCACTTCATTACAGATGAAGACATTCCGTTTTGACTGCGTGCGCCAGTCCCCACAACCCGTTCGCCGGGTGCCGGGTGCGCCACTTCTCGCGCTTTTCGAGAAGTGGCCCTGGACATCAGCGTTTTTGCGCGTCAACATACGTCCGCAAAACCGCGCTCATGCGTGTGAGATGGCCTTCGCCTTGTCCACTCGAACACGTCGCTATCAACGAGCAGATGCACGGAGGTCTTGCCGCTCGGCATGACGACCCGGGGGCTGGCCCACCTTTGCGCCACCACCACTTCGGCTGCTCCACGCTTCGGGGGGCGAAGGGTGAGCATCACGAAGCGTGGCATCACCCAATTCTTCTCATCCGCAGTTCCGCTTTCTGGGTCTCGTTCGCCAGCACGGGGCCGCGCGCAGCGTGGGGCAGCCTCGTTCGTGGTAGTGCAAAAGCTGGGCCAGCGCCCTAATCAGGAGGCGCAGCGTCCCTGAAAGACAAACTCGTTGCGGCGCACGCGAATTTCAGGCGTGTGACCCGCACATGTGCGGACTGACAGCCGCAGACATCAACCAATCATTGAGCCGTTCCAGGCTCCAGCCGCAGGTGTCTATTAGATACGCAGCAAAGAGCCAATATTTCACTCGATCTCGCTCAAACGGGCCATAGTTCAGCGCATAAGTGCCGAGCATCGCGACCTCCTCTTCCAGGTCGTTCTCCTGCGGCCGGTTCTCTTCGCTGCCGGAATTAAGATAAACATTCGAAGAATGGTGGATAAATCTTCCGCCCTGAAGTTTCGCGCACAGTTGGGAGTATTCCCTGGTTTCGAGAATCCAATAGTGCCACACGTCGTCTAATTCCTTCGTGACCGGTATGTTGCACTGAAAATAGGTCGCCATGTTAAGAAATTTCAAAGTCTCCTCCACTCGGATCAGGACTTCGGCGGAAGAGAGCGACGGTAGCTTCTTTTCGAAGTAGCCGTGCATCTGCGGGTTGAGAAATGCATCTCGTAACTGCTGGTTTGTGATGGCCATTGATTTCTCCGATTGCCTTCAGAAGACAAACCCTATGGGGGGCTGACACCCACTAATCGTCCAGCCAAGAACATCCGCTCCAGCGGCACTCGCCGGAGCGGCTGGACATTATTTAATTTTCCTGTTCACGCAGCAGGTACCACCGTCCGGCGCACAGCAAGCATCCTCGGCTCGCAACTTAGACCCCGCCTCTCGCGGCCCGATTACTCCCTTTAGCTTCAGGTGATCCAAGACGCTCCAGGTCACCAATAACGATTGCACCAATACGACGGTCTGCTCCCTCGTAGCCCGCTGGGTTGCCAGGGAACCCGATTCGCTTCTTTCGTCAGGCATAGATTTGTTCCTCCTCTCTCGTGTGGATTCCGTTCTCCGTTGCTAAGACCGAATGCGCGGAGAGCGGATGCTAGATAGTGTCGCGATTGGCACCACCGTTTCATCGTCTCGTGTTTCTCTTGTCCGGAATCTTCTTTTTGATTCCCCAACGTAGCCCACTACGGCTCTGGCTGCCTCACCCTTCGCGGTTTTCGAAGGGTGAGCACCACGGAAGACAGCATCCACGGAAGCTCCCTCAGCTAACCAGATTTCTGTGTAAGATACTTATTCCTCAATAACATACAAGGAATAATCAGGCGGGTTGCCCACCTTCGCTTTTTGGTTTTATCCCCAATAACACAAATGTGGGTGCCCCGTCCTTGCGTTTTTTGCAAGGGTGGGCGGCGATGCTGCCGACATCAAATGCAAGCGCATGACTATAACGCTTCAGGTACCCAAACTACTTCTTCTCGATGATGTGCGCGTCAACATAAGACCGCAAAACCGCGTTCATGCGCGTGAGATGGCCTGCGCCTTGTCTCTTGAACCACTCGAACACGTCGCTGTCAACGCGCAGATGCACGGAAGTCTTGCCGCTCGGCATGACGATCCGGGCGTGCTTCCAGAAATCTTCGCCGACGGCCGGGGCTTCCGGCGCGTTGGCGCGTGTCTTACTTGCGCCTCGGGCAGCTTGTCTTTTGATCGCGCTAAGCGAATATCTCACGGTAGTATTTTTCTGCGTCATAACGGTTTGCTTTCCTCGCGCTGATGATGCGGATGAGGTTTTCACCACGTCGTGTGCCGGAAATACGCGGCATAGGTGTGCAGCCATATTTTATGCAATGCCAAACATTGGACGCTGCAAACAAAGTACATAGGTCCTTCTCTTCGCTCAGGATGACAAGCTTAATGGATGACAAGCACCCAGAAGCGAAATAAAAAACCCTCTCGACCGAAGCGAGAGGGTTTGCGAATTGGTTGGAGAAATTTATGCCGCGCGCACGACGTTGCCCGCCTGGAAGCCCTTCGGGCCTTTGAGCAGATCGAACTCGACGGTCTCGCCTTCATTCAGCGAGCGGTAACCGTTCTCCTGGATGGCGGAGAAATGCACGAAGACATCCTCGCCCGTGGAGCGCTGGATGAACCCGTATCCCTTCGCCCCGTTGAACCACTTCACAGTACCCTTCTCTCTCACAAAAAACTCCTTTCGCCTCATCGCTAAGAATTATTCTTGCGCCGCTTTTCTGTTTGCCCTGTTCCATTTGCCCTGAAAGCCAGGACAGATGCAACGGAACACCCCCTCGAAGGGACGCAGGAATTTTTAACTGGCGCCGCCGCGCGCAGGCAACACCGCACCAATAGAAACGGCTCCCCTGCATTCCGGCGGACGGTTGCCCGCGACGAAATACTGTGGAGCCGCGAAAACGAGGGCGCGATATGGCACTGCTGGCACAGAAACGTCAATCTTGCTGATCGCCAACCGAGTCCGGCTGGCGAAGCACCAGATGATAGCAGGAAGATTTGAGTTGGCAAGAGCGAACTTGTAGTATGCACGGAAAACGGCATGACCCGGACTCATGGCGACGCCAGGCAACTGAAACCGCCCAATCTGGCAGCCGCTATAGAAATCCAGCGGAAAGCCGTAAGTGTTTGATAATATTTGAGAAACCAGTGTCTTCGCTTACCCCCATCGAACTTTCCGATAAGAATGGCGCTTCCGAGTACCGAACGGCTCCGGCCGAAGGGCTGCTGCGCTCAACGGCGCGCTATATGCTCCGGACCGAGGTGCACACGTTTGCCTTCTCGGTCGCCGCCAATTCCATTCTTTCGTTTTTTCCGTTCCTGCTCTTGCTGATGACGTTGATCCGGTACGTATTTCATTCCCGTGTGATGTACAGCGTGGTCGAGAGCCTTTTGCGCGACTATCTTCCAACCGGACAGGAATTCGTGATCCGGAATCTGAATGCGCTGGTGGGAGAGCATCACCGGGCGCAAGTGTTCTCGCTGGCGATGCTGCTGATTACTTCCACCGGAATCTTTCTGCCGCTTGAAGTCGCGCTGAACCGCGTCTGGGGATTTCGCAAGAACCGGTCGTATCTGGGAAATCAGCTGATCTCGCTCGGATTGGTCTTTGCCTGCGGATCGCTCGCGCTGCTCTCGGTAGGATTGACCGCCGGAAACGTCGCCATCGTGAAGAGTGCTTTGCACGGCTACGGCGCGTGGTACGTGGACTTAGTGGACTTTGTAACTATGAAGATTTTCGCGATTTTAGCCAGCATCGCGATCTTCTTTCTCGTCTACTGGCTATTGCCGAACGGCAAGGTGCCGGCCAAAGGAGTGTTGCCGACGGCAGTGATCATGGGATTGCTCTCCGAGGCGCTGAAGTACGTTTATATCTTCGCCCTGCCGCGGCTGAATTTCGCGGAGGTATATGGGCCATTCGCCATCTCGGTCAGCCTGATGTTCTGGGCGTTCCTGTCGGGAATGCTGCTGCTGACGGGAGCTCATCTGTCGGCGCGCAGAATATTGCGGAGCGCCTAGATCGCCAACAGAAAACTGTGTGACAAACTGGCTGCTGATCCGGCGCGCCAGTTCATCGTCTCAATCGCGCGTTTGCCGACGGTGGGAAGGTCTTTTCCACAAAACCAAAGACGCGGTTCGGCTGGATGCCCACCACGACAGCCGGCGAGACGCCGGCGCTACTATTTTTTATCCGTCAGCGCTTCGACTCCAGGCAATTTCTTGCCTTCCAGAAATTCCAGCGAAGCGCCTCCGCCGGTTGAGATGTGGGTGATTTTGTCGGCTACTCCGGCAGCTCTCACGGCGGCTACGGAATCCCCTCCACCCACGATCGTCACCGCTCCGGCATTTTCTGCGACGGCGTGAGCAATCTTGAACGTACCTTTGGCGAAGGGCGGCATTTCGAAAACACCCATAGGACCATTCCAGACGATGGTGCGAGCGCGGGCGACTTCTTCGGAAAAGGTCTCAATGGTTTCCGGACCGATATCGAGCGCCATCATGTTGGCAGGGATGGGCTCGCCACGGCCGACGATTTTGGTCAGAGCACTGGCCTCGACGCGGTCGGCGATGACGTGGTCGGTGGGGAGAAGGAACTTGAGCTTATGAGTCTTCGCCTGTTGCAGAAGGTCCTTGGCGAGCGCAAGTTTGTCTTCTTCGACCAGACTCTTACCGACGGATTCGCCTTGCGCTTTGAGGAAGGTGTAGGCCATTCCGCCGCCTATGATTAGGACGTCGACTTTGCTGAGCAGGTTTTGGATGACTCCGATTTTGTCGCTGACTTTGGCTCCGCCAAGAATGGCAACGAACGGGTGCTCGGGGTTTTGCAGAACGCGGCCCAGATATTGCAACTCCTTTTCCATGAGCAAACCGGCGGCGGATTTCTGCACAAACTTGGTGATGCCAACGGTGGAGGCATGCGCACGATGGGCAGTGCCGAAGGCGTCATTGACATAAAATTCGGCGAGCTTCGCGAGCTGTTTCGAAAAAGCTTCATCGTTTTTTTCTTCCTCCGCGTGGAAGCGCAGGTTTTCAAGCAGCAGGGCTTGCCCTTTCTCGAGTTTGAGCGCTACTTCTTCGGCTTCAGGGCCGACGCACTCAGGACAGAAGCCTACGTTCTCGCCCCGCGACAGTTCTTTGTCCAGCAACATGCGGAGACGCTCGGCAACGGGCTTGAGGCTCATTTTTGGATTGGGCTTGCCCTTGGGACGTCCGAGGTGAGAGGCAAGGATGAGGCGCGCCCCGTGACGCAACGCATACTCGATGCTGGGCAGGGTTTCGCGAATGCGCGTATCGTCCATAACGCGGCCGTCGTCGAGCGGCACGTTAAAGTCGACGCGCATGAAGATGCGGTGATCGTTGAGAGGAAGATCGCGAATCGAAAGCTTAGACATTGGGCACCTGTCGTTAGTCGTCAGTCGTTAGTCGTTGGGCGTTAGTCGTTCGATATTTGTCGCTGGACCGTCGTGAGTCGTTGGTGTCCGCGGTCTGCCGCATCACCCAGGTTTGGCCACTCGTCAACAGCAAATAGCTAACCGCGAACGACCGACGACTAACAACGAGTTACTCTACAGTCCTTTGGCCGCCATCAGGTTGATCAGGTCGTGGACGCGGCAGGAATATCCCCATTCATTGTCATACCAGGAGATCACCTTGACGCAATTGCCGCCGACGACCAGGGTCATGTGGGCATCGACGATGGAGGAGCGGGAATCTCCCTTGAAATCGCACGAGACCAGTTCGTTCTCCTCGAAGCCGAGGTATCCCTTCAGGGGGCCCGACTCAGAGGCTTTTTTCAAAGCTGCGTTGACCTCTTCTTTGGTGGTCTTTTTCTCCACCCAGACGACGAGGTCAACGACCGAGACGTTGGGCGTAGGAACGCGCATGGCGAAGCCGTCGAGTTTCCCGGCCAGATCGGGGATGACGAGCTTAACGGCCTTGGCGGCACCGGTCGTGGTTGGAATCATGTTGATGGCCGCGGCACGGGCCCGGCGCAAGTCTTTGTGCGGGAAGTCGAGAATCACCTGATCGTTCGTATAGGAGTGGATGGTGGTCATCGTGCCACAGATGATTTTGAAAGTATCGTTGATGACTTTGGCGACCGGAGCGAGACAATTCGTGGTGCAGGAAGCATTGGAGACGATGTGGTGTTTCGCGGGGTCGTATTTTTCTTCGTTGACGCCGAGCACAACCGTGAGGTCTTCGTTCTTGGCCGGCGCCGTGATGATGACTTTTTTCACCGAGCCGCGAAGATGTTTCTTCGCTTCGTTAGCATCGGTGAACTTGCCGGTGGATTCGATTACTACCTGAGCTCCGACGGACTCCCAGGGCAGGGCGGCAGGATCTTTTTCTTTGAAAACTTTAATGACTTTGCCGTCGACTGAGATGCTGTCGGGGCCAGCGCTGATTTTGTTGGGCAGGTTGCCAAGAATCGAGTCGTACTTGAGCAGGTGAGCGAGCGTTTTGGGATCGGTGAGATCGTTGACTGCGACGAAGTCGAGGTTCTTATCGGCGAGCGCGGTGCGAAGAACGTTGCGCCCGATGCGGCCAAATCCATTAATGCCAACTTTTACGGCCATGGTGCCTCCAAGAAAAGTCTGACTGCTAAGAAGATACCCAGAGCCCTGGGACAACCCTTGATGGTAACAGGGTCGAGGAGTCAGCGTAAATGCGACCCATCCATAAGTAATGGTGAAGTTTGAAGCGGCTTTGAAAGGGCACGGCTTCAGCCGCGCCGTAAAACATCGCATTTTCATTGCGGCTTTAGCCGCTGAGGGACGGCAATTTTCAAACTGCACCACTACCTATCCATAGGTGCGAACCTAATTTTCCCGTTTCAGTACGCCAGTTAGGCGCTACCCATTCGCCGCTGGGCGCAGTCGGGATTCAGGCCAGGGTAATCTCGATGGTCGTGTCGGTGTTACGCCAAATGAAAGGAATACGTGCCAGCCAGTATTTCCGGTTGATCGCCTGACGAACGCGGGCAAAATCTTCCGGGGGCAGAATGCGGGCAGTGGCTGGAAATTCAGGACCGGTGATTTTTCCGCGCATGGTGCAGGGAGCGATCTTGACTAGCGGGTTGTTGCGGATGCGCTTGCTCTTGCCTAACTTGCTATTGGTCATAACATAAAGCTTGTTGCCGTCTTCGGCAAACCAGACGGGGGTACAGACGGCGACGCCGGTTTTTCGGAAGGTCGCAAGGCTGATGTAACGCTGGCCGTGGATTTCGGCGGGGATGGGAGCCATGCGAATATTGTAAAGCGAGGAGAGTAGTATGTGGAGCGACGGGCGTCTCGCCCGTCAAGCAATTTGCCCGCCGGGCGGGGACGTCCGGCTCACCAGCGCGAGAGTCTTTAGGTCCACGGATTGAGCACCGCTTTGAGCAGAGGGAAATCCGCAACGTTGCGGGTGACCAGCGTCAGTTGATGGGTTTCAGCGGTTGCGGCCAGGAAAGCGTCCATGGCGCCTATCGGACGACCCGCTGCCTCGCACCGTGATACCGTCGTGCCCCAAACTTCCGCCACTTCGGCGTCGATGGGCAAAACCCGGTTCTCAAATCGCAACGGCAATTCATGCTGCAGCCACTGCTCCAGTCGGCTTCGACGGCCGCCTTTCGCCATGCGATCGACGCCGTAGTGCAGTTCCGCCAGCGAGACCACACTGATGAAAATCCGATCCTCGTCGGCCGCTTCCATCCAACCGATAAGACCGGGATTGGGCCTTGGCTTGACCCACTCAGAAACCGCATTGGTATCGAGAAGAAAGTTCATAAATCAGTCTTCCGGGGTCGTTCCTTGAGGCGACGAATCTTCAGGTCCGATTCGCGCAATGGAGATTGCGCAAAGAACTCCGCGAGGTTGCCGACGCGCCTGATTTTTCGCTGCCATTCTTCCGCCCCAACCACCACCGCCGCCGTGTGCCCATTTCGAGTGATGGTCTGCGGTCCCTGGGACATTGCCCGCTCGATAATTTCACTGAATTTTGCCTTGGCTTCGGCTACCGTCCAGCTTTGCGAACTCATACACATCCTCCGATTCAAAGAATAGTCATAATGGTCATTATAGTCATAATTGAAGTTAGGAGGCAAGATCTCAAGGGAGCGCGATGCCCTTCTGTTTCCGCACGGCCTATTTTTGACTGATGGCGCGCGCGGTCACATACAATAGCGGACTATTGAGATTCCGAGCGAAACCGTTATGAGTGAGACTTGGAAAAAGTGGGAAGGTCATACCGTCGACGGCAGATTCCTCTTACAAAGCTATCTGGGTGGTTCCGATCACAGCGCCGTATTTCTCACACGAAGGGATGCGGTCGATTCCGCGCAAGCCGCCATCAAGCTGATTGCCGCAGATGCGGCGGACGCGGAGAAGCAACTGCTGCGCTGGAAGAAGATCGGCGGACTGAACCATCCGAATCTGATTCGTATCTTTGAGGCCGGACTCTGCAATTTCGATGGCACAGCGCTGCTCTATGTGGTGGAGGAGTATGCCGAGGAAAATCTCGCGCAGATTCTGCCGGAGCGAGCATTGACGGCCGACGAGGCGCGAGCGCTGTTACCACCGCTTGTTCAGGCCTTGCAATATGCACACGAGAACGGGTGGGGGCACGGGCACATCCGCCCTTCCAACATTCTGGCGATTGCAGATCAGGTAAAGCTGTCGAGCGACACTCTGACCCAGTCCGGTGAAACCGGCCGGGGCGCGAGCGCGACGAGCGACTACGCTCCGCCAGAAGCGGCCACGGGAGCGGCGTCCGCGCCTGCCGACGTCTGGCAGTTGGGAATGACGCTGGTCGAGGTGCTGACGCAGCGTTTGCCGAGTTGGGGTCGCGCCCACCCAAGTTTGCCGCAAATACCGGCAGCGATTCCGCAGCCATTGCGCGCAATCGCAGAGCATTGCCTGCAGGTTGAGCCAGCAAATCGATGGACGCTGGGGCAAATCCGCGATTGTTCGGAAGGGGGGCAGCCAGCGGCGATTTCAACTCAGAATGCAGCGGGGATTACCGTGCCCGCGCTCTCGGCAGCGCCGAAACAGTCCTCGAAATGGCCCCATTGGCTCGTGGCAACGGCGGTGGTTTTGGCTATCGTCTTTTTCTTTGCCCGGCCGAAACCGGCAAACCCTCCGGCGAAGATTCCAACAACACAAGCTCAATCAAATACAGCCACGGACACTACGCAGTCTCCGCCACAGCCCGAGCCCAAACCAAATCCCATAGCGACGGCAGGTGCTACGCCAGCGGCGGGCGGCAATGAGGATCAGTCTGCGAATGCTCATCCTGCCAACCATGCGAACGAGAGCGGGATCGTGCGCCAGGTAATGCCCGAGGTTTCGCCGGTCGCGCGCCGCAGCATTCAAGGCAAAATCAAGGTTCGAGTCCGCGTCGAGGTGAATTCGGCAGGCAATGTGGCTAAGGCGACGCTGGAGTCCGCCGGACCAAGCAAGTATTTCTCGCGCATCGCGCTGGCAGCGGCTCGGGAATGGAAGTTCTCTCCGCTCCCAGGCGATCAAGCGGGAGCCAGGGAATGGAAGCTCCAGTTTGCTTTCACCCGGGCGAGAACGGAGGTTTCTGCGGTGCGCGGCAAGCGGTAGGGATGGGGCGCGGTCCGCAGGGGAACGGGGCAAAAGCAGGTCCTTCGCTTCGCTCAGGATGACAAGGCTGAACTTAGGACTGTGATGTTGGCGAGAAACCGGCGCTCAGAGCTGTAGCAGATTGAGTTGCAGCTTCATGTATCCCTGCTTCGCTGCCCACAGATCAAGCGGGATCGCCGCCATCTCATCTACAACAGGTTCGGCTCGCCCGCTCTTGGTCATGTCCACTGTTTTGATATAGCTCCGGCAACTGTCGCAAGCTTCTACGCGGACGTGCTTAAGTTCGTCGGCAGTGTAGACAGGAAGCTTCGCGTGATTCTCTTCGCCGCATCCCGGACAGACGATTCGCCGGAACTCCCACTCCGCCAGACAAAATGAACAGACCAGGGAACGCTGTCCGCCGTCTCCCAGCGGACGCAGAACACCGAGGCCAGGTTTCCGCTTGCAAAACGGACACAGATACGGCGCCGGCCCATTCCAGTGCAAAGTTGACTGCGTACGAATGGCGATCGCGTACGGCTGAAGAAAGGCGCGGGCAAAAAAATCGTGAGGGCCCGGCGGCAGCGCTCCGGCCTCGGTTCCATTCCAGAAGGCTGGCAGCAGGTGGAAATGAGAATCTCCGCCGGTTCGCAACTCGCGCGCCGCTTCGCGCAGCGCATTTGGACCGCTCTGTTCGACTACCGAAAGAAATTCGCCGAATTGTCGCGCGAGCTTCGGCGGCAGCGGCCGCGCAAATGGGTCGGAATCGGGTGCCGCACTGCCAGACGCTGAGATCGGTTCTGTGAAAGATTTGGCAAGTTCGCGGGAGAGACTTTCCTGAAAGCGCGCGACAGACACATAGAAGCGCAGGATTTCCGCGGCGAAACTGTACTGGGCGGCAAGTTCCTCCGCCCGCTGGATCCGCCGCTGCCATTCGTTTTGCGCCGTGGTGCTATTCGCCATGGTCCGATTATCCTGTCCGGACCTCCTGGCGCGCAATACCTCGGGTGCGGGGACGTAACGCCGGCCGCGATTGACCTCCTCCCATAAATATGGGACTATGGCATTCATGAAGACTACGCTGGAGATTCCCGATGCCATCTTTCGTCGCGCCAAGACGGCAGCGGCCGCGCGTGGAATTCCTTTTCGAGCGCTTGTTTCGGAGGCGCTGGCGGACAAACTACGGTCCCAAAGCAATGCGGAAAACAAGCCCTGGATGAGAACCTTTGGCAAACTCCGGCACTTACACAAGGAGACGGCGAAAATTAACCGGATCATTGAAGAAGAGTTCGATCAGATCGAGGCCGAGGATCGAGACTGAGGCTAACGTGATCCTGGACACGAATGGATTGTCAGCTGTCGCCGATGGGGATGCGGCACTGGAGCCGATTCTTCGCGCAGCAGCGGAAGTCGCCGTCCCGGTAATTGTGTTGGGCGAATATCGATATGGCATTCGCCAATCCCGAGATCGGCAGCGCTACGAACAATGGTTGGCAGAAGCGATTCTCGGTTGCCGGGTGCTCGATGTGGATGAAGAGACGGCAACGTCCTACGCGGCTATTCGATCGGAACTGAAGCGAGCCGGAACGCCAATTCCTCCCCACGACGCTTGGATTGCGGCGCTTTGCCGTCAGCATTCTTTGCCGGTCTTGAGCCGGGACCGCCATTTCGATCTGGTTCGCGGAATCGATCGGATTGATTGGTGACATCAGATACCCTCGGCACCGGATCGCGGCCCTTTCAGAGGTTCCCCTCCACTCAGGGTTTTCCCGATTGACGCGCCAGTCCGTCCGGGGTTATAGTTTTTCGCGTTAGCGGGACACAATGTGGACGGCTGTCGTGGGCGTCCGCAACACGCACCTCCGTAGATTCTGGAACCTGCAGTACCGGGGGCAACAACAAGATGGAGCTCTCACGCAGGACTTTTCTCAAAGGCACCGTGCTGGGCGGAGCCGCTTTCTCCGCCCTCGGGTTTGATCTCACTCCGGTTTACGCCCAGACTTCTTCGCTCAAGATTGCCCGCGCCAGCGAAACCCGCAGCACCTGTCCTTATTGTGCGGTCAGTTGTGGCGTCATCATCTACACCATCGGCGACAAGGCCAAGAACGCGATTCCGCAGGTCTTGCACGTTGAGGGCGATCCTGACCACCCCATCAATCGCGGAACGCTCTGCCCCAAGGGATCGTCGCTCGAGCAGGACATTCTCAACGATCGCCGCCTGCTAAAGCCGCAAGTCCGGCGCCCCGGAGGGACCGACTGGGAAGACATTTCCTGGGAGCAGGCCTACAGCGAGATCGCGCAAAAGGTGAAGAAGACGCGCGACGACACGTTTGTCGAAACGGACGCGGCCGGTCGCACCGTGAATCGCTGCGAAGGCATTGCCTTTACCGGCGGTTGCACCGACACCAACGAATTCAATTATCTCGCCGTAAAAAGTATGCGCAGCCTGGGGGTCTGCTACCTGGAAAACCAGGCCCGCGTTTGACACGGCCCCACGGTCTCCAGTTTGGGGCCCACCTTCGGACGCGGCGCAATGACCAATGGTTGGATCGACATCAAGAACACCGACATGATGTTGATCATGGGCGGCAATCCCGCCGAGAACCACCCCTGCGGCTTCAAGTGGGCGATTGAAGCCAAGGTTCACCGCAACGCGAAGACTATTGTCGTCGATCCGCGGCTGACCCGCACCGCCGCGAACGCGGATATGTACGTACAGATTCGCGCCGGGGCCGACATCGCCTTCCTGGGCGGTGTCATCAACTACGCGATCGCCAACAACCGCATCGCCAAAGACTATCTCGTCAATTACACCAACGCCGCCTTCGTCATTAAAGACGGCTTTAGCCTGCCCGAGGATGGTCTCTTTTCCGGGTTCGATCCCGAGAAAAAGGTTTATGACAAGAAGACCTGGAATTACGAAGAAGGCGGAGATCTAGCCGGCAAGGCTGTCGCGGCCACGCCTCCGGAAAAGCCAGCCCCACCCCTGCCTGCAGGCGCTACTCCGCCCGCGCCTGCGTTACCGCCGAACGTCGCCTTCGACCTGACGCTCCAGCATCCGCGCTGCGTCTATCAGTTATTAAAGAAGCAATACGAGCGCTACACACCGGAAATGGTGGAGCGAATCACCGGCATTCCGCAGGATCAATTTCTCAAAGCCGCCGACCTGTTCACCTCCATCCGCAAAGATGGCGATATGAAAAAAGTCGCCACCATCATCTATGCAGTGGGATGGACGCAGCACAGCTTCGGCACGCAGATCATCCGCACCGCCGCCGTCCTGCAACTGCTGATGGGCAACGTCGGGCGCGCCGGCGGCGGAGTCAATGCGCTTCGCGGACACTCCAACATCCAGGGCGCCACCGATATGGCGGGCATCTTCGATATCCTCCCTGGCTACCTGAAGATGCCGAATCCTACCGACGTGGACTTGGCCGCCTTTGTAAAGCGTACTACGCCAACGCAGTCCAAGCCCGATCCGTGGGAGTCATTCAACTACTGGTCGAATACTTCAAAATTCACAGTCTCTTTGCTGAAAGCGTTTTACGGACCGGCAGCCACCAAGGAAAACGACTTTGCCTTCAACTATCTTCCCAAAATCGATCGCAACTATTCCTGGGTGAATATCTGGAACGACATGTACGAGGGTAAGGTCAAAGGGCTCTTCGCCTTTGGCATGAACGGCGTCATGATCGGTCCCGACTCCAACAAAAATATCGACGCCCTCAAAAAGGCCGACTGGCTGGTCGTCTGCGAAATCTATCCCGACGAGACCAGCGAATTCTGGCGCGCCCCCGGCATTACCGCGGAAGATCAGAAGAAGATCAATACCACTGTGTACCGGTTGCCGGGCGCAGGTTTTGCGGAAAAAGACGGCACCTTCGTCAACTCGGCCCGCTGGCTCCAGTGGAAAAACGCGGCCTTACCCCCGGCCGGGCAGGCCCGCCTCGATCAGGAAATCCTCGCAACTCTCTTCCTGAAAGTTCGCGACCTTTATAAGAAGGATGGCGGCAAGTTCCCCGATCCCGTTCTCAATGCCACGTTTGCCTACACGAATCCGTACAACCCGTCGCTTGCCGAGGTCGCGAAAGAAATCAACGGCAAAGCAACCGCTGACATTACCGATCCGAAGACGAACATCACCATCAAAGCTGGCCAGCAACTCCCCGGCTTTGCCTGGCTCAAAGACGACGGCACCACACTCTCCGGCAACTGGCTCTATTGCGGATCATGGACCGAAGCCGGCGCCATGATGCAGCGCCGCGGCACCGACGACCCCTCCGGGCTCGGCATTTATCCCAATTGGGGATGGTCGTGGCCGGCGAATCGCCGCGTGCTCTATAACCGCGCCTCCTGCAATCTGGAGGGCAAGCCGTGGGATCCTTCGCGCCGCCAGGTTTGGTGGGATGAAGCTAAGCAAAGCTGGGTGGGCGTCGACGTTCCCGACTTCAAGCCGGATTCCGCACCCAAAGATCACATGGGTCCGTTCATCATGAACCCCGACGGCGTCGGACGCTTGTTCGTCCCGCTTGGTGGCATGCAGGATGGTCCTTTCCCCGAATTCTACGAGCCCATCGAAAGCCCGATTGCGAATCTGTTGCATCCCAAGCAGTCCAATAATCCGGTCGTGAAAAAGTACAAGACCGACATGGACAAATATGCGCAAACCGGCGGCGAATACAACGTCATCTGCACCACGTATCGTCTGACCGAGCATTACCACTACTGGACAAAAAATAATCCAATGAATGTCCAGCTTGTGCCCGAACCCTTCATCGAAGTCCCCGCCGAACTGGCCGACCGCATGGGCATCCACGGCGGCGAAAAAATAAAAGTCTCGAGCATTCGCGCCACCTACATCGCGAAAGCCATGGTGACGCGCCGCATTCGTCCGATGAAGATCGATGGCAAAGAGACGTTCCAGATCGGCATCCCGATTCACTGGGGGTTCCGAGGCATTGCCGAAGATGAAGGCAAGACGGCGAAAACGCTGGCAAATCAGCTGACGCCGACGGTGATCGATCCGAACGCGTTTACCCCGGAATTCAAAGGCTTTCTGGTGAAGCTGGAAAAAGTGTAGGAGTAGCGCCGCCGTCCCGGCGGCTGTCCGGCGGGCGTCCGCGCCCGCCGATCCGAGCGCGAGACGCCCTCGGGACAGCCGGCAGGATGCTGGCGCTACAAGAGAAAGGCATATGGCAGACCGCAAAGCGCTACAAGCCGTCATGATTTCGGGCCACAGCACTCCCTCGCCCGGTTTCGCTATGCAGCGCGACCTTGAAGTCTGCAAACTCGTCGACACCACCACTTGCATTGGCTGCAAGGCTTGCGAGGTGGCCTGCGTCGAGTGGAACGACATGCCGTTCACTCCGACTACCTTCGACAACACTTACCAGACGATGCCCGAGACAGCGCCGCATTTCTGGAACCTCATCAAGTTCAACGAGCACCAGAATCCGGACGGCACGATCCAGTGGCTGATGCGCAAGGATCAGTGCATGCACTGCGCCGATCCCGGTTGCCTGCATGCCTGTCCCGCCGACGGCGCCATTGTGAAATATGCCAATGGCATCGTCGACTTTAACCAGGAAAATTGCATTGGCTGCGAGTTTTGTGTTTCCGGTTGTCCCTTTAATATTCCGCGTTTCAATCCAGCATCCAAGCGTGTGTACAAGTGCACGCTGTGCTCCGATCGCGTCGGCGAGGGGCTGGAGCCTGCGTGCATCAAGGCGTGCCCGACCGGCTGTCTAAAATTTGGCAGTAAGGACGACATGAAGTTTATTGCCGAGGAGCGCGCCAAACAGTTGCGCGACAATTTCGGATGGAAGAACGCCGGGGTCTACGATCCCTCCTCTGTCGGCGGAACGCATGTGATCTATGTGCTGCACGATGCCACCGATCCCGAACGCTATGGCGGCCTGCCCAGCAATCCGCAGATTCCGTGGAGTTACACGGTGTGGAAGTGGCTGTTCAAGCCGGTGCTCGGAACCTTCGCGCTCTTCGGTCTGCTCGGAGTCCTACTGCATCACGTAACGCACGGGCCGCGCCTGCCGCAACCGGAAGCGCCGAGAAAGGATGGCGCCAATGGCTAGCGGAGCGATCGAACGCTTTGACGACAAGGCTCGCGAGACCTTCGAGCACGTGGGCAAAACCACCGTCTATCGCGGAGAGTTACTGCGCCATCCGGTGTACACGCGCGTGCTGCACTGGGCGGTCGCGCTCTTTTTCTTTCTGGCGTTGTTCACCGGTTTCGGCATTTATCTGCCGTGGCTGTTTCGCTGGTTCACGCCCATCTTTGGCGGCGGACAACTCAGCCGCATCATGCACCCATATTTTGGCGTGGCCTTCGTTTTTTTCTTTGCCTTGCAGGTCCTGAACTGGTTCGAGCCCATGATTTGGACTTCGGCCGATTCGCGCTGGATGCGTAACATCAAGAACATCGTTAGCGGCGAAGAGAAAATGGATCCGCCCGACACTGGGTTTTTCAACGCCGGACAGAAACTTCAGTTTTGGGAGATCGTGGGCGGCTGCATCGCGTACCTGATCACCGGCATCGTCCTGTGGGCGGGTGCCCAGACTTTCGGAAGAATCCCCGTTGCCATCAGCTACGTCATCCATGACATCTCCGCTCTGATTATGCTCGGCGGAATCTTCGTCCACATTTACCTGAGCACGATTGGCGAGCCGGGCACTTTCCATTCCATGATTCGGGGCGCGGTCAGCGAAGCTTGGGCCTGGACGTTTCATCCTGCCTGGTACAAACAGGTCACTGGACGCGATGCGGAGCAGGCCTGCGAAGAAGCGCGCCGAAATATCGCCGCCGGCGGCAAACCGTAAAGCAGGCGGCAGGAGACAGAAATTTTACAATTGCCCGGTTGCAGCGCTTCGCTTCGGTTCTATATTCTCAATTCCAACGCTTCCGGTTCAGGGGTCAAGAAACTCAATCAGGAGTCTTCAATGAAATCTTCGTACCTGCAGTCTAACTTTGCCGTCGGCGCTCGTATCATTTTCATCGCAGGGGCTTTGCTGCTTATGGCTGGATCGTTATTTGCGGCGTCGGGAATTTACAGCTTCACACTCAACTCCATCGATGGCCAACCGGCGCCCCTGGCCGCCTACAAAGGCAAAGTGATCCTCGTGGTCAACGTGGCCAGCCAGTGTGGCTATACTCCGCAGTACAGCGCTTTGGAATCGATTTACGAGAAGTATAAAGATCGGGGCTTCGTCATCGTCGGTTTTCCGGCCAACAATTTCGGTGCGCAGGAGCCAGGAACCAACGAAGAGATTAAGACCTTCTGCACCCGCAAATACAACGTGACCTTCCCCATCTATTCGAAGATTTCCGTCAAGGGCGCGGACCAGGCGTCTCTCTATACCTATCTGACTCAAGACACCGCGCCGGGCATTCGCGGCGAGATCAAGTGGAACTTCACCAAGTTTCTGGTGGATCGCAACGGGAACGTTGTGCAGCGTTTTGAACCGGCGGTAACCCCGGATTCCAAGGAAGTGATTACGGCGATCGAGAAACAGCTAAAGCCGTAGTGCCTCGCCGAGTTCGCCGCTGTCGCCCTCACCGGCTAAACAGTTTGCCGAAAAACTCGATTTTGGTCTTTGCTTTTGGCTGGTGCAGCGGTTTACCGCTGCGAGAAACGCCTTATTTTCAGTGCCGGCTTTACAGATTGCTGAAAAACTAAGTTTCGTATCAGGGTATCGTTTTAGCGACACCACAAGTCGTTTGAAATCAGATGCCCCTTTAGGGGCAGAGCAGCACAAATCGAGTTTTTCAGCAAACTGTTTAGCCGCTGAGGGAGCG
>JBAWFQ010000255.1:0-13268 GCA_049592035.1 Terriglobales bacterium
TGACGTACTCCGCCCCCGACCCGAAATGAATCATCTTCCCAAACCGCGAGCTATGGCGCGCCAAATTAAAAAACATGCGGCAATTCCGGTCCAGCAGATCCGGAGGGGCCCCCAAGCCGCGATTCGATCGAGTGGTAGCCGCATGCACGACCACATCGAATCGCTGCGCCCCCAGGTATTCGCCGACCGCCGACGCATTCAGCAGATCCAATTCGCTCGACGCCGGCGCTACCACCTCATAAGAGGAAGCAAGCTGCGACGCCAGGTTTCGTCCAATAAATCCCGACCCGCCCGTGATAAGTATGCGCATCAAGCCGGCGTCCGGAAGGAAAACTTTTTATGTCCCACAAAGCTGTATACAACCATGAACGCCGTCAGCAGAGCCCCGGCAATATAAGGAGCTTGCGCAAAAAACCGGGTATTCCGCCGAATGAGAGTGACCAGCACGGGCAACGCCACCACGCCAAACAGAATGCCTCCGCTATACACTCCAACACACCGGATCCACTCCCGCAAATAATTGCCCTTGGTTTTGAACACAAACCACTTGTAGCCCAGGTAAGAGACCGAGATGTTCAGCAGACTGGAAATCACTGAGGCGACAATATAGCTATGCGGAACCACCGAATTAAGAATCGCCGTAAAAAACGCGAACGACCCGTACCCAAACAAAGTATTCCACGCGCCCACCAGCAGGTAACGCCCGAACTGTCCGGGCGGAATATGCTGCGTGACTTTCGCACTCCATTTGCTGGCGAAATCTGAGAGGCTCATCTCTTTACATCTTTATACCACGCTGATTTTGCCCGAAAGAGTGTCACCACGACGCCCTGGTACCAACCCGTTATCTCCACAAATGCGAGTGAAGGCGCAATTCAGTCGGCCGGTCTCGCTTGCCTGAGTCAGCTCTGCCATAGACAAGCGTGTGACGTTCGGCTACCCTACCCGAAATGCCCGCCGCAATCGTTCACCCGAAGTCTGCCATCGTAATCCCGGAGTCCGTCCGAGCTGCGGCAGAAGAATCTATCGGGGAGTTTTTTGAGAGTATTTCGAACACGCCGTCGAGCACAGCCGCGGACGATCACCTCAATGTAGAAAAATCACGGAAGCGTGCCCAATTGCTTGAGCGTTTCGAACCGTTGCGCAACAAGAAGCTCCTGGAGATTGGCTCTGGGTACGGAGTCAACCTGGCCACGTGGATCAAGTCCTACCAGGTCGACGGATACGGTGCAGAACCGGATGGGGTAGGTTTCGGAACCTCATTTTCTTCATCGCGGGAACTATTTGTCGCCAACGGCCTCGACCCGGAGCGCATTCAGCCAGCCAAGGGCGAGAATTTGCCTTTTAAAGATGCCTCTTTTGAAATCGTCTATTCCGCGAACGTTCTAGAGCACACCGAAAATCCGCTGAAAGTGCTTGAAGAAGCCGTGCGCGTGCTGCGCCCCGGAGGCATCTTGCATTTCGAGATGCCAAACTACCTCTCGTACTTCGAGGGCCACTACATGGTCCCGCAACCGCCGATTCTCTGGCGATCGTTGCTGCCCCAATGGCTTCGTCTGCTGGGACGAGATCCGTCGTTTGCGCTGACGATCCGAACCGAGATTAACCCCGTATGGTGTCGACGCGCCGTGAGGCAACTGAACAAGAAATATCCTGTCAAACTGCTTTCCCTTGGAGACGAGATTTTTCTGGATCGTCTGGCCCAGCCTTTTCAGTTTGAGATGGAAAGTACGGCGGGAAGGCTGCAAACCGTCATTGCCCTCGTGCAGCGCCTCAATATCGGGAATTGGATAGGGCGGACCATCGTCGCTGCGCAGGGGCATTACCCGATTTACCTCACCCTTCGCCGCGAGAGCGCGCCCGGGAACGACGCAATCGCCGTATCTACTTAGGCCGCGCTCCTCAGCCGCAGTCGATTCGGTGGAACCGCATAGCATACCAACTCTTTTCCATCGACCTCATGCGGGCGCAAGAACAAACGGTATTCCTCTACCAGTGTGTGGATGAAAAGCGGGATGCGCCACAGGTCGTCCTGCTTGTGGTAAACGCAGACGGAAAGAATCGGACGGTTCGTCTGGATCGAGCGCCGGGCGCCTTCAAGCGCATCGAGTTCAGCCCCTTCGATATCCATCTTAATGAAAGTGGGTGCCGCTTCAGTCACCAGTTCATCAATCGGAACGCACTCCACCACAACGTTGCCATCGGATGCCAGCCGTGCGCCATCGCCGCCGTCCGCCTGAAAGCGCAGCTTGCCGCGCTTGGCGCCCACAGCGATGTTCAGCGCGCGAATCCTGGATGCAACGGAAGCATCGAGGGTCCCAATCCACTTCGTAAGCCCGTCGAAATTCTGTGGGTCCGCCTCGATCGCGATCATTTCGCGGAATGACGGTTGGATGCGGACCAACTGCTCCGCCGTGTCTCCAATGTAGGCCCCGCAATCCACAAATATTTCCTGGTCGTCGATTCGATACAAGCTATCGGGGAAATACTGTTGTTCTTTCACCGGAGGCTCGAGCGCGTTCTGATCGCCGAGCGCGCGCCATCGAACGTGGTTCAAATATTCCCTTCGCGAGAAGTCATCCGCCCACAGAAACGCCGCCTTCCGCACCTCGGCTGCCCGTTCGTAGAGCTTGTGCGGCAGATCCTGGCAGAAATCGGGTAACAACTGATCGGCAAACTTCCAGCGTAACGACGCCGTCGAGTCCACGTGTTTACATCCCATGCTTTCGAGCTGCGCTCGCGTGTCCCGGTAGTAGTGCCCCAGCGACCAGATGGCAATCACGAATAAAGCCGACGATCCATACCGCACGGCCGCATCCTTCGGCGACAAGACCGGAACGCCATCAACAGATGTGCCCCACCTGGACTGCCCATTGTCGGCAAACGCCAGTGGCTCGACGCCAATAGTGCGAAGACATCGCAGAACTTTTCGACCCAGATTCCCAGCGCCGAAAAGGACCACACGTCTCTCGCAGTTCGCCAGCAACTGGTCAAAGGCCGAATTCTCGCGCAGGCGCACGCTGCTCAAAGGCTCACGAAGCACAAGATCAAGTTCAGCTAGCATCTCGGGCGAAGGCTCAGAAAGGCGTTCGTCTGTCACTTTCATTCCCTCACCGGTTCCACGATCATATTCTGCGCAAATTCCTCGCGATCCAAAAACGGCCACAGGTCTTCCAGAGGCTTGGATACGAAGGATCCATCGGGACGCTGAATCGAGGTTACGCGCGGAGCCCGGATCTCATCGGGAATAACGTGTACATCGCAAACCACCGGCCCACGGCTGCGCAAAACCTTACGGACAGCAGACCGCAAATCCGATTGACCTTCCCCTTGCCCTTCGATCACCGCAGTCTTCAACCCATAGGCGCGAGCGACCTTGCGATAGTCGGGAATCGACACACCCGTTTCCGGACTGCATCCGATGTTAGGCCCGCCAAAGTAGTTGGTTTGGCTGGCTCGAATCGAAGCGTATCCCTGGTTGTTGAGCACGAAAAGCTTGATCGGCAATTGCAGGTGCGCGATGGTAGCCAACTCCTGGATGTTGAGCTGAAGCCCGCCATCGCCATCTACGCAAATCGTCTTTCGGCCGCCGCTGCCTAGGCAAACGCCAATACTAGCGGCGATGCCATATCCCATAGCTCCCAGTCCGGCCGTGTGAAATACGCGACGACCTTTGCGCGCCCGATAAGCCAGCAAAAATACTTCAATGGCGCTTCCCGAACTGCCGGAGACGACACGATCATGAGGACCAACTTCCTCCCCAATAACCTCGGCCAGATTATAAAGACTGACAAGTCCGGGAGCGCGATGCTCAGGCAGAACCAGCGGATAACGCGCCTTCCAGTCCCGGCACCGCTGTAGCCACGGACCGCGATCTTTTTTCTTGTCCAGGGCAGAGCCAGCCAGCCGCAGCATCTGCTCAATAAAAGTGCGAGCGTCGGCGCAGATCGGATTATCGATAGCGCCTTCAAGCTTTCCCAACTCAGCTGGGTCGATATCGACCACGGTTTTGTAAGCGCCGCGAGCAAACTGACGAGGATCCCAACCCATAAGCGGCGGATCAAGCCGAGTCCCGATCACGAGAACGAAATCGGCATTCTGCAGAGCGAAGTTAGCTCCGCGAGAAGCCACCGTGCCAGGACGCCCGACAAGCAGCGGATCGTCATCGTCCAACAAATCCATGGCCAACCAAGTCAGGCCGACGGGAACATTCAAAACCCGCACAAGTTTTTCAAACGCAGTCGCCGCGCCAGAAACGCGCACTCCATTTCCCGCAAAAATAAATGGCCGCTCTGCCCGGTTCAGCCGATCGATCAGGTCGCGTACTTTGGCAGCTAAGTCGTCTTGCTCGGGCTTAGCTGACTCGCCAGGATCAAACCCGCGCATGGCATCAGGTTCAATCGGCGAAGCCTGTACGTCGATAGGAATATCGATCCAAACCGGACCCGGTCTGCCGCTGCGCGCCAGGTGTACCGCTTTTTCGAGATGGTAGCGAATGCTATGAGGATCGTCGATGGTCACCGCGTACTTTGTAATCGGTTTGACCAGCGAGACAATATCGACTTCCTGACTTCCCCGCTGCCGCACTCCAAGCGGAGTGCCATCGGACCGGTACATGCGGTCGGAGCGCTTCACCTGCCCCGAAAGAATCAGCATGGGAGTCGAATCAAGCCATCCGCCGACCACTCCCGTAATCGCATTCGTGCCGCCCGGCCCGGTAGTTACGAGCGCAACGCCCAGATTGTTAGTAGCCTTGGAATAGCTTTCCGCGGCAATCGCGCAGGCTTGTTCGTGGTGATTGCAAACGAAGTTCAAATCGCCGCACCGCGCCAGAGCGTCGTTCAAATGCATCGCTCCGCCGCCAGTGAGAAGGAAAACGTGCTTCACGCCCTGCTGGGCGACGAAGCTCATGACATACTCGGCGAGTCTCATGCTCTCCTAGCGCACCGCCTTGGTCCCGGTTTTGGTGGACGCAAGCAACATGTCCACAACCTCGCGCACGGCTCCGTTCCCGCCGCCTAGTTTGGTGACTACCTGGCAATGTTCGCGAATCGAAGGACGCGCATCCGCGGGACAAGCGCTGAGACCGGCGATGTTGAGCGCCGGCAAATCGTTTACATCGTCCCCAATGAAACAAATCTCCTGCAAGCGCAGCCCGTGCTTTTCCGCAAACGTACGCAGCGCAGCAGCTTTGTCCTTGCACTCTTTGTACACATCGCTGATGCTGAATTTGGCGGCCAGGCGGTCGACGAGTGGGCTGTTCTCGCCCGACATCAAAACAATTGCCATTCCCGATTTTCGCGCCAGCGACAATCCCATGATGTCGGCAAAGTGAAAGCGCTTCCATTCTTCGCCGTTTGGACCCCACCACACGCCGCCGTCAGTGAGCACTCCGTCGACATCCATGGCGATGGCCTTGATTCTCGCCATGATCTCCGGCAGATTCTCCGGCACTTTTCCCGGCACTATTTCCGGCACTATGCCGCTCCCACGCGCCGCAGCTTTTTGATAATCGGTTGCTCGCGTTCCAGCACGCGCTTGACGCCATCCCCCATCGACTTCTCGATCAAGCGGATGTCTCGAACCAGGCGGGTGATTCCATTCGGTTCGAGTGACGCGGCGTGGTCTGAACCCCACATGGAGCGATCGAGGGTAATGTGCCGCTCGACAATGCAGGCGCCGAGCGCAGCTGCGGCAACGCTCGAAGGCAGCCCGGTTTCGTGGCCGGAGTAACCCACGGGCACGCTATAGCGATCGCGGAGCACATCCATCACTTTCAGATTTAGTTCCTCGTAGTAGGCGGGATAGGTGCTGCAAGCATGCAGAAGGACGAGATCTCTCTTGCCAAGAATGTCCACGGCGTGGTCGATCTGCTCGATGGTACTCATTCCGGTCGACAAGATGATGGGCTTACCGACGGCGCGAGTATGACGTAGCAAGTTGTCATCGGTGATGGAGGCCGAAGCGATCTTAAAGCACGGGACTTTAAACTGCGCGATGAAATCGACCGATGCCTCATCCCAGCAAGAAGCGAACCAGTCAATTTTTACCTCACGGCAATAGCGGTCAATCTCTTCGTACTCTTCCTGTTCGAATTCAAGTCCGCGCTTTAGATCGCCGTTGGTCGCACCAAAAGGACTTTCCCGAGGTTTCGCCAATTCCTCCGGCGTGTAGACGACATCGATGGTCCGCTTTTGAAACTTGACTGCGTCGCAATCGGCGCCCAAAGCCACGTTGATAAGTTTCTTCGCGAGATCGATATCACCGTTGTGGTTAATCCCGATTTCGGCGACCACGTAACAAGGTCGACCAGGTCCAACCACCTTGGATCCCAGTCGAATCTCTTGCAGCTGCGAGGAATGATTATTATTTTCTTGCGGCATCGGAAAGAACCCCCTTTGATGCGATTTCATTAATCGATTCCAAAACGTAATCCAACATCGCCCACGTAAGCCCCGGATAGACGCCAATCCAGAAGGCCTGATTCATCACGCGGTCGCTAACTCCGAGCTCGCCGACTACACGATAGTTAAGACCTGCGTAAGCAGGTTGGCGAACCAGGTTTCCGCCGAACAGTTGGCGAGTACCAATCTTTTTGGCATTCAGGAAGTCAATAAGCGTGTTGCGCGAGAATGGAGCCGTCTCCCGCAGCAGGAGCGGAAACCCAAACCAACTCGGATCGGAACTCGGAGTTGCCTCAGGCAGCACGAAGTGCTCGGCAGCGTTCTTGTCCTTGAGTCCCGCCGTCAAATACGCAAAATTTCGTTTTCGAGCCTCAATGAACGCCGGCAGTTTCTTCAACTGCGCAACGCCCACCGCAGCTTGCATGTCAGTCGCCTTCAGGTTATAGCCCACGTGCGAATAGATGTATTTGTGATCGTACCCGTGCGGCAATTCACCGAGCTGCCAGTCGAAGCGCTTGCCGCATGTATTTTCTTTACCCGGAGCGCACCAGCAATCCCGGCCCCAATCGCGAAACGATTCGACCAGCGTGCGCAGCATCGGCTTTTCCGTCAAGACGCAGCCGCCTTCGCCCATGGTGATGTGGTGCGCAGGATAAAAACTCACCGTCGCGAGATCGCCAAAAGTCCCGGCCTTCTGTCCGCGATACGTCGAGCCGAGCGCATCGCAGCAGTCTTCGATCAGCCACAAGTCGTGTTTCTTTGCGAAAGCAGTCACGGCATCGAGATCAAACGGATTTCCCAGCGTGTGCGCAAAGATGACGGCGCGCGTCCGCCCGGAGAGCGCCGTTTCGAGATAACTAACATCCACGTTGAACGTGGGAAGGCTAACATCGACGAAGACGGGAACCAGTCCATTCTGCAGAATCGGATTAACCGTTGTAGGAAATCCCGCAGCCAGTGTAATGACCTCGTCCCCAGGCTTCAGCCGCCGATCGCCCAATTTGGGCGAAGTCAGAGCTGTGACCGCCAGCAGATTCGCCGACGACCCCGAGTTCACCAGCACCGCCTCGCGCACCCCAACGAATTTCGCGAACTCACGTTCGAATTGTTCCGCGAAGCGTCCTGTAGTCAGCCAGAAATCAAGTGACGACTCGACCAGCAGTTCGAGTTCCTGTTCGTCGAAGACCTTCCCGGAAATGGGCACCGGCGAAGATCCCGGCACGAACTCGCGAGCAGCGAAGGCCTCGCGATAGTACTCGCCCACCAAGCCGCGGATCCGCTCGCGCAACTCGTCTGCTCGGGACACTACTTCAGCGCCTCCCGGTACCATGCAATGGTCTTTTCCAATCCTTCATCCAGAGTGAACATGGGCTTCCAGTTCAACTCCGTGCGTGCCCGCTCCGCGCTCAGGAACTGATGGCGAATCTCATTCGAGGCCTGATTCTGAATTTCAGGCTTCAACGCCGATCCCATCTTCCCGAGGATCGCATTCACCAGTTCCAGCACGCTGATCTGCGCTTCATTCGAAAAATTATAGGCTGCGCCACAGAACTTCGAATTCTCGAGAAGCCGCTCCGCCAGCAGCATGTAGGCTGCGGCGCCATCTTCCACGTAGAAGTAATCGCGCACAAAGTTGCCGTCGGACCGGATAATTGGCCGGTCGCCACGAATCACGGAGCGGATCGTGCCTGGCACCACGCGGTTCCAGTTCAGGTCGCCGCCGCCGTAAAAATTGCCACAGCGCGTAATCGCCACCGGAACGCCAAATGTATGCGCATAGGACTGCGCAATCAGGTCCGCGCACGACTTGCTTACATCGTAGGGATGCTTCCCCAGCAACGGCATATCTTCTTTATAGGGAAGCACCGCCTGCTCGCCGTAAGCCTTGTCCGAAGAAGCGAGGACGACAGATTTCACTTTTGGCGAATGCCGGCAAGCCTCCAGTAGGTCCCACGTTCCGCGGATGTTGCTCTCGAAAGTTGAAAGCGCATTGCGGTTAGCGATTTGCACCTGCGTCTGCGCGGCGAGATGAAATACAACCTCGATCTCGTACTCACCCAGCGCGCGTTCCAGCACATAGGAACTGCTCAGATCGCCGCGCACAACGTTGACGCGCTCCGCCAATCCTTTTTTGACAAATTCGCTGGCCGGAACCCAGTCCCTTACCAGCGCCGTAACCGATGCACCCTGCTCCAGCAGCCGTTTCGTCATCCATCCGCCCACCAGTCCGGTTGCGCCAGTAATAAAGACGGGCCGGTCGCGCCAGAAGTCGTTCTTCATTATTCTTCCTGCCAAACCTTCCACGGAGCCTGCTTCGCGCTCCACAACTGGTTCAAGTACTCGTACTCGCGATAAGTATCCATGGCGTAGAAAAAGCCGTCGTGCTGGTAAGCCATCAACTGCCCTTCGTCGGCCAGCCGTTCCAAAGGTTCCTTCTCGAAAATGCAATCGTCGCCGCCGAGATAATCGAACACCCGGCGATTGAGCACGAAAAACCCCGCGCTCGCGCGCCCGGCGATCTTTGCCTTCTCCTTAAATTTGGTCACGCGGCCGGCGGCGTTTGTGTCGATCACTCCGAAACGTGAACTCGGCGTAATGGTCGTGACCGTGGCCAGCTTCCCATGGCTCTTATGGAACTCCACCAGCTTTCGAATATCCACATCGCCCACGCCATCGCCATAGGTCATCATGAAAATATCGTCGCCAATATCAATGTATTTCTCAATCCTCTTCACCCGTCCGCCGGTCATCGTGGTCGGTCCGGTATCGACGAGCGTGACCTGAAAGTCCTGCTCACCGTGAACGTTCTTATATTCGATCTTGGAGTTCCGGCCGAGGCAAAGGGAGAAGTCGTTGTTCATTGCCTCGTAGTTCAGGAAATATTCCTTGATCATGTTGCCACGGTACCCGAGGCAGAACACAAAATCAGTAAAGCCATTATGCGCATACAACTTCATGATGTGCCACAGAATCGGACGACCGCCGATTTCCACCATGGGCTTGGGCCGGTATTCCGTTTCCTCACGCAAACGAGTACCGAGCCCTCCACACAGCATCACTACTTTCACGAGATTCTCCTGGCAGGCACTGGAGCAGCTTTCCGAGGCAAGGCTCCGGCGAGACCGCACAGTTTAATCTAGCCGGAGTGCATCGGAATTGCCAAGAATACCACTTGCCCAACGTTGTCGCTTACGGTTCTGATTTCGGTAGTGGCTAGAATGAGTTGTAAAACGAGATGCGAGCCGTCTGGCGACGGAAAGCGCCCGCGAATCGAGTGATTCTCCCCACTGAGGGCGCGTTTCGCCCCTCCGCAACCCGCCGCCCGTCGCTGGTTTGGGGCTTCAAGACCTTGCGAATCTTACGCTTAGTCCTTATGCTGGGCTGGCAGTCCAATTGCCGCTCAACCACTAGGGAATCTGCGCGCATCTCTACTTTGTGGACATGCTGACTGCTGTCGTGGAAGGTTGGCAAATGGGAGCACCCTCCGACCCATAACTATGGAACGACCGATCCTCAAAGCAATCATTGTCGGAGCCGGACCGGCCGGCCTTACAGCCGCGTATGAACTGTCAAAGCAGCAAGTCCCGGTGGTCGTCCTCGAAAGCGATCCGCAATATGTCGGAGGAATCTCTCGCACCGTAAACTATAAGAATTTCCGCTTCGATATCGGTGGCCACCGCTTCTTCTCTAAATCCCGTGAGGTGGAAGATTTTTGGACCGAGATTGCGGGCGAAGACATGCTCAATCGTCCCCGGTCGTCGCGCATTTATTATCGGGGCCAGTTCTACACCTATCCGTTGAAGCCATTCGAGGCGCTGTCGAAACTCGGAATGATCGAGTCGACGCTCTGCATGCTCTCATTTATGGCCGCTCGCCTAAACCCCACGCGCGACCCGAAAACCTTTGAAGACTGGGTCACCAACCAGTTTGGCAAACGCCTGTTCCGTATTTTTTTCAAGACCTATACCGAAAAAGTGTGGGGGATGAGTTGCAAAGAGATTTCCGCCGATTGGGCGGCGCAGCGCATCAAGGGTCTATCGCTCGGTTCAGCCATCAAGCACGCGCTTTTCACCAAGAAGCCGAAAGACCGCAAGCAGATTGTGAAAACGCTGATCGACACCTTCCGCTACCCGCGACTCGGGCCGGGAATGATGTGGGAGGTGTGCGCGGAAAAAGTCCGCAAGCTCGGAGGCGAAGTACTGCTAGGCCGCAAGGTAGTCGGCTGCAGTTTTGACTCCGCCGCGAATCTCTGGCGAGCGACTTCGCGCAGTGCCAACGGCGATTTGGAAGAATACCGCGCCGAGCACCTGATCTCATCCATGCCCGTCCGCGAACTGGTGGCGCAGATCGAGCCCAAGCTTTCCGAAGCCGCGCTCCAAGCTGCGCGTTCATTGCGGTATCGCGACTTTCTGACTGTCGGCTTGATCGTGCATGACCGCGGCCGTTTCTCCGACAACTGGATTTACATCCACGATCCCAGTGTCCAAGTTGGTCGCGTGCAAAATTACAAATCGTGGTCGCCGGAAATGGTTCCCGACGCCGGCTATTGCTCGTACGGTCTCGAATATTTCTGCTTCGAGGGCGACGGTCTGTGGACCACCAGCGACCGCGACCTGATCGATCTCGCCAGACGCGAAATTCAAAAAGTGAATCTGGCCGCCAGTGCGGATGTGGTCGATGGCGTCGTCATAAGGCAACCGAAGGCATATCCCGTATATGACGACACCTATCAACAGCATGTGAACACAATTCGGAAAGCGCTCGATGAGAACTGTCCTACGCTTCATCTAGTGGGCCGCAACGGCATGCATAAGTACAACAATCAGGACCACGCCATGATGACGGCAATGCTCACCGCCAGGAACATCATGGCGGGCGAGCGCAAATACGACGTCTGGGCAGTGAATCAGGACGCCGAATATCACGAGGCAGGCACTGTGGGTGAGCAGGTAGCGCAAGTCGAGACTCCGGTTCCAGTCAGGAACGTAGCCACTCCCGCCTAGAGCACGACCGACTTCCATGCGAAATTTCACGCTGATCGACGCGTTGGGCATCCTCAAGGCCTGCCTCGCACTTCTCCCATTCATGTTCGCCCCAGGGTATGTAGCGGGATGGACGCTCGACCTTTTCGAGTTTCGGAGTCGTCGTCCAATTCTGCGGCTGATTCTCGCCGTCCCACTCTCCATCGCCATCTGTCCGATGCTTTCGTATCTGCTGGCCCGGTTCCTGGAACCAGCGCTCTGGGTGTTCTATATCGTTGTGTTCATCGCTTGCGCGCTGCTTTTGATTAAGGACGCTCGCGGAGGCAGGTTGTGGTCCGGCTCAAGATACGCGCTTTCAAAACATACTTGGATTGCTATGGGCCTGATTACGCTGTGGGGAGTGGCGGCGTCTGGGTCGATGGTCGATCTCCAAATTGGGGACAAGCTCTATCCGCCAATTACCGCTTATGACCACTCAGTACGCACCGCCATGATGGTTGCCATAGCCCGTCACGTTCCCCCGAGCAACCCTTTCTTTGCCAATGCAGCGGCGCCTTTGCGCTATCACTAGTTGTGGTTGCTGTTTTGCAGCCTGCTCATGAAGGTGTTCCATTTGTCGCCGCGATACGTGGTGTATTCCGGCGTTGCCTGGTGCGGACTGGGCTTGATGTGCGTGATTGCAATCGGCATCAAGTTCCTGGTGCGAGTTCAATCCGACATCGAGCAAAAAACTTTACTTGCGGTTGGCCTGCTCTGTGTGACGGGTCTGGATATTCTGCCGACCCTGGTCCTTAGAGTTGCGAGCCATTTGTGGCTAAGTGATATGGAGTGGTGGAACGAGCCCCAGATCACCTCCTGGGTTGGTTCCTTGCTGTGGGTGCCGCACCACGTTGGCGCGTTGATCGCATGTTTTGTTGCTTTTCTGCTGCTGCGGCACCAGGCCGACATCCATCGAAGGTGGGCTACGGGTCCTGTAATCGTTGCGGGGATGGCCTTTGCCAGCGCGGCGGGAATGTCAGTCTACGTTACGTTCACGTTTATAGTTGCCGTCGCCCTTTGGCTGCTGGCGTTAGTTGCCAGGAAGGCCTGGCTGGAAGCGGCGATGTTCGCGGGCGCGGGGGCGGTGTCGTTGCTTTGGGCGTTATCCTTCCTTTCCAGCTTGCGGGGCCCAGGTAGTGGCGGCGCTTTTTTGGAATTCGCGCTGCGTCCGTTTCCTTTCGGGGTTCTTCTGGTCCAGCGAACCGGCATTCCAATCCAGACATCATTCGCTTTGACCCTCGCCCAAGCGGTCTTACTTCCCCTGAACTATACGTTGGAACTAGGATTCTTTCTCGCTATCGGCGTTTTGCGGCTGCGGCAGTTGTTGCGCGGCAGCATTGAGGCGAGTCCCAACGAGCTCGCCGGCTGGACATTGGTCGCCACCAGTTTCCTGATCGGCACATTTCTGCGTTCGAGCACCATCGGCAGCAACGACCTGGGTTGGCGATGCTTTCTTCCTGCTCAACTCATTTTGCTGCTCTGGGCAGCAGCGATGGTTGATGATTGGTGGTTTGGCCGTTCCACTTTCGGGACGCAGCGTGCCAGTGTGGTGGCTTCTCCGCGTCCCTGGACTCGCGCAGTACTTGTGACGCTGCTGACTCTAGGGGTACTCGGAAGCTGCTACCAAGCATTCATGCTGCGTATGTTCCCGCTGCTCGTGGATCTTGACAAAGATCAAGGTGCGATTGCGGGACAAAGCTGGGTTGCTCCTAACCGGCATTTTGGCAAGCGGGCGTATGCGCTGCGGTCAGCCTACCACCTTCTCGATGCGCAATTGCCTTCTTCCGCCGTCCTGCAAAGCAATCCATACACGCAGGATCTCATCCTGCACATGCTATATTCC
>JBAWFQ010000256.1:0-10213 GCA_049592035.1 Terriglobales bacterium
ACAGAAAGAAGAAGCGTCGCCGCGCAATACATTGCGGGAACTAGCAGGCGCGTTGCTGCTATCGGCGTTGATGATCGGGGTCGGCTGGTGGTCGGGCCGAGGCAGCGGGCGGGCACCTCTGGCGGAATATCAACCGATTACGTTTCGCACGGGTTCGATCGGAAATGCGCGATTCACGCCGGACGGCAGCATTGTCTACAGCGCTTCATGGGACGGCGGCACAACCCAGTTGTATGTGGGGCGCACGGATGACCCCTTCGCACGCGAACTCGGGGTAAAAGATGCCGAAGTGTTATCGATCTCGAAGAATGGGGAGCTAGCGGTCCGGCTCAACACGGTATACCACGACGGTTATGCAAGCGCCGGTACGCTGGCGCGGATCCCGATGAGCGGGGGATCGCCGCGCGAAGTGCTGGACAACGTGCAGGACACGGATTGGGCGGCGGATGGGGAACGTATGGCCGTGGTCCGGTATGTGGCGGAAAACGGTCACTGGCGTTTGGAATATCCCATCGGAAAGGTGCTGGTGGACGGCATTAGCTGGATCAGCCATCCCAAGATATCGCCGGACGGGAAGTGGGTGGCCTTTGCCGATCATCAAAACCCAAATGGCGACGACGAGGGATCGGTGGCCGTGATTGCGTCGAATGGCCAAGACGGGGGCAAGGAGAAAATCCTTTCTCCCGTCTGGAAAACACTGCAAGGAGTCATCTGGTCGCCGGCGGGAGATGAAATCTGGTACACGGCCTCCAACAGCGGCAGTGCCGGAAACCCTCAGGCGATAACTCTATCGGGCAAGACGCGAACCATCACCAACGTTCCGGGAGGAATGTGGCTGGAAGATATTCGGAGCGGAGCGGTGCTGATGGTGACCCATCAACGGCGTCTCGGGATTCGGGGTGTGGCTCCAGGGGGAAAAGAAGAGCATGAACTGGGGTGGTTCGGCTGGCCGAATCTGGCGGCCATGACTCCGGACGGCCATAAGGTTTCGTTCGACGAGGAAGGCGACGGCGGCGGACCGAACTACACCGTTTTTGTCCGCGACACCGACGGCTCGCCGCCGGTGCGCATTGGCGAGGGAGTCAGCTTGGCGATCTCTCCGGATGGCAAGTGGGTGATTACCCAGCCGGCGAAGGGTGGTCCGCTTAGAATCGTGCCCACGGGAGCTGGCGAGGCCAGAGAACTGACGCATGACAAGGTCAGCTATCAGGCAGTGCGATGGTTGACCAGTGGAAAGGAGTTGCTGGCGAGCGGCATTGAACCCGGGCACGGCGTGCGCGACTACTTGATTGAGGTGAGCACAGGTAATTCGAGAGCAATCACTCCCGAGGGTATGAGCGGCGAGCAGGCGTCGCCAGATGGGCGGAGCACGGCCGTGCAGACCGCGGATGGGAAATGGGGAATCTGGCCGCTGGATGGTGGCGGTCTGCGTCTGATTCCGGGGCTGGACACGAATTATCGCGTCGTGGGCTGGTCGCCGGATGGCGGATCGGTACTCGCTTTTCCAGCGCGGAAGCGCGAGAAAACTGCGAATGTCTATCGGGTGAATACGGGGACAGGGAAGATGGAGTTATCGAAAACCTTCGGGGCAGGCTTGCCGGCCGGAGCCGTAATTGGCGGGTCTTATTTGTCGGGCGACGGGGGTGCGTATGCCTATGTCTATGACCAAATGCTGTCGCAGGTGTATGTGGTGAGAGGGATGAAGTAGGTAAAGTGGAACTCGGGCCGGACACACTAGAATGGCTGTTATGAATACGAAGAAGATTATTTCGATCGCGGGTGCGCTGATCATCGTTCTTGTCCTCGTTCTCGGGTTGGGCCTGGGGCTGGCGGTGGCTCAGCATGATGATGATGAAGGGCCGCTGTCGAACTTGCGGTTTTTGGTGGTGAAGGATTACAACGGCAAGCCGGTCCGGAACGCAGGAGTGGTGCTGCATCCCGTCAAGAAGAATGGGGAGCAGTCACTCGGCGGTATGGAGCTGAAAACGGACAACGACGGGCGGACGCATATTGACGGGATTCCGTATGGCCCGCTGCGAGTGCAGGTATTGGCGCAGGGTTTCCAGACTTTTGGGGAAGACTACCAGATCGACAAGCCGGAACTGGAGATCACGGTGAAGCTGAAGCGTCCTGGGGAACAGTACTCGTCGGACAACCCGGCGGGCGCAAAGAAAGACGACGACAAAAACCAGCCACCGCCGAAACCACAGTAGGCAGTGGGTTGGAAGTACGACAGGCTCTGTAAAGAGGCTGCGTGCGCAAGCCGACGCCGTTTGCATTTTGGGGACGTGACAGGGACGCCCGGGTGGCCTACAATCGGCTGCCTATGGGATTGCAGGGACTAACTGTCGAGCGCTACGAAGGCGTGGCGCAGGATCAGCGGATTCTGTTGCTGCGTGGGCCGATCACCATCGAGACCGCGCCGCAATTCGAGCGGGCGGTGCGTCACGAACAAGCTGAGACTGTGATTCTGGATTTGTCGGATGTTCCTTACATCGATTCGGTGGGGTTGGGATCGCTGGTGGCGGCGTACGTTTCGCATCAGAAAGCGGGGCGGTGTCTGGTGCTGACGGCGGTGAAGCCGCGGGTGCACAAAATTATGGAGATTACCAAGGTCAACGAGTTCTTCGTGACCTTCAGCACGACATGGGAAGCGGTGGAAGCGATGGCAAACACCGGGTCAGCCTGAGGCTTGCGGAAGAACTCAGCTGCGCGCCGCGTCGCTCCCTCAGCGGCTAAAGCCGACACTGAATAATGAGGCGCATATCGCAGCGGTAAACCGCTGCGCCACCCAAAAACTAGATCAAAATCGAGTTTTTCCGCAGCCCGTTTAAGGCTTCTTAGCCCCGTTGCGAAATGTTTCTTCACGCACGGTAAACTTCCGCACCAGGTCTTCGCGCACGTGGTAGCCCGTTCCGGGCGCGTCACTGATGACAATCATTCCATCGGCGCGGACTTCGACTTCGGGCTCGATGATGTCCTCTTTCCAATAACGCTTTGAGGCCGACACATCTCCGGGCAGGCGGAAATTTTCAAGCGTCGACAAAGCGATGTTGTGCGCCCGTCCCACGCCCGATTCCAGCATTCCGCCGCACCATACCGGAACATTGTGGCTCAGGGCGACATCGTGCACTTTTTTCGCCTCGCTGAAGCCGCCGACGCGGCCCACTTTGATATTGAGGATGCGGCAGGCGCCGGTTTCCAGCGCAAAATCGGCGTCGCGCGCATTCAAGATCGATTCGTCGAGACAGATTGCCGTTTGGATGGCTTTCTGAAGCCGCGCATGAAGATAGATTTCATCGTTCCACAACGGCTGCTCGATCATGAGCAGATTGAAAGCATCGAATTTGCGCAAGTGTTCAAGCTCGTCGAGTGTGTAGGCTGAATTCGCATCCACGCTGAGAACTATGTCCGCCCAGCGGGCGCGGATTTTTTCCAGCACATTCAGATCCCATCCCGGTTTCACCTTGATTTTGATCCGCCGGTATCCCGCCGCCAACTCGGTTTCGATCTTCTGGAGGAGTTGCGCGGGCGAGTCTTGAATGCCGATGGAAACGCCGCAGGCGATCTCGCGCCGCGTTCCTCCCAGTAATTTCCAGAGTGGTTGTTGCTTCTGCCGCGCCTCCGCGTCCCACACGGCGTTTTCCAGCGCGGCTTTCGCCATGCGGTGGCCGCGCACTCGGGCGAACCGCGCGGCGCAATCCCGGCCGGCATCCAACTCGCTCTGCAGCAGCAGTGGCGCCAGATAATGCTTGATCGTAGGCCACGCGGTTTCGATCCATTCGGAACTATAGTAGGGATCTTCTCCGGCGACGCACTCTCCCCACCCGCGCACGCCCTCAGCCTCGACGCTCACCAGGAGAATGCGGCGGCTGTAAACGCGGCCAAAGCTCGTTTCAAAAAAATGCACGAGCGGCATGTGAAGTTCACGCAGAGTTACGGATTCGATTTTCATAACGAGTTGTGATTCGTATCAGAGCTAATACCGCCAGCTTTCTTCCCACTCGCCGAGCAGGAATCGGCCCCCTCCGCGTTGGTCGCGCTCATAGCCGAGTACGCTTAGTCCTTCGGCGAACGCCTGCTGGAAGCGCATGCGATTGCTTTCCTGCACAGCCAGCGCTTGCGCACGCGTTGCCGCGGAAGCCTTCCACTCGTAGATCTCCGCCGGCACATCGATGCGCGCGCGGCATTCGAACTGCGCGCGCGGCGCATCCGCCAGCACCGCTTCTACCCGCTTTGACTGCATCCACCATTCCGCCACCAGTCGGTCGGTGGGCAATCCTCCTTGCAATGGCGACGAGCTGATTCCGTACTGATTCATGTTGTAGCGCCGCGCGATGGCTCCCAGCTTCTCGATGTTCAAGTATGCGTTCTTGATCTCCAGCGGATCGAACGTCCACTCCATCAGTTCGAAACCCCGCGCCAGCGCATCTTCCCGCTGATAGAGCTTCAGCCCACGTCCCAGGCCATCATTGCGATATTGCGGGCGGACAGCCAGCATTTGCGAATGCAGGTACGCGTGCCCATTCCGCATGGCTGGAATCGCGAGCGCGAAGCCGATCAACTCTTGTGCGCAGTCGCTTGCGTCATTTTTGTCAACGAAAGCCCCAACTACCTGGCCGCCGATCTTCGCCGCAACCACGAACATCCGCACCGGAACCAGGTCCGCGTCGGAGAACTTCCACACTTCCTTCTGCAGCGCAAAGCAAGCTTGCATCTCCGCTAGCGCTTCGCACTTGCGGATAGTCACCGCGCTGGACATTTTTGCAGACGTGGTTCCGGCATGTGTTCCGGGGGGCGAGTCAGTCACGCCGGTTTTTCCTGCAGCTTCGCTTGTTGCCATAATGATTCCAGTTCGTCCATCGACGCCTGTTGCGGCGCTTTGCCATTGGCGCGCAAGCGTTCCTCCATCCATTGAAATCGACGCTTGAATTTGCGATTCGTTTTCCGCAATGCCGATTCCGGATCAAGTGACAGATAACGTGCGATGTTTACCAGGACAAAGAATAGATCTCCCACTTCATCTTCCAGGCGCGAGCGCAGTTCCGGCGCAACCTGCGGCTTTCCCGACCCTGCAATCCCCATTCCCACTGATGAGCCTTTGAACGATTGCGTTGGCACGGCCTTCAACTCTTCGCGCAATTCGGTCGTCTCTTCTTCGAGCTTGGCAAACAAGCCTTCAAGATCCGGCCAGTCAAAACCCACGTGCGCGGCGCGCGAGCTGAGCTTGTAAGCCTCCATCAGCGCGGGCATTTTCGAGGACACACCCGCCAGGACTGATTGCGCCTCGACCGCCTCGGCATTCTTGTTCCCGTCCGATGCCCCGCGTTTTTCTTTTTCTTTCTCTTTCTCCCGCGCTTTCAGCGCCTCCCAATTGCGCAGGACTTCAGCGGGAGTATCCGCCTTCACGTCCCCAAACACGTGGGGATGCCGATCAACCAACTTATTAGAGAGCCGGTCGAGCACGTCATCCACGGAGAAGTGGCCCGCTTCGCGTGCCATCTCGGAATAGAACAACACCTGCAGCAGCAGGTCGCCTAATTCGCCGGTAAGTTACGGCCAATCGCGATTGTCGATCGCTTCGAGGACTTCGTACGTTTCTTCCAGCGTGTAGGGTTTGATGGTGTCGAAGGTCTGCTCGCGATCCCAGGGGCATCCGCCCGGAGCCCGCAATCGCGCCATGATCTGAACCGCTCGCTCGAATCGTTCGCCAGTGGTGGACATTCACTTCAATGTAAATGACGCGAATTGAGCGAGCAAATGGCAGTGATGCAACGTTCCTTTGGCGAGAGCGAACTTTAGGAATGGTGTCGACAAAAAACGCTGCCGAGCTTTGCTCGGCATGGACGGGCGCGGGCGCCCGTCCCTACGTGATTGCCGAGCGAACTAGCAACTCCGTCTCGTCTGAAATAATTGCATCCACTTCCCACATTGCGAATTCACGCATGCGCTCGGCGCGATTTGCTGTCCAGACCATGATCTTCCGGCCCGCGCCATGAACCAGTTCCACCAATTCTCGATCGACCAAATCGAAATGCGGAATCACCCAGTCGGCCGCGATATCGCGCCACCCGCGAAGCTGAGTCTTTTTTTCGCAAAGAAATCCCAAAGGTATCGCCGGATCAAGAGTGCGGCTTGTCGCGAGAACTTCGGGAAGAAACGAGGAAACCACATAACCCTTTTGTGGCGGATGCTTGCGCAACTCAGCAACCGTTTGCAGCTCCAATCCCACCACCTTCAGTTCGATGTCAAGAAACGCGCGCCCAGCGAATTGTTTGAGAACGTCTTCCAGCGTAGGCAATGCCAGTCGTTCTGACGCCGTCGTCGCAATCTTCATTCCACGGACGGAAGCATCGTGGCAAATCACGGCCTGTCCATCGGCGGAAAGCCGCACGTCAAACTCGAATCCGTCGCAGCCATGCTGCAAACACAGCTCGAACGACGCCAAAGTATTTTCGGGAATGTGATGCGAGGCCCGAGCCCCGCGGTGGCCCAAAAGAAGAGGAGGACTCATTGAAGTATTTGCTTTTCTCGGCGATCCCGGCGTCTCGGCGGTAAAAAAGCAGTCCTCAGTCTAAATCGAAATCCCGGATCGGCCGCCCCGTATCCGGCGTCTCTTTGGCCTTCTTCACCGCTTCCTGGAATTTCTTCTCAAGCAACTCGGAGGCATGTTTTTGCGCATCCAGCGACTGACGGAAAATCGAGTCGCGCCGGCTGTCCTGCTCTTTCATGGCGCGCGCCGCCTCTTCCATATCGTTGAAGGTTTTCGGCTTGACCGGGGCCGTGTGCGCGATGATGCTGCGGGTCGACGCGTCGATTTTCATGACTGCGCCGCAGCAGGGGCAGGTCACATCGAAACTGGGCTCACGAAGATTGGATTCGCGTTTCACCACAAGCGATGATACCGCAATTTTCGGTCAGCGCGGAGTGAGACGAATCGGCAAGACGCCGAACACATACAGCATCTCCCAAGCCAGCAGAAAAATCGACACGATCACGACCAGGATCGCCAGAATCTCGCCAAAGTTGAGGCCACCTTTTTCCCGTTCGAACCGGCGCGCTCCCAGGCTCAGGATATTCAGGGTGGCGAAGCCAAAGACCAGCGCCCAGAGAATGTTGTAAATCTCCTCGCGCGTCGTGCGCAGCAGAAACATCGCGGGCAGAACCGCGACCGCGATCGTATGCAGCGCGCGCACAGAGACGTCTACCCATCCGTGGACATTCCCCATCGCAAAAAGCAGCGATGCGCGACTCCGGGAGGCAGTAGTCAAGGGCCGAGGCAGTCTCATGCAGAAATCTGATACTACCGTGTTTAGCGCGAGCAAGTCAGCCCAATCGCGAAAAAAAGAACCTCACTAGTTCATGCAATCGATTTCTCAAAACGGCCATTAGGGACGGGCAACGCAAGACAGTTGCGAGAAAATACGCGATGATCATGGCAGAATAACCTGATGCCCCAGCCTGCTCCACCCGTTCCCGATTTTCTCTACGGCACCGCCTGGAAGGAAGATCGCACGCCGGCCCTCACCGAACTCGCGCTCCGCATGGGCTTTCGCGGCATCGACACGGCCAACCAGCGTCGGCATTACTTCGAAGAAGGAGTCGGACAGGGATTAGCCGCCGCTTACCGTGCGGGGTTGGTCACGCGCGATGATCTCTTTCTGCAAACAAAATTTACCTTTCAGCGAGGTCAGGATCACCGCCTACCCTACGATCCCGCGGCATCTCTTTCCGTTCAAGTCGCGCAGTCGATGGCCAGTTCGCTCGAGCATCTTGCGACCGATCGCGTCGACAGCTACGTGCTGCACGGACCTGCCTCCAACTATGACTGGACCGATAGCGACGCCGAAGTCTGGGAAGCCATGCGCAAGGAGCGCGATGCCGGGCGCACTCGTCTGCTCGGCGTGAGCAATGTTTCTTTGCAGCACCTGCAGCAGATGGCTTCCACGAACACTGAACTTCCTGCGTTTGTGCAGAACCGCTGCTACGCCCGTCTGGGTTGGGATCGCGCTGTGCGTCAATTCTGCCGCGAACATAAAATCGTTTATCAGGGATTCTCGCTGCTCACCGCGAATCAGGAGGTCGTGCACGATGCTCTGATTGCGAATCTGGCCGCGAGCGCCAATGTCACGCCGGCTCAGGTTGCTTTCAGTTTTGCGCGCAGCATCGGGATTTTGCCGCTGACCGGTACCTCGAACGCGTGGCACATGAAACAGGATGTGGCGAGCCGCGAATTGACCCTTTCGCAGGAAGCAATTCAAGCTATCGAATCTCTGTCGGGTTAAGACAACTCGGACCTTTGTGCCTGTCTCACGCTAAGACGAAGGTAATCGTAATAGTTTTGTAATGTGATCTCAGATCACGGCGAAGAGTTTCTGCCGGGCATTATCCTTCCAGTAAACAGCCATGAAAACCAATCAAGAGGGACCTCATCCCAAGGGAAGTAACGCGCGCATTCTGCTGAGTTCTGTTTTCGGACCGTATGCGCAAGACGACGAATTTGGCAGCCGGTCGATCAATCCGATGGAGCTCTATCACAACCAGGTCACCCGCGCCCAGGGCAGCTTCTCGCTGCGCATGTTCCATCGCTCGTGGGGGATCATGATGATTCAGGAAAATATTTCGGCGCCGTGCAGCGTGCTGGATTTTCCCACCCGCAAAGCCTTTGCCCGTGAATTGACCACGAACAAATACGACATTGTGGGGATTTCCTCGATCATTGTGAATGTGGGAAAGGTGCGGGAGATGTGCCGTCTGGTGCGCGAGCTATCGCCGGATTCGGTGATCGTGGTGGGAGGACATGTCACGGCGATTCCGGGCCTTGAGAACATGATCGACGCCGATCACATCGTGCGCGGCGAAGGGATCTCGTGGATGCGGCGGTACCTGGGAGAAGACGAGCACGCGCCCATCCGTCATCCCAACATTATTTCCGGGATCGATACGCGCATCATGGGAATTCGCCTGCCGAATCGCAAGGGCGGGACGGCGGCGACGATTATTCCGTCGGTGGGCTGCCCCATGGGGTGCAACTTCTGCACTACCTCCTCTTTTTTTGGCGGCAAAGGAAAGTTCGTCAACTTCTACGAGACCGGCGATGAGCTGTTTGAGATCATGTGCCGGATCGAATCGGAGCTCAAAGTACAGTCGTTTTTTGTGATGGACGAGAACTTCCTGCTGCACCGGACGCGGGCCATGCGCTTGCTCGAGCTTATGAAGCAGTGCGGCAAAAGCTGGGAGCTTTCCGTGTTTGCTTCCGCCAATGCGATTCGAAAATACACCATGCTGGAACTGGTCGAACTGGGCGTTTCCTGGGTGTGGATGGGTCTGGAATCTCCGCGAGCCGGCTACAGCAAGCTGCAGGGGAACAACGTCACTCAGCTCACGCGCGAGCTTCGCGAACACGGGATTCGAGTGCAGGGCTCGACCATCGTTGGACTCGAGCACCATACGCCCGACAACATCGTCGAGGAAATCGAAGCGGCCATTGCACACCAGACCGATTTTCACCAGTTCATGCTGTACACGCCGGTTCCGGGCACGCCGCTTTACCAGGAGATGGAGGAGCAGGGCCGCCTGCTGACGGACATGGACCCCGCCGACATTCATGGCCAGTTCAAATTTAACTTTCGGCACGCGGCCATTTCGCGCGACGATTCGAAGCGCTTTTTGGATTGGGCTTTCTGGCGCGATTTCGAGAGCAATGGCCCCAGCCTTTATCGTATGTGCCGGACCGTGCTGAATGGCTGGCAACGTTATAAGGACTATCCCGATCCTCGGGTCCGCGAGCGCTTTGCGCGCGAGGCGAAGAAGCTGAACAGCGCTTACAACGCCGCCCTCTGGGTGATGGAGCGCGAATTCAGGAAGGTCAATCGCGGCGTGAGTGAGCAGATTCACAAGCTGCGCCGCGAAGTCGAGAAGGAGTTCCCGGTGGTCGCCCGCCTCACTGCGTCAGCGCTCGGGCCTTTGTTGTGGTGGACCACGCGCCGCGAAGAACGTCGGCTGGCGAAAGGGCGTACCTATGAGCCTCCGACCTTCATCGAGCGCCGCAATTGGGCGACGGTTTCGTAGCCGATTTGATCGCTCATAAGGTGGCGGCGCTAGACGGCCTGAACAAGCTCTGAAACGTGTGGTGGCGGGGCTTGGCCCCGCCTAGACGGGGCCAAGCCCCGTCACCACACAGACTATTTATTCCCCTTCCTCGCCTGATACC
>JBAWFQ010000257.1:0-47135 GCA_049592035.1 Terriglobales bacterium
TCAAGCACATCGGTTACTTCGAGCCTGAATCCATCGACGTACGGGCAGTCGGTGACCTTCACGGCAACGATCAACGGCGAGTACGGGCTGTTGAAGGGACGCCAGAAGGTTGCGAAACGGCAGGACGTAAGCGGGACGGTGACGTGGAGCACGAATACCGGCTGCGGCACGACCCCGGTGACGACAGGCAATCCGGGAGTAGCAACCTGCACGACCACGAGCCTTCCAGTGGGGACCGACACGATTACGGCCAACTACTCGGGTGACAGCAACCACAGTGGTAGCACGGGCACATTGAGCGGCGGCCAAGTCGTGCAATCCGGGGCGGGCACGTCGATCAACGTGACCAGCGTAAGTCCGGCTTCGGAAGCCTACGGCCAGAATCAGCAGATCACGATCATGGCCGTGCTGTCGTGGACGGGCAGCGGCGTAGCGCCCACAGCAAGCGCAGTAACCATCGGTGGCAACGGGCCCAGCGGCACCTACGGAACGACGACTTGCGGCGCGCCCAGCGGCGACACGATGACCTGCACGAACACCTATACGCCTTCGAGCCTCGACGTAGCAGGAAACTACACGGAGACTGCGAAATTCGCGGGCGACAGCAACTATGGCAGTTCGAGCAGTCCGCAGACCAACAACTTCACCATCACGCAGGCGACCTCAAGCACGTCGGTTGCTTCCAGCCTGAATCCGTCGACCTACGGACAGTCGGTGACCTTCACGGCGACGATCAACGGCGAGTACGGGCAGGTCAAAGCCCAGAAGAACGGGAAAGCAAAAGGGCAGGACGTAAGCGGAACAGTGACGTGGAGCGCGAACACCGGCTGCGGCACGACCGCGGTGACGGCAGGCAATCCGGGAACAGCAACATGCACCACCTCCAGCCTCCCAGGGGGAACCGACACGATTACGGCGACCTACTCGGGTGACAGCAGCCACAGCGGGAGCACGGGCACGTTGAGTGGCGGCCAGGTAGTCAATCCGGCGACCCAGACCATTACCTTCACTGTGAACGCTCCATCCCAGGCTACATACGGCACGAGCTTTACGGTAGCGGCCAGCGCCACCTCGGGATTGCCGATTACCTACAGCAGCGCAGGATCGTGCTCAAACGTCGGCCCGGTTTACACGATGACCAGTGGCACCGGGACGTGCACGGTAACGGCGAGTCAACCCGGAAACAATGACTACCAGGCCGCTTCGCCGGTCAACCAGTACACGACCGCCGAGCGGGCCAACCAGACGGTGACGTTCACGGGCGCGCCGGCGGAAGCGCCCTATAACAGCACGTTCGTGATGATTGCGACCACCAACGCTTCAACGGTGGCGTACATCACCACGAACAACTCCAGCACCTGTTCCTTGTCTGGACCGTATTCGCCGGTTGCCGTGACGATGCTGAAGTCGACTGGCAAGTGCACGTTCACGGCGCAATGGGGGGCAGATCAGAACTACAACCCCGCAACCGCGACTCAGAAGACAACCGCAGAAAAAGCAACGCCCGTGATTACGTGGGCGACGCCGGCGGCCATCACCTATGGCACGCCTCTCAGCTCGACTCAACTGGATGCCACTGCCAATGTCGCTGGGAAGTTCGTCTATTCACCCGCTGCGGGGAAGATCGAACCCGCCGGCGCTGACACGCTGAAAGTGACCTTCACGCCAACCAACACAAACTATTCCACGACGACCGACTCGGTAACGCTTCAGGTGCTCCAGGCCGCTACGGTTACGACGATCACTTCGCCAAGTGAGACGATCACCCTGAGCAAGAAGGGCACCGTGTCAACAATCCTGGATTTCAAGGTGACGTCCTACGAGCCAACTGGCAGCGTTACGTTGACCGCCAGCACCGGCGAAACATGTTCCGGGACTCTCGCTCCGGCTACCGGGAATGGAAGCTGCAAGCTGACATTCACCAGCACTGGGACGAGGACGATCATTGCAACCTATGGAGGAGACGCCAACCACACCGGCAGCAACAACTCTGGGCAGACCCCGCCTGTCACAGTAACGGTGAATCCGTACTGACGTGGAGGGATTATCCAGTACTCGCGTCAGGGCTGGCGAACGCTCCGCCGCCCTGACGCGATCAGGATGGCCGACACTTCGGGAGTGACACTGTCCTTTTCCGAGATTCGCGCATACCTGCCCAAGGAGCAGTTCAATCATCGGCCTGCGAGCTGCTGGACGGCCTTGCTAAAGCAGTGCGATGCAACCGATCTATTCACTTCATGACCTGCCCGAAGAATTCTTCCACTTTTCTCATATCCGTTGTCCGGTTGTAGCTCGGCAGACTCTCTACAAACACGCGTCCGTACTGTTTCTTCAAAATTCGGTTGTCGAGCAGCGCCAGCAATCCGCGATCGTGCAAGGATCGAATCAATCTTCCAAAGCCCTGTTTCAGGGTAATCACTGCGCTCGGCACCTGGTATTCAAAAAACGCATTGCCGCCGCCCGCGTCGATCGCTTTTACCCGAGCTGCGACCACCGGATCGCTGGGCACGGCAAAGGGCAGGCGATCGATAATCACGCAGCTTAACTGCTCACCTTGCACGTCTACACCCTGCCAGAACGAAGATGTGCCAAACAGCACGGCGTTAGGAGTGAGCCGGAACTCCTCGAGCAGAGCCGATTTCGGAGCGTCGCCCTGCTTGAGCATCGGATATTCGAGGAGCCCGAGAAGGCGCTCATGAATCTCGTTCATCTGCGCGTAGCTGGTGAAGAGCACGAACGCGCGGCCGCGCGTAATCTCCAGCAAGCGCCGGATCACCTCGGCAGCCTCGGCGGCAAATTGCGGCGTGCGCGGATCGGGGAGATTCGGCGGCACATAAAGGATTGCCTGGCTTTCGTAATCGAAGTGCGACGCCACGATCAGTTCGCGGGCGTGGTCGAGTCCCAGCCGCTGCCGTATATATTCAAACCCGCCGCCTACGGCCAGCGTTGCCGAGGTGAGCACCGTAGCCTCCAGCTTCGACCACAGGCACTCGCGCAGGATTTGCCCGACCTCAATCGGTGTGGCCTGCAGAAAAACATTCGTACGGCCGCCCGCGGAAGTTTCGGGCGAAGATTTGCGCCGAGAGCCCGGCGCTCCGCGGAAGCCGCGGCGCTCGATCCAGAAGACGGTGTTCGGATCCTCGTTCTCCATCACGAATTGCAGTTGCACCTGCAATTGCTGCGCTCGACGCACCAGCGTGAAGACATCTTCCGGCTTCTGCGGAAGTTGCTCCAACTCCGCGCCCAGCCGGTTCAGTGATTGATTCAGCGCGAGAAACTCGTCACCGTTCTCTTCCAGAAACTCGCGGCGAGAGTCGAAAGCAAACCGGCCTTCGTTGGCGGGCAGCAGCGAAAAGAACAATTGCGAACGCTCCCGCACCGACTGAATCGCCCCCGACATCTGCGGCGTATAGAGTTTCTCGCGCTGTAGCAAGTGTTCGACGTCGCGCGTCAGTTCGTCCATTCGCAGATTGCTGACCGAAATGCCAAAGTAGTTGCCCGCGATGTCTTCGAGTTCGTGCGCTTCATCGAAGATGACCGCTCCGCACTCGGGAAGTACGCCCGCGTCGGGCGCGCCCTCGGCTTCAAGTTTGATGGAGAGGTCGGCGAAAAACAGATGGTGATTGACGATGATGATGTCGCTCTCGGCTGCGCGGCGGCGCATCTCGGTGATGAAGCAGCGGTCGTATTCCTTGCACTTTTGGCCGAGACAGGTATCGGCCCGCGCGTCGAGCTTGTGCCAGAGAACGCTCGCCTCAGGTAGTTCGGCGAGTTCGGCGCGATCGCCCGTGTGCGTCGTTTTCTCCCACGCGGCGATGGCACGATAGTGCTCGATCTCTTCCAATCCGCTGAGCACGGGTTGGTCGGTGAGATCGATCAGCTTCTTGCGGCAGAGATAGTTGTTGCGCCCTTTCATGTAGCACACGCTTAGTTTGCGATCGCCTTCGGGGAACAGAGCGCGCTCCAGCGCGGGGACATCTTTGAAGAAGAGCTGCTCCTGCAGATTCTTCGTGCCGGTCGAGATGATGACGCGTTTGCCCGACCGAATCACCGGCAGCAGATAAGCGAGCGTTTTTCCGGTGCCTGTGCCGGCCTCGACAATCAGGTGACGCTTTTCTTCAAGCGCCTCTTCGACTGCCTGCGACATCTGCAGCTGACCCCGGCGAAACTCGTAGGCGGGATGAGTCTTCGAAAGCAGGCCACCGGGCGCGAAGAACTGATAGAGCGAGAATCCAGTTGGCCGAGTTTCTGGAGAGGATACGGGATGGGATGAAGAAACCACGGAGTCTCTATAATAGCCTTAGAGCCGCGAGCTTCGAGCCGCGAGCTTCGAGCAAACTGTTTGCGCGAAGTTCGCAGCTCGTGGCTCGAAGCTTAATCACTTTGAGCAAAAAGAAACTAGCCCCTCTCGTCGCCATCGTCGGACGCCCCAACGTCGGCAAATCGACGCTGTTTAACCACCTGACCGGATCGCGGCGCGCCATTGTCGGCGACGAGCCCGGCATCACGCGCGACCGCCTCTATGGCGAGGCGGAATGGCTTGGACACGAGTTCCGCGTGGTCGATACGGGCGGCATCATCCCCGACGACAAGGACTTTATACCGGCGGAGATTTTTCGCCAGGCCAAGGTCGCGTTTGAGGAAGCGGCGGCGATTGTGATGGTCGTCGATGCGCGCACCGAGATTGCCGGGCCCGACCGCGAACTGGCTCGGCTGCTGGCTCGGACGGGTAAGCCGCTTTTTCTTGCTGTCAACAAGATGGACTCCGACAAACAGGATTCGTTGCTTGGCGAATTTCATTCGCTCGGAATGCGGAATGTGTTTCCGATTTCGGCGGAGCATGGACGCGGTGTCGACGATCTGCTCGACGCCATCCTCCTTGTACTGCCCGCGGGTGCAAAAGCAACCACAGAGGACGCTGAGGTCACTGGGGAAGGCACCGGGGAAACCTCCGACGAGCCGCATGAAATCAGGGTCGCTATCATCGGGCATCCGAACGTTGGCAAGTCTACGCTGCTGAATCGGCTCACTGGAAAAGATCGCGCCATCGTCTCGCCCATCGCCGGAACCACGCGCGATTCCATTGACGAGGTCATCCGGTACCGCGGCCGCGACATCCGCTTTGTCGATACGGCGGGCATTCGCCGCAAAGGCAAGACTCGGCTGATGGCCGAGAAGCTTTCGGTGGTCATGGCGCGGAAGAACATCGAAGACGCCGATATCGTGCTCTTCATGGTCGATGCCACCGAAGGCGTCAGCGACCTCGACGCTAGCATCGCAGGTTATGCGCACGAGAGCGGGCGGTCGCTGATTATTCTGGTCAATAAATGGGATCTCGTGGCTAGCGGCGAGAAGCGCGCCATCTCGCAGTCTCGAACGGCTCGTATACAGGATTCCAAGCGCCCGCAGGACCGCGCGCTCTACGAGGAGCGGTTGCGCTATGGACTCAAATTCTTGGCCTATGCTCCAGTGCTATTTCTTTCCGCACACACGGGCAAGGGAACGGAGAAAATTCTTCCGCTGATCGAGAAGGTCGCGGCCGAGCGCCGCAAGCGCATCACTACGGGCGAAATGAATCGCTTCCTGAAGACGGTTGACTTCGACCGCGCCTCCGTGCCCGTCAGCAAGCGCGTGAAAATCAAATACATGACGCAGACTGGAGTGGCGCCGCCGACGTTCGTGCTCTTCACCGACCGTGCGGTGAAGCTGCACTTTTCTTATCAGCGTTTCCTGGAAAACCAGATTCGGGAGGCGTTCGGATTTGTCGGCTCGCCTATCTGGATCAAGAATCGGGCGCGAGATTAGTGTGGAAGCGGGGCAAAGCCCCGTCCCCACACAGAAAAGTCAGGATCAATTTAGCCCGTCATCGCAGCATGCTTCCCGTCCTCGGTAAGCAGCCCCACGCGATCAACGCCCGCGATCCGTGCGATCGCGATCACGTCGGCCACGTCCTGGAAATCAATGTCGTCATCGGCTTCGACATACGCGATGCGCTCCACGCGAATGGCGAAAATATCCCGCAGACGTTCGCGCAAGCGATCCCATTCCACCACTTCTTCGTTCACCATCACCTGCGGATGCTCTGCCTGGTGATTATCCGCTCCTGCTTTCGCATGATGAATTTGAATCACAATCGTCCGATCAGGCGGCGGAACTGTGTGATCTTTTGGATCGGGCGGCTGCGGAATCTGCGCCTCCAATCCGGTTGGCCGCTCATTGGCCACAACCACCATGAACACAATGATGAGCACCAGTAGAACGTCAATCAAGGGAGTGACGTTCATCCTTGGTCCAGTCGAAGACGGACCACCGCCTGCCGTGGAGAATGCCATTGGAGTTTTTCCTCTCCGGCACGCGCGTGTCCTGAATCATTGGACACCCGCGTTGCACGGAGAGTTCCATGAGTCTCCGCATACTTCGTGATTGACTCTTGAATGCCTTGGCGTTGAGGAAAAATAGTGGAGCGACGGGCGTCCCCGCTCGTCCTCGGGGAATTCGCTGGCCGGGTGGTGATGCCCGGCGCTCCACCAACAAAATCATCCGATAGGTTCTACCGAGGGCGGCAGCGGAGGTGCTTCGAACGGTGGAGGTGACTCGGGAACTGGTGGCAGTTCTGGCGCTGGTGGCGGCGCAGGAACCGGATTTAGCAGCGCGTCGAGATTCGGATAGCGAGCGGCCAGGAAATACAGCGCATAAGCGGGGAAGAAAACTGTGGCCGGCACGCTCACCAGCGCGATCAGATAAATCAGCAGGAGCAGCAGCACGGTTCCGAAGATGATTGCCAGACTGATCGTGGTCACGTTCCATCCCATCCCCGCGACCTTGCCCGCCACCACAGCAATCACGGCGGGAATCACGATGAACAGCACGGGGATGATTGCGATAATGCCGAACAGAATAGCGGCGGCGATGGAAAGCACCAGCTTGAGGAGCAGGTAGACGGCGAAGCGTCCCTTCTCGGGACCGATCAGTGCCAGCAGACGGTGCCAGCCGTCGGCGAAGTCGAGATTCTCAAGCGCCATGACGGGTACTAGAAAATCTCTCGCCAGCACCTGAACCACAGCGGTGGTCAGGGCGAATATCAGGAACAGGCCGCCGAGCAGAATCACTCCGATTACTAATCGCGCGATGTGCTCGCGCAGATTTGTGGCCCAACCCGCCGCCAAAGCTACGGCTAGCGGCACGCCCACCAGAACCAGCAGAAAAAGGCAGACCGCAATCTGGAGCACAATCTGCCACAGAAAAAATCGTGCACCGGCGCGATGCCATCTTCGCCATGCCTCGCTGATCGAACATTCACGCCGCAGAACGGAGTCGAACAGGATGAACCGAAACACACTGTTGATGTAGAGAAAGACGAAGCCCAACACGACGGCAACGAAGATGGCGACGACGATCAGTCCGATGAACTGGCTGAGGTGCTCGGGAATATGCCGGGGGACGAAGGATGGCAGATCAAACGGCGCGCGCGACGACGGTAGAAACTCCATGCCGCGTTTTCGCGGGTAATGACCGAGTTGCCCGACGTTTCCGAAATTGCATCCGCCGACGTGCACTTCCGCCGCCAGAATTCCAACCAGCGCCAGGCGCGACCATTGTCCAATGCGAAAGCGAGTAAAGAGTTGCTGGCGCGTGTGCTGCAGCGCAGGTTGTACGCAATCGACGGCGGAGACGGGCAATGGGTTCCCTCGTACTGATGCCGCCAAGGTAACGCGAGGAGAGTTGCGGCGTCAATGCGGAAGCAGGCTCCGAGCCTCGGGCTGCGAGCTTCGAACTGGTTGCCCGTAGCTCGAGGCTCGTAGCTCGCAGCCTCACTCGTAGCGCAGGGCCTCTACGGGATCGAGGTTTGCGGCGCGCGACGCGGGAATCATGGCGCTCAGCACGCCGACTAGCAGCAACACCAACGTTGAAATCATGACGGTGAAGAAAGAAATTCTGAGGTGAATGTCGGCCTTGCCGGAGTCGTCCTCGAACAGCGGGCCCATCAGCGGAAGCGTGCCGACGGCCACGGCAACTACGTAGGACACTACGATTCCGATGACGCCGCCGAGCAGTATGATGAGCAGCGTTTCGGCGAGAAACTGCGCTTTGATGTGCCACTTCCGCGCGCCGAGAGCTCGCCGCAAGCCAATTTCGCGAACGCGCTCATCGACCGAGACGAGCATGATGTTCATGACACCGACGCCGCCGATTCCGAGCGTAAGAATGCCGATAAAAATCAGCAGCACCTGCAGACCGATGGTGATGCCGTTGATGACGGGGCGGAATTGCTCGCGGCCAAACATCTGAATCGCTTTCTTGTCGGTGGGCGAGAATTGTTGGCGCGTGGCAATCGCGGCCAGGACCTGCGCCTCGGCACGCGCCTCGAATTGCGGCGCGATGGGTTCGAACACGAGCACGTTGGCCTCTTTGGCGTTCCAGAGATCGTTCGCCGCAGAGTAGGGAATCCAGGTCGACTCATCGTCGCTGGAAAAATAGTTGCTCAATTGAATCTTGCGGTCCATGGTGCCGATAACCGTAAAGCGCACTCCAGCAATCACCACCGTTTCGCCTACCGCGGGACGACCGCCGAATAGTTGCTCCCTCACGCGCGCACCGAGGAAAACGACGCGGCGGCGCTCTAGTTCGTCGAGAGAGTTGATCCAGCGGCCCTCCGACGGCTGTTCGTTGCGCATGTCGCCATATTCCGGGCAAACGCCGCGGACGGGCGCGGTGCCCACCATGCGGTCTCCGTAGGCGATGCCGGGGCGGCGCACGGTTTCCAGACACGCGTGGCGCACATAGTTGGCGGTCTCTTTGATCATGTCGACGTCGGCCTGCTCGAGGATGACTTTCTTGCCGGCCCGTTGGCCTCCGGGCTGTTCGCTGGTTTGTTGCGGCCAGCAGATGACGGCACCTTTGCCGAAAGCGTCGAAGCCACTCACCAGAATTTCGCGGAAGCTACCACCGTAGGCAATCAGCAGCGTGACCGTGGCGATTCCCCACACGATGCCGAGCATGGTGAGCGCGCTGCGGGTGCGGTTGCGCCGCAGCGCCGCCCAGGCTTCGTTCAGGATCTGATAAATCATGCCCATGCTAGCCGCCCGCCTCGTGACGCAAGGCTTCGATGGGATCGATGGCGGCGGCACGGCGCGCTGGATACAAGGCCGAAAGGATGGCGATGGTTCCGAGAACTCCCAAAGCCACCGCTCCTGTCTGCCATGTGGGCAGCAATCCGGCGAAGAAGTCTGGCATAGGCAGCAGATCGACCAGCGCACACAGGCCGAACGCGATCAGCAACCCGGTGCCGCCGCTGATCAGCGCCACAATCAGCGCTTCCAGAAAAAATTGGCGCAGGATGCTGTTTGCGGGCGCTCCCATGGCTTTGCGGACTCCAATCTCGCGCGTGCGCTCTTGCACCGCCACCAGCATCACGTTCATCACGCCGAGGCCGCCAAGGAACAGGGTCACGATACCCACCGCGCCGAGAAAGTACTTCATACCATCGGTCATGGTCCGGAAGGCTTTCGCTTCCTGAATCGTGTCCCAGATAGGGCAAGCTTCTTTGTCGGTGGGATCGAAGTCGTGCAGCCTTCCCAACACGTGGCGTATTTCTCCCTTGCAGGCTTCGTGGTGTTCGACAGAGCGTGGCACGACCAGCAACTGATCGAAGGTGTAAGGCGTGCCCGGCGGCTTATCCGGGAAATCGCGCCGCATCGCGGGGAAAGGGATGAAGATTTTGTTGATGTCCCAACCGTCGTAACTGGAATCCTGTTTCTTGGACGACATCACGCCGACCACGGTAAAAGGAATGTCGTCGAGGTAGACGAATTGGCCGACGGCTGGACGGCTGCCGAACAACTGCTTTTTGGCGTCAGAACCGAGAAATGCTACGCGCCGACTCTCGGCAATATCGCTTTGATCGTAGAAGCGTCCCTCAGCGACACCCAGGCTGCGAATCTCGGCGAACTCGGGAGTCGACCCGGTTACGGTGAACGCGGCCGCGTTAAAGGCCGTGTGCGAGCGCACGGTGTCCTGCTCAAGCTCCGGGATTACGTACTGACAATCGGGAGCCTCTTCCTGCAGATGAGGAAGATCGGAATCAACCCAGTGGACGAGGCGTCCGGCGCGCGTTCCGCCCGCCTGCAGGCTGGTGCGGCCATGGAAGACGATCATCAGGTCACGGCCCAGAGTTTCAGCCTGCTTTTCCTGGCCGACGCGCAAACCCTCGCCCGCAGCGACCATCAAGACGATCGAGACCACCCCCCAGGCGATGCCGAACATCGTCAGCAGAGTGCGTACACGGTGTGCCCAGAGGGTTCGGAATACGTCGCGGATGAGATCGCGAAATGACATCTGTAGATTCGACGCGGCTCGCCGGGAAACGAAAGCGCGGTCTACTTGGAGGTACGTGGAATGGGGAGCTTTCGTTCCCATGAAATGCGGCCAACTTTAGAGTCAGCTTCAGAGTTCAGCCGGGGTGGGCAGCAGGGCGTTGCGTGCGAGCCATTCTCCAAACTCGCGCAAAGCAAGATCACATTGCAGGCGATGACGTTCTTTGCGGTCGCGAATTTTTCTATCGAGCGCGGGCAACAGGTCGAATGTTATGTTTGCCGGCTGAAAATTCTTGCTCTCCGCCTGCGTTATGTAGTGGACCAGCGAGCCAAACGCCGTCGCCCGTGGTGGAGGCGCCAACTCGCCGCCAATGGCCAGCGCGGCTGCATTCATTCCAGCCATCAGGCCGGTTGCAATCGATTCGACATAGCCCTCAACGCCGCAGATTTGTCCGGCAAAAAGCACATGAGGATGCGCCTTCATCTGTAATGTTGGGAGCAGCAGCGCCGGCGAATTGATATACGTGTTGCGGTGAATTTGTCCGTAGCGGAGAAAGCGCGCGGTTTCCAATCCCGGGATCAAACTCAACACCCGCGCCTGTTCGCCAAATTTCAGATGATTCTGAAATCCGACCAGATTGTAAGAATCGGCGCGCAGATTTTCCTGTCGCAATTGCACTGCCGCGTAGGGAATTCTGCCGGTGCGCGGGTCTTTGAGTCCGACCGGCTTCATCGGACCGAAGCGCAGCGTCTCGCGTCCGCGGCGGGCGATTTCCTCGATGGGCAGGCAACTTTCAAAGTAGTTCAATTTTTCCCAGTCTTTCTGCTCGACTGATTGCGCCGCAAGCAGCGCATCGTAAAACCGGTCGTACTCCTCTCGCGACATCGGACAGTTAATGTAATCAGCCGACCCTTTGTCGTAACGCGCAGCGAGGTACACCTTGCTCATATCGATGGAATCAGCCTCGACGATAGGGCTGATCGAATCATAGAAATAAAGATTCGCGTGTGGCGGCGAGGCTTTGCCCGGCCCAGGATCGGCATCGGCTTCGGGCGTCGAAGGCGAAGAAGAACTGAGCCGCACAATCTCCCGCGAAAGCGCGTCCGAAGTTAGCGGGCCAGTGGCAATGATTGTGAACTGGCCGTCTTCGATCTGCGTCACTTCTTCGCGGCGAATCGTAATACGCGGCTCGAGCGAAAGCGCCTCCGTCACCCTGCGCGAGAACTCGGCGCGGTCCACAGCCAGGGCGTGCCCGGCAGGCACCGAAGTTGCCCGCGCGATTTCGAGCAGCAAGGAACCCGCTCGCCGCATTTCTTCCTTCAGCAGCCACGGCGCAGTGTGCTCGCTCTCGGATTTCAAAGAATTGGAACACACCAGTTCCGCGAAGCGATCCGTCTGGTGCGCGGGAGTCGTGCGCACCGGGCGCATTTCAAACAATTCGACGGCGACGCCGCGCCGCGCGCACTGCCACGCCGCTTCCGATCCCGCCAGGCCTGCACCGATGATGCGAACTTTCTTCACGTGTCTCCCAACTGCGACGGCAGCGCATGTCGCAGAATCCATTTATTATAGGGCGCACGCCCGAGGAGAAAATCTTATGGCCCGGATCAGTCTGATCGAACCCGCGCAAGCCAGCCCGGAAGTAAAGGAAATCTACGAGAGCAAACTGAAAGGCAAGCCCGGAAATATTCAGAAGGCGCTGGCGCATCGTCCGGCCATGCTCGGCAATTTTCTCGGATTCTATCCCAGCGTGGGGCGATCGCTTGACCGCAAGACCTACGAGGCCGTGTACTTGCGCGTCTCGCTGATCAACCGATGCCACTACTGCACGCAGCATCACATTCAAGGCGCGAAACGCGCCGGGTTTTCACCCGAACAAATGCACGCTCTGAAGGAAGGAAAGTACTCGGAGTTTTCCGTTCCCGAGCAAGCCGCCCTGCGCTATGCGGAAAAATTGACGCGGACTCCCGACGGCGCCAGCGATGCCGACTTTGCGGATCTCAAGAAATATTTTTCGGATGAGCAGATTGTCGACCTGCACATGCTGATCGGACTAGCGAATCTGACCAACCGCGTTACCGGGCCCCTCGCGCTGGAAGTCGAGTTTCCGGAAGAAAAGATCTAGCTCAAGAAGAATGGAGAGACGGGTCCACGGTGAGCGAAATCACAAAATCACGCGTTCATCGCCTACGCGCCGCGTTACCCGCTCGCGATCCAGAAATTCAAGCAGCGGAATTGCATACTTGCGGCTGACTCCCGTCATTTCTTTGAAGCGGGCGACATCGATCTTTGGCGTACTGGCCTTGAGCGCGGCGACCTTGTGGCGAAGATCCATGAGCGCGCTTTGGTGGAAAACCAGCTCCTCGGAAATCTTGATCAGAACCTTGTCGCGCAAGAGCAGCGTAACAATCTTCTGCGCCCGCGTTTTATCCACCTTCAGTCCCGCCAACACTTCTTTCAGCGACGGAACCTTCAGCCCGGCCGATGCAAACGCCTGCTCGATGATCTTTTTGGATTCGGCTTCTTCGTCTTTCATGACCACGCCGCGCCCGGCCGAGTGGACGAGTTCGCCGGCAACTTCCAGTTTCTTTTCTTCCGCTAATTTTTCCAGCACGGAGTAGAAAACCTCGGGGCCAAGGTTGACCCGGTCGCGCAGCTCTTCCTTGCTCATTCCCGCCACAAGAGGATTGGCATCGTGAAATTTCTTGAGCGCCTCAAGTACATCCGCTTTGGCTTCGCCGAATGCCGCGGGCGCAACCAGCACCTGATTGCACCACGCCAATCCGCCCGCGTCGGCAAGTTTCGCAGCTTCTTCGCGGCGGATATTCATTTCTCCAGGGACGTCGCTCAGACTCAGGCCGAGGGCTCCTCGTCGTGCGACGCGCGCTGCCAGCACTTGTGCCGGAGAACCATGGCGCATGATATTGAGAAACGCGATCGCATCGTCCGCACGCTGCTTACGAGTGGCAGGCGATGCATCCAGCACAACTCCTCCGCCAATGGTCATCACGGGTGAAAACTGGCGCACAATGAACCGATCACCGGGCAGAAGCAGTATGGGTTCAGCGAATCGTAACTGCGCATAGGTTTCGTCTCCCGGCTTGAGCTGCTTCGTCCCATAGAGGCGCGCTTCCGCGACGGTTTCCGTTGTGTAGGCGTGAAAGTGAACGCGGGCGCCTTCTTTCAGCGGTTTTGCCGACGGAAGAAGAGACAGGAGAGCATCGACTCTCGACGTGGAATGAAAAGTGTCCGCGGTTGCGAGCGTCATGCCGCGCGCCAGTTCTTCGATGGAGAGCCCGCCAAGATTGAGGTTCAATGCCGTGCGCTGCCCGGCGACGGCGGCCTCCGCCGGTGAGCCATGAACTTGCACGCCGCGAACCCGCACCCGTTTGCCGGTGGGGAATACTTGGAGTTCTTCCTCGTCGGATTTGCGGATCGTCCCGGCGACCAGAGTGCCGGTTACGACGGTGCCGAAGCCTTTCATGCTGAAAACGCGATCGATGGGCAAGCGCGCCAGCGCTGCCGAATTTTTCGCGGCCACTTCCGACGCGACTTGGGCGAGCGCGGACCGCAACTCGTCCAGCCCTGCGCCCGTCAACGAACTCACGGCAACGATCGGCGATTGCGCTGGATCGAGAAACGATCCGCGCACATAATCTTCTACTTCCAGCCGCACCACCTCGAGCGTCTCCGCATCCACGGCATCGGACTTTGTAAGCACGGTAATGCCGCGCCGAATCGCCAGCAGGCGGCAAATATCGAAATGTTCGCGAGTCTGCGGCTTGATGCCTTCATCGGCGGCGATGACCAACAGCACCAGGTCGATGCCGCCCACGCCCGCCAGCATGTTGCGCACAAAGCGCTCGTGGCCCGGGACATCGACGAAGCCCAGCCGAATTCGGCTGCCATCGGGTGCGGGAAGTTCAAGGTGGGCAAAGCCGATGTCAATCGTGATGCCGCGCCGTTTTTCTTCTTCGAGACGGTCGGCATCAATGCCGGTCAGGGCCTTCACCAGCGCGGTCTTTCCGTGATCGATATGCCCGGCCGTGCCAACGATGACAGACTTCATCTGCGACAGTATAGACGCGCGCAATGAACAATTCTTATCGATGTCATTCACGATTTCGACATGCGAAAAGTTAGTGGAGATGCGACAATGAAGATTCCCCGATGACCACCCCTGCGATCATTCCAATTGTCATTACACCCGAGATGATCCGGGAGCACGGCCTCACTCCGGAAGAATTCGAAAAAATCAAGCAACTGCTCGGCGGACGCGAACCCACGCGTACCGAACTCGGCATCTTCAGCGTGATGTGGAGCGAGCACTGCTCTTATAAATCGTCGCGCGTTCACCTGAAGCGTCTGCCCACGCGCAGCAAGCTGGTCTTGCAGGGGCCGGGTGAGAACGCCGGGATCGTCGACATTGGCGACGGCTGGGCTTGCGCGTTCAAGATCGAGTCGCATAATCATCCGTCGTTTATCGAACCGTTTCAGGGAGCAGCCACCGGCGTTGGCGGAATTCTGCGCGACATATTCACGATGGGTGCGCGCCCGGTCGCGATCATGGACTCGCTGCGCTTCGGCCCGATCAGGGAACCCGTAGGGACGGCCGCCCTCGGCCGTCCGACCGAGCAAACTGCTTCGGCAGAGATCCACAAGAACCACTCCGTGATGGAAGGCGTAGTCTCCGGCGTTGCTTCTTACGGCAATTGCTTCGGCGTGCCGAACCTGGGTGGTGAAGTGAAGTTCGAGCCCTGCTACTCTGGCAATCCGCTGGTGAACGCCTTTGCTCTCGGCCTGGTTCGCCGCGACCAGATCTTTTACGGACGCGCATCGGGCGAGGGCAATCCCGTGATATATGTCGGCTCCAAGACCGGACGTGACGGCATCCACGGCGCCACCATGGCGAGCGAAGAGTTCAGCGAAGGCTCGGAAGCCAAGCGCCCCAACGTTCAAGTCGGCGATCCGTTCCTCGAAAAATTGCTGCTCGAGGCTTGCCTGGAAGCCATGCAGACCGGCGCGATCGTTGGAATACAAGACATGGGCGCGGCCGGGCTGACCTGCTCGACCTGCGAGATGGGCGGTCGTGGCGGCACCGGAGTCGAAATCGAATTGGATCGAGTCCCGCAACGCGAAACCGGCATGACGCCCTACGAGATCATGCTGAGCGAGTCGCAGGAGCGCATGTTGCTGGTTGCGCAAAAAGGCCGTGAGCAGGAAGTCTTCCGCGTCTTCCAGAAGTGGGGGCTCGACGCGGTCGAAATCGGACGGGTCACTTCCGATGCGAAAATGCGCGTACTCGAACACGGCAAAGTGGTGGCGGAAATTCCGAATGCTGCGCTCACCGATGACGCGCCGGTGTACAAACGTCCGCTGGCGCGTTGGGAACCGCCCGTCGACCGCGAAATGCCCGAGCACATCCGCCTCGGCGAAAGCGCGGATCTCACGGCTCAACTTAAGTTGCTGCTCGCAAGTCCGAACATTTGTTCGAAGCGTTGGGTGTGGCAGCAGTACGAACACATGGTGCAGACCAACACGGTCGAAGCGCCGGGAGCAGGCGATGCGGGCGTCATTCGCATCAAGGGTTCCAAACGCGGGCTGGCGATGGCGCTCGACGGCAACGGCCGCTGGTGCTATCTCGATCCGAGGCTCGGCGCGATGCATGCCGTCGCCGAAGCTGCGCGCAAAGTGGCTTGCGCCGGGGCGACTCCCATTGGCGCGACCAACTGCCTCAACTTCGGCAACCCCGAAAAGCCGAACATCATGTGGCAGTTTTCGCAGACGATCGATGGCATAACCAAAGCCTGCGAAGAACTCGATACGCCGATCACGGGCGGCAATGTCAGCTTTTACAACGAAACTCTGAGCGAGGGAATTTATCCGACTCCCGTGATCGGGGTGGTAGGGATTCTCGAAGATGTCCACAAAACGGCGAAGATGCACTTTGCGCAATCCGGAAGAAAGATTGTCCTGCTGCGGGCGAATGAAGCCGGAGACGCCGTGGATGCCGAGGTGGAGTTTGGCTCGTCCGAATACGCGAAAGAGATACTTGGAGCGGTGTGGGGATATCCGCCGGCGCTTGATCTCGAAAGGGAAGCTACGCTGCAACGCGCTCTGGTGGCCTTAATTCGGGCGGGGCTGGTCGAATCTGCGCACGACTGCGCCGATGGCGGGTTGGCCGTGGCGCTAGTGGAGTCGGCGCTGCCGGCCGGAGTTGGGCTGAGTGTCAGATTGCCCAGGCAGCACGCTGCCCTTGAGTTTGCGCTGTTCGCGGAAGATGCCAGCCGAGTGGTAATAAGCTGTGACCCAATCCAGTTGCCGCGAATCCAACAAGTAGCGGAGGAATACGGTGTCTCCGCGGATGTATTGGGTGAAACGGGGTCGGACAGGGTTGAGATCGCAGTGGGCGACCAGTCAGTGATTTCCGCGAGCGTCAGCGAGTTGCGGGAAGCATACGAAGGCGCGCTGGAGAGGGCATTGCATACGGATCCAAGCGTTGCTGCGGACTGACGGAAATTTTTGGGTTGGCTAAGAGCTAAAGGCTAAACGCTAAGAGCTAAGAATGCTAATTTCAGACAAATTTCGCGATGAATGTGGCGTCGTCGCCATCCACGCCCACCCCGAGGCGGAGAAACTCGCCTACCTGGGCCTGCACGCTCTGCAGCATCGCGGACAGGAATCGGCGGGCATCGTCACCTCCGACGGCGAACGCCTGCGCCAACACAAGGCTATGGGCCTGGTCGCCGACATCTTCGGCCACGACGTGCTGGCTTCTCTGCGCGGCGTTCTTGCCATCGGCCATACGCGCTATTCGACCGCAGGCGATTCGGCCCTGTTGAATGCGCAGCCCATCATGGTGCAGTCCAATAAGGGCAAAATCGCGGTTGCTCACAATGGCAACCTGACCAATGCGCACGCGCTGCGCGCCAAGCTGGAGGGCCAGGGCTCGATCTTCCAATCCAACAGCGATACGGAAGTACTGGTGCACCTGATTGCGCTTTCGCGCGAGCACACTCTGCCCGATGCCATCGCCGACGCCCTGCGCCGCGTGGAAGGCGCCTTCTCTTTGGTTATGCTCAGCCGCGACCGTATCTTTGCCGCCCGCGACCCGCGCGGCTTTCGCCCATTGGCTATGGGCCGTATTCCGGCTCAGACCAGCGAGAAAAAAGACACGATCGTCTTTGCTTCCGAAACCTGCGCATTTGATTTGCTCGGAGCCACCTACGAACGCGACGTCAAACCCGGCGAGTTGGTCATCGTCGGTCCGGAAGGCATCAGCTCGCGTTTTTATTCTCCGTCTCCGGCGCAATCGAGCTGCATTTTTGAGCATGTTTATTTCTCGCGTCCTGACAGCCTGGTGTTTGGCCGCTCCGTCGATCAAAGCCGCGACGCCATGGGGCGCCAGTTGGCGCGCGAAGCTCCGGTGGACGCCGATATCGTCGTTCCCGTCCCCGATTCCGGCAATACCGCAGCCATCGGATACGCCGCCGAAAGCGGCATCCCGTTTCGCCTCGGCTTGATTCGCAATCACTACGTCGGACGCACTTTCATTGAGCCGCAACAGTCGGTGCGCGACTTCGGAGTGAAGCTGAAACTGAACGCCGTGCACAGCCTGATCGCAGGCAAGCGCGTGATTCTGGTCGACGACTCCATTGTGCGCGGCACCACCAGCAAGAAGATCGTCCGCATGATTCGTAACGCCGGCGCGAAAGAAGTGCACATGCGGATTTCCTGTCCGCCGACCATCTCGCCTTGCTTCTATGGCGTCGACACGCCATCGAAGAAAGAGCTCATCGCCGCCAACAAGACGATCGAAGAGATACGCACGTTCATCGTCGCCGATTCCCTCGCCTATCTGTCGCTCGAAGGTCTCAAGAAAGCGTGTTCGGACGGGGATAAGACCACGTACTGCTCCGCCTGCTATACGGGAAACTATCCCACGAAGATCGACGTGGAAGAGATTCTGCCGGCGGGCGCAGTGCCCTAGCCGCGCTCTAATTCATGCGTGCAAGGAGCGCTGTCGGATGGTATTCTTTTCGGGCGGAACCTTGCGTCCGCACTTCGAAATGACCAAGGCTTTTTCAATTTTTGGGTCAAGATCAAGACCTCACCTCGGCCCTCTCGAGCAGCAGTTGCTGCAGGCGCTTTGGACGCGCGGCAGCGCCACGGTTCGCGAACTGCTTGCGGATGACAACATCCATCAGGCTTACACCACGGTGATGACAACCGTGGACCGTCTCTACAAAAAGGGCCTGCTTAGCCGCGTTGAAGATGGCAGGGCGTTCCGCTACACTCCGCGCCAAACGCCCGAAGAACTGCAACGGGTGACGGCGCTCGAGAGTATCCGCCAATTGCTGGGATCGGGCGACGCTGCCGCGCTGCCGCTTTCGTACCTGGTGGAAGCGCTCAGCACTCATGACGCGCAACTGCTCGATGAGTTGCAGCTTCTGGTCGAACGCAAGCGCCAGGAACTCCAAGCCCGCCACACCAAGAACCGGGAAAGCGCGGCCCGTGAAAAAACGCTGCCGGAGCGACGCTGATGTTTGCCCTGCGTGGAATCGCCGTCTCATTGACTTTCTTCGTTCTCGTCTACTGCCTGCTATCGGCAGTAGTGGCAGTCGGGTGGCGCTCGTTGAAGCTGCTGCATGCCACGGAACGGAGGTTAACTGATCTGTTCTTTGCTCTGCGTGTTTTGCCGTTGGCGGTTTCGGTTGTCGTTACATTCGTTTTCGTGGTGCCGTCGTTTCAATTGCTGGAGCCACGGTCGATGAATGTCGAGGAAGGCATCGGCGCGATGCCGCTCGCGCTGGGCATTTGCGCTCTGTTGCTGATTGCCTGCGGCTGCGGGCGCGTGATCACCGCCCAGACCCAAACGTCTCGTGTGGTGGCCGGTTGGCTCGAAGGCGCGCATCGTCTGCGCGTCGATGCCGCGGCTTGGACCCAAGCAGATGCCGTGACCTTTCGCTCCCGACGCGAGGCTCCGCCACTCACCCTGGTAGGCCTCCGCAAACCGACGGTGCTGGTTTCAGAAGCCACGGTTGCGCTGCTGACTCCCGACGAATTGCAGGTTGCCCTGAAACATGAACTCGCGCATATGCGGTCGCGCGACAACCTGAAGAAACTCGTCTTCCGTTTTTGTCCGTTTCCCGGCATGGCGAAACTGGAAGACGCTTGGTCACATGCCGCCGAACTGACCGCCGATGATGCCGCGGTTTCAAGTCTTGATGACGCCGTCGACCTGGCTGCGGCCCTGGTCAAGCTCTCCCGGCTGATTCCTGTTGAAGCCGCTCCCGTTTGCACCGTGGGCTTCGTCACCGGCTCAATCAGCACCCGCGTGACGCGCCTGCTCGCCTGGAGTGAAGCCGAAGCCGGCAAATCTCGCCAGATGCGGATGCGTCCGTGGCACGCCATTCCTCCTGTTCTCATAGCTCTGTTGTGTGTCGCTGCCACTTACGCCCCGGTTCTGGCGCTGACGCATGAAATGACGGAGTGGTTGGTCCGCTAGGCCTCCCCCTCGCGAAATAGCTGTCATCCTGAGCGGGGCGAAGGACCTATGCAGTTTCCCGCGGTCTCCTGCGCCAGTCGCCTTCGCCCCACTATCGCTGGTAGTAGCGGGCATGTCTGTTTACCCTCGATGAGCTAGTCTGTTTCGCCGCGCAGGCCATTATTCCGCAGCAATTTTTCACAGCGGCAATCCTTTAGTTCGCCGGACGGTTCTCCATGCACGCCAGTCTTCCTTGCGGTGAAACTCGCAAATCGAGTTTCCAACTCCGCGCCCTTATTCTCGTGATGTTTCTGTTGCTGTTCTGCGTTACGCCCCTCCTGCGCGCGCAGAATTCAAACGGCGCGCTTCGAGGAGAGGTCCAGGATGCGACCGCAGCACGCGTGGCGGGTGCGCAAATCGCGCTGCAGTCAAAAGGTTCTTCAACCACGCGCGAAGCGATGGCGAATGAGCGCGGAGAGTTCCGCATTGAGGGCCTGTTGCCCGGATCTTATCAAGTCACTGTGTCGGCTAAGGGCTTTGCCGATGCGACCGCCGATGTCGATGTCGAAGTCAGCGTGGTGCGCGACATCTCCGTCACCCTCAAACTGCAAAACACCCGCGAGACGGTCAACGTGCAGGGGACTGCGTCCTCAATCACGACCGAGGCGCTTGACACGGCGAGTGCGGTACATGGGGGCGTGGTCGGCAGTCAGGATCTGGAATCTTTTCCGCTTCCAGCCCGCAGTTTCGCCAACATCGCGTATCTCGTGCCCGGAACCGAGCCCGTCGAACCTTCCGATCCGACCAAGGCCCGCATCACCGCCGTTTCCACTGGAGGAAGCTCCGGCCTGAACAACGAATTGTCGGTCGACGGCGCCGACAACTCCGACGACTGGATCGGCGGCTTCCTGCAAAATTTCTCGCCCGATGGCATTCAGGAATTTGCCGTACGCACCTCGAATGAAGATGCCGACACCGGCTGGACGACGGCCGGTTCCGTCGTGATCACCACCAAGCACGGCACGAACGACTGGCACGGCGACGGAGCTCTCTACGAACGCGCGGCAGATCTCAACGCCCGCTTTCCCATTGAGAATCCCGCGCCCAATCCCAAGCAGCCATTCTCTCGCCAGAATTACGTGGGCACGCTAGGCGGCCCGATCGCAAAAAATAAAATCTGGTTCTTCACCTCATTCGAGAACGTTCACGAAGACGCCAGCATAGCCTACGACAACAACAGCCTCACGCAATTCAATGCTCTGTCGCAGTTGGCGCAGGACGGCCTGATTACGGGCGTCCCTTCCATTGCCGTCCCGGGGACAGTTCCCATTCCGTTCCGCGACTACATCGGCTCGGTGCGTTTTGACTGGGCCGAGTCGCCGAAGTCGCAGTGGTTCCTGCGCACCTCGCAAGACAGCTACCTCACGCACAATGCTCTGGTGCAACAGGGCACGCTGCCCTCCACCGGGCTGATCACGCACAACAACTACTGGAACACGGTCATCAGCAATACGTATACGTTCAGTCCGACGTGGCTCGGCAATCTGGTCTTGGGCGCGAGTCTGCTGCACCTGACGCAGACGCGCAACTCGGATCTGGGCTTCGCCCTGGCATTTCCCTTCAGCGCCACAGCGCTGACGGTTTCAGGTTTCGAAACTTTCGGCGACAATCAGTTCGCCACTCCCATTACTCTTTTTCCCGACCTGCGCAATCAGGAGAAATATCAGTTTCGCTACGACCTGAGCCACGTTGCCGGCAGCCATGCGCTCAAATTCGGAGTCGACTTTATTCACGAACCTGTGCTCAGCGGCGCGTTTGCATCCACGGCGGAGACACTCGCCCAGTACATCAACGACCCAACCTATTACGTACAGAACCCGGGCGTGTTCGGAACCTTCACGCCAGAGTGCATCAACTTCACCACCTCGGACGGCTCAACCTGCACGTACACGCCCGGCGGCAACGGCAACTTTTCACAGAATGTGCAGCGGCTCGCGTTCTACGCCGAGGACTCGTGGCGCGTTTCGCATCACCTCACCGTCAACTACGGTTTGCGTTATCAGACCACCTTCGGGCTCTTCAACGCTTCTGGACTAAGCCAGGCTGCCAATCCCAGCTTTGACCTTTTGCCATCATTGGGATATCCGGAGGCGGTTCCTCATGATTACCATAAGCAAATCGCGCCTCGACTCGGGATTGCCTATTCGCCGGGTAACAGCGAGAAGACCGTGATTCGCGCCGGTTTCGGTCTCTACTACGACGACCTGGCGCAAAACGGCTTGGGCACGGCGTTTGAGGCGGTGAATTCGTTTGGGTCAGTGACGCAGAGTTCCGCGGCGCCCCCATCGCTCATCGACCCCAACTACAAGACGCCTTACGCCATCCACACTACCGGCGGAGTACAGCATGCTTTTAACGAAAATTGGATAGTCAGCGCTGACTACACCCACGAACAGGGAAACCACGGCTATCGCGCTTTTCCCTATCCCGCGGCCACCGTCTTCGCATCGAACAACCGCTCCAGCTACAACGGGCTGATGTTGCATTTGCAGGGCAACATGCGCCGCTTCAGTCTGGTGGCCAACTACACGCTTTCCAAGGCGCAGACCTGGGGTTGCGTGCTCGGCGAGCTATTTGACTATGTGGATGGCGTCTGCACGGCGCAGAGTGGACCGAATAAGGGAAAGCTCGACGCTTTTGGACCCGGTGATTACGGTCCCTCTGGCGAAGACGTTCGTCACCGCTTTGTGCTCGCCGGTACGGTCCACATTCCGGGCGGCATCGAGTTGAGCAGCATCACTCAGGTCGAGAGCGCGCGTCCCATCACCATCACGACGGCAGACAACAGCGGGCGCATTTATGTGAACGGGGTGTACACCAGCCTCGACGAATTCCGCGGTACGCCTTATATACAGTCGGACCTGCGCGTTGCCCGCCCTGTCAAACTTAATGAGCGCTGGCAGCTTTATCCGTTTGCGGAGTTCTTCAACATCTTCAACCGCAACAATCCCGGCGCGAATTTCGCGGTAAATATAGCCCAACTCCCGGTGGACCAGGCTGAGCTTGCAAGCGGCAATGTTACCTATCTCTGCGGTGGCCCAAACTGCTTCCCGCACATTCCGGTAACCAGCCTGAAGCAGCTCGAAATCCCCGAAGGCGCCTTGGGGGATTTCTTCGGCCCCGGCACCACCGTGGGGATTCCATTCGCGGCACAACTGGGCGTGCGAGTGACGTTCTAACCGTCGCCAGAACCGCGAAGTCTCACAAAAAGTTGTCAAGCCCCTGTCGCGACGATTTTCCCGCTAAGTCGATGAAAAGGCTGGGAAAATAAACGGGATTGTGCATTTGACACAGGTTATGCAATTCGATAGCCTTTCTTCGTCGATTGCATGGTCTCCCGTTTATTGGGAAACCAGTAAGCAGGAATCATGCGAAAGGCGGAGGTGTCTATGGCCGAGGTCGAGTCCAAGCAGAAACGTTTTTCTATTAAGAAATCGGGATGGATTGTTATCGCCATTGCGGGGCTATGCGCAGCAGTTTGGACAGGTTGGGGTATCCACAAATACTGGAACGATCCCAAACTCGTCAATTTCTTGGCAGCATGGATTCCGACGGTGGGGTCTATTGTCATTGCCTTCGTTCCAGAGGGCCAAATGACACCTATAAAGAAGTGGGTTTGGCGCAGTGCTGTCGTGGGGATGGGATTCGCATGGAGCGTGATTTTGTGGCACCAGCAAGTAGTAATGGAGGAAGCTAACGCGAGTGATCAGAAGGCCATCGTTGCCGCTGCGGTGAATAAATCAAATCAACACGCCGACGAGAAGATTGGAGAGGTTCAGCACGACGTGCAAGGTGTTAAGACGGATGTTGGTGGAGTTAAGTCAGCCTTAAAGGAAACAGCGGATGCTCTTTCTAGCATGGTATCTAAATCGGAGAAGAGTATCACTAGCGGTCTCGCGAAGGTTGGGAAACCTGAGCCACCAGAATTGGCAAAAGTACAATTCAGCCTCTTTCCAGAGGAATCTCAGATTAACAACCTGCCTATCCTAGCGCGTTCCATAAATCAAGATAAGGATGGTAATATCCCAGTTGATGTCACTTTTACTAATGTTTCAAGCACAAGCGCAGACCTAGTAGAAATTTGGATAACTGTGTGCTCTATATGTTCATTTGCAGTAGAACCCACTGGTTTTGATAAACCGAAGGGCTCAGATGAACGTATGCGGCACAGACAATTACCGGGGTTACTTAATCCTGGGGTTACATTCGAGAAAACGACAATTGTTGTTAAACCGCCCTTGGCAATGTCTCCCCCTTATACGTTTGAATTGTCATTCACGTATTCGTGTAAAACGTGTGGGAAACAATTGCCGAAGCAGTCGGTAAGAGTTTCAGTCCTTCCCTATGCAGCGGCTAGTTCTTTATAGTAGAGGTTTTCAGAGGTCTTCGGGAGTTAGGCCAGTATGTTTTGCGATGCGAGAGAGAATTTTAGAACCGAGTTCGTCGCTATCGCCATACGACCATACGTACATCGGATAGGCCAATGTTTTGTGTTTGAGTTTGATATGAGAACCGGTTTGCGACGAAACAGACCAACCGATTTTAAGCAAAGCCTTGAAGGCTTGTTTCGCCTTCACGCTCCGCCACTGGCTCACGCGGAAACGCAGTCGACTTTTATCGAGCGTGGAACGTTTTTGGCACTCTCCACGTCATCTGCGATGACCCGTAGGGCTAGAGCATATGCTTTTCGTTTGGCTTCGTCTTGCGTTGCGCCGTATACGATCACCCCAGGGACGGCAGGAATTTCTGCGATCCATCGGCCATCATCTTCGCGCTCGGTTTCGATGTTCCATTCCACGTCGTCTCTCCTGACGCTGGCGGGCGGTTTCTTTTTTGAGGTCACATCCATAAGATGCGGTATCGCTGCAACTGTTGCACATTACGCCGGTAATGGGGAAAGAACGTATAACAATACTCTATTTTGCGGATTCCTTCCACAAGTAGCTGTTTTGAGTCTACGCGGCGGTAAGCTGCTTGTATTCAAGATTTTCCGAATGGATGAGTTTCAGCATTGTGTCCCGAAACAGGAATGGATTTTTGCGATTGTTAAATCGCCACGTCATCTCGTCCAAGTACGCTTCGAGATGCTTTGCAGATACCCGATGCCACGTCCCCATTATACCGCGCTTGAGCAGAGAGAAAGCCGATTCCACAGTGTTCGTGTGAATGTCGCCCTTCACATAGACTTTCGCCCTATGTTGCACCGTCTTGTGCTTGTGGTCTGGCACGGCGGCTCGCTTCATAGCGAACGGGTAGGCGACCAATTCGTCGGTCATAATCACGTCCACATCGTCGCTGATGTTTTCTTTGATGTACGTCGCGAGCGTTCCAGCCTTTACATCCTCAGCGTGGAAGAACCGCAATTCGCCGCCGCGCTGTCGAATGCCAATGACAGGTTCCTTGGCCTTCTTACCAGCCCCAACACCCCAGCCGATTTTCTTTCCTCCCACGTAGGTCTCGTCAACTTCAACCGTACCTGTCAGCTTCTCGCGGGACGGTTCCTCAGCCATTGCGTGTCGGATACGGTGACAGAGATACCAAGCCGTCCGGTAGTTAATCCGCAACATCCGTTTAAGCTGGTTTGCAGACATACCCTTGCGGGACTGGCAAAGCAAGTACACAGCAAGAAACCATTTCGTCAGTGCCAAATGAGTATCGTGAAAGATCGTGCCCGCCGTGACGGAGAATTGATAGCCGCATGATTCACTATCGCAATTGTGCTGATCGCGCTTTAGGATGGACGAGACGCGTTCCCCGCCGCACTTGGGGCAGCGGATACCGTTGGGCCAGCGTAGGTGCTCAAGGTAGTTGCGGCACTGCTGGTCGTCACCAAAACGGTCAACTAGCTCGCAGAGGTCAATGGCTTCTGTCATAAGGTCACCCATGCCGAAATCATCAAAAAAACACCCGATTCACATGACGGACGAGGAGGCTCTAAAGCACCTTTTTCACCCTGAAATTGTGAAGGCCGTCCGCAAGCATTTGAAGGGCCAAACGCAACCGAAACGGAAGGCTGTGAAAAAGTGAAATCCATGTTTCAAACAGTACCACATTGTCAACCTTGTGTCAAGTGCATAATCTCGAAAATAAATTGCGAAACCTTGTCCGGGAGGTAGGTCGAAATTGGTATACTAAACTTAGAGCAGAAATCTTGAAGATCGAAGGTGCGGACCACTCCCCGCACCTTTTCTTATTTCGGCAGGATTTTACTTTTGGAAGCCTCGATACCCTGAGGCCTGCGCCTCTAAGTCCTTATTCCGGAATATTGTACGAATAAGTCCTTTAAAAACAAAGATTTGGCGCGAATTTCCCGCTAACATCATGATTCTAATAGACCGATACATTAATTTTTTTTGCCCAACGCCACCCGAGCGATGCCTTGCAGGTCATTTCTGATCTCGACTTCTGCCCAACTCGATAAAAAGTGTCGCACCCGGTCGGCAATCGTTCCGCTGATCTCGAATACCAGCCATCCGCCGGGACGAAGTGCCTCGCGCGCTTGCGGGATCAGGCGTTCGATAACTTCCAGCCCCGTCGGTCCGGCGAATACCGCATTGCGCGGCTCGAACTTGCGCACTTCGAGCTGTACCGAATCTTCCTCCGAGTCGCCGACGTAGGGAGGATTTGAAACCACGAAGTCGAACGAAGCTGTAGGCAATCCCCCAAGCAAATCCGCGGAGCGAAAGTCGATTCGCGAAGTGAGGTTGTGCCTGGCAGCATTAGCCCGAGCGACTTCCAGTGCATCGGAAGAAATATCTGTGGCGAAAATCTCAGCCGCAGGGAGTTCCGTAGCCAGCGCCAAGGCGATGGCCCCCGACCCAGTACCCACGTCGACGATGCGTAGCTCGTGTGGAGCGGACACTCTTGTCCGCTGTTTTTGATCTCGCTCTTGACTTTCCTCTGTATCAGCCGATGCGGCCAGCGCGAGCACAGTTTCCACCACATGCTCCGTCTCCGGGCGAGGGATGAGCACCGCCGGCGACACAATCAAATCCAAGCCCCAGAATTCCTGGTGTCCGGTGATGTACTGCGCCGGAACGCCGGCAGCCCGGCGCGCGAGAGCTTCGCCATAGCGTTGCATTTCGTCGGGAGTGAGCACCCGCTCGGGATGCGCATATAGATACGCGCGGTCGCAATCGAGCGTAAACATGATGAGCAGTTCGGCATTCATCCGCGGCGAAGGAACTTGCGCGGAAGTCAGCCGCTCGATGGCCGAGTTGAGAGCCTGGCGAAGTTGCACCAGTCTATTTCACCACGGAGATAGGAGGATTGCAGAGGTTAGAGGTCAGACTGCAGAGGTAGTCGTTGGTCGCCCGCGAAGTCCACTTCTGCAATCTGACCTTTGACTTCTGCAATCGCCCTTACACCACTCCCGCCGTCTCCGCTTTCATCTTCTCCGCCTGATAGTGGGTGATCAGCGCGTCGATGATCGGCTGCAGTTTGCCGTCCATCACCTGCTCAAGCTGATGAATGGTGAACCCGATGCGATGATCGGTCAGCCGGTTCTGAGGAAAGTTGTAAGTCCGGATTTTTTCCGAGCGATCGCCTGAGCCAACCATCTGCTTGCGCTCTTTGGCCAGTGCATCCGCCTGCTTCTGCATTTCAACTTCGTAGAGTCGCGAGCGCAGAACGCGCATGCCTTTTTCACGGTTCTTGATCTGCGATTTCTCATCCTGGCAACTCACCACCGTGCCCGTCGGAATGTGCGTGATCCGCACTGCGGAATACGTTGTATTCACCGACTGTCCGCCCGGTCCCGACGAACAGAACGTATCGATGCGCAGGTCTTTAGCCTCGATCTTGACGTCGACCTCTTCCGCTTCCGGCAGCACCGCGACCGTGATCGCCGAGGTATGCACTCGTCCTTGCTGCTCGGTCGCGGGCACGCGCTGCACGCGATGCACGCCGCTTTCATATTTCAGCCGCGAATAGACGCGCTCGCCCTCGATCAGCGCAATCACTTCCTTGAGGCCGCCCACGCCCGATTCCGACGTGGAGAGCACTTCCACTTTCCACTTCTGCGTTTCGGCATAGCGGTTGTACATGCGGAAGACTTCCGCCACAAACAGCGTGGCCTCATCGCCGCCAGTTCCAGCACGAATTTCGAGAACCACGTTCTTCTCGTCGTTGGGATCCTTCGGCAGCAACAACACCTTGAGTTCTTCCTCAACGGTCGCGATGCGCGCGTCGAGCTTCACCAGTTCTTCTTCGGCGTAGGCTCGCATCTCCGGGTCTTTTTCGTCGACCAGAACGGCCTTGCTTTCGGCGATTCCGCGCTTCAGGTCCTTGTATTCGCGGTATTTTTCGACAATCTCGCGTACTTCGCTATGCGCCTTGGCGGTCTTCTGGTATTTCGCGGAATCGTTAGTGATCTCCGGCGAAGCGAGTGCGCGATTAAGTTCTTCGTAGCGCATTTCAATTTGGTCTAAGCGTTCATACATAATTTTCATCCGTAGAGACGGGGCTTGCCCCGTCTCAGTCTGCGGCAGGAGACGCGGCAAGCCGACGTCTCTACTCTGATTTTAGGTGGAATGAGAAAGAAAACAAGAGTTCGCGGCGGGCACCGCTAGGCAATTACCAGTTCGCCACCGTGCTGTTTTTCCAGCGCCATCGCTTGGTCCAAGGCCACGATTGCGCACTCGACTTCGCGGTCGTCTGGAGGCTGCGTCGTGATTCGCTGCAGCCACAGTCCGGGAGCCGTCATGAGCGAGAACAGCGAGAAGCCCGATTGAATCGAAGATCTCCTGGCCGAAAAACGCTTGGCGGCGAAGCGAATGATCTCGTAAGAGATGCCCGCAATCAGCGGCAGCAAAGCGATCCGGATGGCGAAGCGAGACCAGAAGGTATGCACCGGAATCGCCATATAGACGAGCATCGAGATGATCATCACCGTCATCAGGAAGCTGGTTCCGCAGCGCGGATGATAGGTTGAATACTTCTGCACCGCTCTGGTTTCGAGCGGATCGCCATTCTCGAAGGCAAACACAGTTTTGTGTTCGGCTCCGTGGTATTCGTACACGCGGCGAATGTCTTTCCACAACGAGATGCCCCACACAAACAGCAGAAACATCGTGATCCGGATCAGCCCGTCCACCAGGTTGAACACAAATTGTTCCCCGAAAACCGGATTCACTCTTTTCAGTTCGGTCGTGGCCAGCAGCGGCAGATACTTGTACATGAAGATGAAGAAGGCGATGGAGAAGGCCATGTTCAATGCCGCCATCCAGCCCGTGATTTCAAATTTCTTGGCAGGAGTTTGATCGGAATCTTTGCCAGCAGGATCGTCGGCGTTGATCTCTTCCAGCGCCGCATTGGCGGAAAACTTCAGCGCGCGGAACCCCAGTGTCATCGCGTGGCCCAGCGTCATTACTCCGCGCACCACCGGCCAGCCCATCCACTTATGCTGCTCGGAAGGGCGCTCGAGCGGCTCGCTGTGCGTGACAATTTCGCCCGACGGTTTGCGCACGGCAATGCCCCAGGCATGCGGCGAACGCATCATCACGCCTTCCAGCACCGCCTGACCACCGACGAGGGTTTCCTCCCCGCTCTCCAGAGCGGGCAGCAGTTGTACCGCCGCCAGAAAACGCAAGATTTGCCGCCAACGTCGCATAGGCATTGGATGAGCCACAGGGAGGAACGACTCCAACCGTCAGAATATCACAGAATTCGGGGATCAATCGCCAAGAAATCCGACAACGCTCGTATTTTCATTACGATACGGATCAGGCGGCTAGGTCAATGAGTGCAATCGGTTAGCGCTCATTGAAGTTTTCGAATTTGTGATTTGGGCTTGCATATAGGACAGTCCTGCAGTCGGTGCATGAGCCTTTTGCAGAACGGCCAGTCTTGCTTTTCGATCTCGTGTTCCCATCTCGGTCCGAACAGCTTCTTTTGAATCTCGGGATTGCTGATGCCCATATGACGTGTCCGTAGCCTTGGGCTGGATGGCCGCGCGCCTGTTGGTCACGCCGGCAAGACAAAGGACAGAAACAACCGCCGGAAAGTCGATGGGGACTTGCATACGCTCTGCCGCGTCCTCTACCAGGGGACGGAGTGCAGAGGGCATCAGCCGCGCGTCAAGTGCGGGAACGGGCGGCAACTCTCCGCCCAGGGGTTCCGGCTGCGGCCAGTCCAGTGCCGACGAATTAAATTCCGTCAGGGTATCGGGTTCGGTATGTTGTTGAAAAGTTTCACGGCTGTTGCTCTCCCAATTCAGCGCCTCCACTTGCCGCAGCAGTTCAGGGTTTCGCTCGAGCGTTTCGATGAGTGCCTGATGGTCGCTCGCGCTCACGCCAGGACCTCAATGTGCTTGCCATCTGTCGTGCGGATATATCCCGCCCAGGTAGTGGGTCAGTATGATTTGACCCACTACCCCCGCCCAGCGTACGTTGGCGATCATCTCGTCGCGCAATTCGGGATGCAGAACAAACCGAGCGCGCTCCTCAGGAGGCCCAAAGCTCAGCAGTGTGTATGCAGGAATGTCCGTATTCAGCAGAACCGCGGCGGCCTGGAGTCTCAGCCAGAGGCCTTCTCGTGAATGCGATCTCTGCGTTCACGCAACAGCGCACGCTCCAACGCAGCCAGCTTTTCAGCAATTATTCGTCTATTTTACATCTCATCGGACCCTACCGGACATGATTCTACTTTCCAATGCAGAAGCTGCCGAAGATCAGATTCAGAATGTCCTCGGTACTGGTGGCGCCGGTGATTTCATCGAGCGGGCGCAAAGCCGCGTACAAATCGAGTAACAACATTTCGTGCGGAACCCGGCCCTCGACCGCCTTGCTGGCGGCGTCGAGCGCAGCGAGCGCGTCGTTAACCAGTCGCTCGTGCCGAACGCTAGTCAGAAACCCTGGCTCTGCCGAGATGCCGGAGTCTCCCAGGGAATGCTTAAGAATGGCGCCGCGCAGGGACGAAATCCCTTCCCCGGTAAGCGCAGAAGTAGAAATTCGTTCCACTGACGTGCGATCATCCGCGCCCACGTAGGGGCGGACGCATTCGTCCGCCCCAGCCGGGCGCAGCCCGGCAGGGCTATTCCTATCTCCTCCGAACAAGTCGCACTTGTTCTCCACCACAATCGCCGGACGCCCCGCCACCTGACGAAGTAACTCGAAGTCTTCCTCCGATAAGTCTTGGGTCTTGTCAATAACTACCAGCACTAAGTCGGCATCGGCCAGAGCCTCCATCGATTTTTTGATGCCCAGACTTTCGGCTTCGTCGAGCGCGCGCCGAATCCCAGCCGTGTCCACCAGTTCCACAGGAATTCCACCAATGGCCACAGTCTCGCTGACCAGGTCGCGCGTGGTGCCGGGCTGGGCCGTTACAATGGCGCGCTCGCGTTCCACCAGCCGATTAAAAAGGCTCGACTTGCCAACGTTAGGACGTCCGACAATCGCAAGCGTGAGCCCCTGATGCACGATCTTCCCATAAGTAAAAGTAGCGGCAAGCCGCAGCAGCGGGCTTTTAACCTGAGCAATGTGCTCAAGGATGGTGGCATCCGGCGCCACCGAGACGTCGTCTTCGGCGAAGTCGATGCCAGCCTCGAGCAGCGCGATCAACTCGACCAATTTCTGCTTGATAGGCTTAAGCCGATTAGAAAGCGCCCCGTCGAGTTGCTGCGCCGCCACCTTGGCTTGAAACAAAGTTTGCGAGTCAATCAAATCGCGAACCGCTTCAGCCTGGGTCAAGTCCAGTCGTCCGTTGAGAAAGGCGCGCATGGTGAACTCCCCCGGCTCGGCCAGTCGTGCGCCACGCGCCAGACAAAGTTCGACGATGTGCCGCAGCACGACCGGCGATCCATGCGCCGAGATTTCAACAATGTCGTCGGTGGTATAAGAGTGTGGCGAAGCAAAAAAAGTAACCACAACTTCGTCAATACGAGCGCCAGATTGTACCCCAGACCACGTAGGGACGGCCGCCCTCGGCCGTCCAGCCGAGCGCAGCTCGGCAGAGTCCACGGAAGCAGCAGGCGCAGATGCTTCAATCAACGAAGGTTCGATCAATTCGCAATGAACCGCCCGTCCGGCCTCGAGCGGGTGTGTCAGCCGGAGCATAGGCGCAGCAATAGCTCGCGCCTCCGCCCCCGCCAGCCGCACCACGCCAATGCCCCCGCGTCCCGGCGGAGTAGCGATGGCGACAATCGTGTCATCCAGGTTCATCGTGATAAGTAGGCGAAGCGCTCAGCAATAAAAAGCGCATCTCCGATTTCAGCCTGAAGAATCGAGTATAGCCAGAACTCCCAGGCTGCGGGTTCGACCTCGGAACACGTAGGGGCAGAGCCTGCCTTGATCTTGTCGAAGGGTGCCCCCACCTGCCCAGCCGAGCGCAGCTCGGCAGAGTCTCGTAGCGAAAATCGCGGCTGTGCCGTTTGCCGCCCCGCCCCCCGTCATTTATACTTACCGTTTGCCTCAAGTTAGCTGATTCCATCAGGAGCAGGGATTTTCGATGCCGAAACGTACATTTCAACCCAACCGGCGCAAGCGCTCGAAGAAGCACGGGTTCCGGACTCGCATGAAGACCAAGAGTGGAGCCGCAGTGCTCTCACGCCGCCGGGCCAAGGGACGCAAGCGCGTATCCGTGAAGCCGGGTTTCCGCGATTAATTTCCCTCAGCCGACAGCGAAGGCCGTCTTTATCGTTAACGTTAACGCTAACGCTTTGTGCAGGATTGTGAGCCGGTGAGCGCCGACGCTCCCGAGCGCAGTGGAAAGCAGCCCGCGGCCAAGCCGGGAGCAAGCTTCCCCCGCGCGGCGCGGCTGCTGAAACATTCCGACTTCGATCGCGTATACAAACAAGGGAGGCGCCACTTTTCCCCGCACCTGACCGTGTACTATCTGCGGGCCAACCACGCTCTTGCAGAAAACACGCGTTCGGAAAATGCCCCTCCGACAGACCGCGCGCGCATTGGGTTCACCGTGGGCAAGGTGCTGGGCGGCGCGGTCGAGCGCAACCGGATTAAGCGCCGCCTGCGTGAAGCTGTGCGGCTGCGTCGTCCGCTTCTCGAGGGTTCGGGCGCCGTCGATGTCGTAATCAATCCGAAGAAGTCGGTGCTGAAACTGGAATTTTCGATTGTGCTCGAAGAAGTGGGCTGGGCGCTCGAAGCGATCAAGAAGAAGCTGACCGCAAAAGAAAAAGAGAAGTAACAGAAGATGATAGTGGTGCAGTTTGAGGCGGCTTTGAAAGGGCACGGCTTCGCAGCCTGCGGAAAAAGTCGATCTTGCGCTTGTTTTGGGTGGCGCAGCGCTCCAGCGCTGCGGTAAGTGTATTGTTTTGACTGCGGCGTTACAGAGTGCTGAAAAACTCGATTTTGGTCTTGCTTTTGGGTGGCGCAGCGGTTTACCGCTGCGATAAATGCCTTATTTTCAGTGCCGGCTTTAGCCGCTGAGGGACGGCAATTCTGAAACTGCACCACTACCAAGAAGATAGAGAGACAGAAATTAAAGATAAAGCCATGAACTCTCTCGTGCTCCGGGTATTGCGGCTCTACAAACGGTGGATTTCGCCGGCGTTTCCGCCGTCCTGCCGCTACGTGCCGACCTGCTCGGAGTATGCCATGGAAACGGTAGAGCGCTACGGCGCGTTGCGCGGAGGAGCAATGGCAGCATGGCGCGTGTTGCGTTGCCATCCCCTGGCAAAAGGTGGCCTGGATCCGGTAGTAAAAGCGGCGGGTAACGGCACGGCTCACGTAGCGACGGCCGCCCTCGGCCGTCGGGCCGAGCCGGGCTCGGCAGTACAGTCGGCACCCTACGCTCCTTTCGCCCATGAGCGGAAATAACTATGAGCAACACTAACCAAGAGACGAGCGACTGATTTGGCAGAATTTCAAAATCCTCAGCAAGAACCCGGAATGGAGCGCAGGCTGTTGATCGTCTTTGCGCTGACCTTTCTGGTCATCATGCTGTTCCAGCCTCTCCTGAAAAAGTACGGCCCGCAGCCCCCGGCAAAGCCGGCGAGCGTTGCTGAGCGCCCAACTGCACAGCCGGGAACAATCGCCCCCGCTCAGAACTCGGCGCAACAAACGCCGCCCTTCGTCCCTCCCGGCAGACAGGTAATCCACGAATCGGCTCCGCTGCAGGCGGCCACCGAGTCCGAGACCGTCATCGAAAACGACGTCTACCGCATCGTCTTCACCAATCGCGGCGCGCGCGTGAAGTCGTGGGTACTGAAGAAGTACACCGACGACAAAGGCGGTCCGCTCGAACTGGTGAACGCGACGGCGGCGGAGAAGTATGGCTATCCGCTGACGTTGTGGACGTATGACGAGGAGCTGCGGAACAAGGTGAACTCCGCCCTCTATATCGGAACGCTGCCCGGAAATCCTACAGTTGATGTCGGTCCCATGCCCCTCGGCAGCAGGTACACCGCTCCCACGAAAATCAGCTTCGCGTACTCCGATAGCGACGTATCTGTATACAAGACATTCACGTTCGATCGCGACAGCTATGTGGTCGGAGTGCAGACCGCCGTCCAAGTCAAAGGCGCCCCCGTCGCGTCCTTACCCATGTGGCCCGCGGGCTTCGGCGCCGATTTGACTGGTCCACAATACGCGCTCGGCCAGATCGTCTACCAGAACGATGACAAGGTCGAACGGCTGGCCATAAAAAAAATCAGCGGCGGTGGAACTCTGCCCGGGCCGTTCAACTGGGCGGGTGTGTCCGACCAATATTTCGCGGCAGTTTTCGTCCCGCAGGATGCGAAGAATGCAACGCTGGTAACCCTGCGCAATGCGATTGAAATTCCACACGGCGGCTCCGATACCAAGCAGATGGATAAGGTAGACGTGCTGGGCGCGGCCGTCGGCAGCCTCAAAGGCGCAACCGATGCTCGCCTCTATGTAGGCCCGAAAGCGCTTTCCGATCTCGAAGCAGTCTCCGTGCCCGGCATCACCGGCGCCGAGCCGGATCTGCGCGCCGTGGTTGACTTCGGCTGGCTGGGCCTTATCGCGCGTCCACTCTTTCTCTGGCTAAAGTGGATGTATTCCCACATCGTCCCCAACTGGGGCTGGGCCATCCTGTTGCAGACGTTGGTCATCAACGTCGCGCTGTTGCCGCTCCGTCTGACGCAGATGAAGTCGATGCTCAAGATGCAGCGCGTCGCCCCGCAGATCAAAGCGATTCAGGAAAAGTACAAGAAGTACAGCCTGCGCGATCCGCGTAAAGCCGAGATGAACCAGGAAATTTCGGCGCTCTACAAACAAGAAGGCGTGAATCCGGCCGGCGGATGTCTGCCGCTCGTGATCCAGATGCCGTTTCTATTTGCCTATTACCGCATGCTCAACGTAGCCATGGATCTGCGGCACGCGCCCTGGCTCTGGATTCACGATCTATCCGCGCCCGACCCGTGGCACATTCTCCCGGTCGCGATCATCGTCACCATGCTGGTAATGCAGCGCATGACTCCGCAAGCCGGCATGGATCCAGCGCAACAAAAAATGATGAACATCATGATGCCCGGCATGCTAGGCCTAATGAGTTGGAATCTCCCGGCGGGCTTGGGCCTGTATTGGTCAGCCGGACAACTGATCGGAATCGTCCAGCAGTCGGTGATGAACCGCACCAGACTAGGCCGAGAGATGCGCGAGATGATGGAGAAGCGAGCCAGAAAGAAAGAGAAGTAGCTATCACGTAGGGACGGCCGCCCTCGCCGGGGTTCCCCAGGCCGCGTTGTTTGCGGGCCGGGGTGGTCAGCCGTCCCAGCCGAGCAAAGCTCGGCTGCATTCTCGATCTTACTGAGACCTGACAACTGAGAACTGTTTCTATGCCAATCACCGACAAAGTTGCCGCCGCCAAACAAATTGGAGAATTCCTGCAAGCCGTAATCTCGAACGGCGGCTTCAAGCTGAAGTACCGCATCACCGTCGATCCGCCCATCGCCCAGAATCGCGAGTGGGAGCATCCCGAAATTCTGGTCGAGTTCGCCGGTCCCGATTCCACGCTGTTGCTCGAACGCGGTGGCGAGTTGCTCCGCTCCTTCGAACTCCTCGCGACCGAAATCCTGCACCTGCAGGGCAACGAGCACGAGAAAATCTGGTTCGACTGCAAAAATTTCCGGGCCATGCGCATTGACGAGTTGCAACTCGCCGCGCGCACCGCGGCCGAGCATGTCCGCCGTACCAGCGAGCCCTACCGCTTCGGCCCCATGTCCTCGCGCGAGCGCCGCATCGTCCACCTGGCATTGCGTGACGAAAAAGATCTGCGCACCGAAAGTGATGGCGAGGGCGGAAGACGCTCGGTGGTAGTCTATCCCGGAAATTACAAGACGATGCCAGCCCGCCGCGAACGCGAGCCAAGAGGTTACACGTAGGGACGGCCGCCCTCGGCCGGGGTCAGCCGTCCACGGGGCGCAGTCCGTTGGTCTTGGGCTCTCACTTCTGCAATCTGACTTCTTACTTTATTTCCAGGTTGCACACTTTGCGCGGCAGTTAGTTTCTCGATACTTGACAGCGCAAAAAAATCGCGATCCGATAAGCGTTCGCGCGGAATTTTTTTGTTGCTAACACACCGACGCGGCGATTTTTTTGTGCTAGTATGCGGTTCGTCTCGTAATACTTTTTTACCCGCAACCCGTACTCAAAACCGAATCGACGCTACAGCAGCACTCATATTTTCAGAACTGGTTTTTCCCGGAAGTTTTGCTCCGGCGTTTTTCAATATTCTGGTAAAAAATGTCTCTTTCAGGTTCCGCCATCATCCCGAATCCCTGGGCGCGTGTCCTCGACGCTCTGGAAAAGAAAATCAACCGCCACTCCTACGACACCTGGCTCAAGCCCACTCGCTACAGCCATGCCAGCAATAAAGTTTTGTTCGTGCGCATTCCCACCGCCGAGTTCCGCCACGTCGGCGACAAGTACGCCGACCTGATTCAGGAAGCCGTCGACAATCTCGGTCTCGGCTACGACGAAGTAAAATTCGTGACCGCCGATGACGATCCCTCGAGCACTCCCATCCGTCACAACGGCGGTCTCTCGGCCCACGCCCCGGCCACTGCTGCGGCTGCGCAGTCGGCGCCCGGCTTACATCCGGCGCAGACCCGCTTTGACTGGGACAGCGCCGCGCAGCTGAATCCGCGCTATACCTTCGACGCCTTCGTCATCGGCAGCGGAAACCAATTCGCCCACGCCGCCTGTCAGGCGGTAGCCGAGCGCCCCTCGAAGGCCTACAACCCGCTCTTCCTTTACGGCGGAGTCGGCATGGGCAAAACCCATTTAATGCAGGCTATCGGCCACGAGATCAAGCGCCGAACTCCGCAAGCGGCGATCTGCTACTGCTCCAGCGAGAAGTTCACCAACGAAATGATCAACTCGCTGCGCTACGACAAGATGATCAGCTTTCGCGATAAATTCCGCACCATGGACGTCCTGCTCATCGACGACATCCAGTTCCTCGCCCAGAAAGAGCGCACTCAGGAGGAGTTCTTCCACACCTTCAACGCGCTGCACGAGTCAATGAAGCAAATCGTGATCGCCAGCGACCGTCCTCCCAAAGAGCTCGCGGAATTTGAAGACCGCCTGCGCAGCCGCTTCGAATGGGGTCTGATCGCCGACATCCAGCCCCCCGATCTCGAAACCAAAGTAGCCATCCTGCAGAAAAAGGCGGAGCAGGAACGGGTGACGCTGCCGACCGATGTAGCATTGTTCATAGCCTCGAACATCCGCTCGAACGTCCGCGAACTTGAAGGCGCTTTGATCCGCCTCGTAGCGCATTCGTCGTTGATTGGCGCCGATATCACGCTCCCCTACACCCAACAGGTGCTGAAGAATTTCATCGACTCGCAAGCCCGCAAGGTGACGATTGAATCCATTCAGAAAGCCGTGGCCGAGCAATTCGGCCTGCGCCTGGTGGAAATCAAGGCCAAAAATAATTCGCGTTCCATCGTCTATCCACGCCAGATCGCCATGTACCTGGCCAAGCACCTGACGGAAGCGTCGCTCCCCGAAATTGGGCGCCAGTTCGGCGGCAAACACCACACCACGGTCTTGCACTCCGTGGACAAGATTGAAGAGCTTCGCAAGAACGATAAGGATTTGAACAGGCTGCTCAATAAACTGACCGAGCAATTAGGCGCATAGATGCCGGTATTCACCGCCTTTTCCACGATTCAAGCCGTTCTTCCTCCCCTCGGCTTGTGCACTGTTTGTGGAAGCTGTGGGAGACCGGATAGAAATCTGAGCACCGTCCGCGGGTTACAATGGCGTCCGCGATAGCAGAGAGCGATTCTCCGCACGAGGGGTCGACAGCGAAGCCGCTGAACCGCAGGCATCTGGACCGTTTTTCCACTTCTCCGACCCGCCTACGGTTACTACTGGTTTTATTGCTTTTGTATTTGATATAAGAAGAGAACAGAAGTAGAGTCGGGAGACCCAATATGCCGGTGGAAGTCGCCCCTGCTGTCGCCACAACATCAACGACCATGGAAATTACGGTCAGCAAATTTGAACTGCTTCGCGAACTCACAGCCACTCAAGGAGTGGTTGAGCGCAAGACCACGATCCCCATCCTCTCCAACTATCTTTTCGAAGCCGCTGGAGACAAGTTATCGCTGACCGCCACCGATCTCGATCTGAGCCTGCGCACGTCGTGCAATGCCAAAGTAAAAAAAGAAGGCGCATGCACCATTCCGGCGCGCAAACTTCACGATTACGTAAAGCTGCTTCCCGATGCCGACATCACCATCAAGTTGCTCGAGAACCACTGGGTCAGCATCCGCTGCGGCCGTTCCAACACCAAGATGGTCGGCATGGCGAAATCGAATTTCCCCGGCCTGCCCGTATTCCCCGCAACCGGAGCCATCAAGATTCCCGCCGCCGTGCTGCGCTCGATGATTGCCAAAACCGGTTTCGCCATAGCCAGCGAGGAATCGCGCTATACATTGAATGGCGCATTGATGGTCCTGAAGCCCGAGGCCATCACCATGGTGGCGACCGATGGCCATCGCCTGGCCCACGTAGAGCGCACCGGAGAAAAGTTTGAAGGCGTTTCCGGAGAAATGAAAACGCTGATCCCGAAGAAAGCGATGGACGAACTGAAATCCCTCCTCGACTCCGACGTCGAGACCATCGACTTCGCCAAAGACGAGTCCACGCTCTTCTTCCGAGTAGGCCCGCGTCTGCTAACCTCGCGCCAATTAACCGGCCAGTTCCCCAACTACGAAGCCGTGCTGCCCAAAGACATTTCCAAATCCATAGCCCTGCACGGCGAAGAACTGGGAGCCGCCATAGCCCGCGTAGCCCAGTTCGCCGACGAGCGTTCGCGCGCCGTTCGTCTGCGCCTGGAAAAAGGCGAACTGAAAATTTCCGCCTCGTCCACCGAAACCGGCGAGTCCGAAGACTCCATCGAAGTAGCCTACGACGGCGACCCGATGGCGATAGGCTTCAACGCCCAATACCTGATGGACTTCATCAAAGCCACCGGCTCCTGCGATGTAAAACTAGAGCTGAAAGATGCCCAATCCGCCGGCCAGCTCCGTCCAGCCGAAGCCGAGGATTACAAGTACCGGTATATCGTGATGCCCATGCGCATCTGAAACTAACGTAGGGACGGCCGCCCTCGTCTGTCCAGCCGAGCGAAGCTCGGCAGCTGTCCGTCCTCTTATATCAAAATTGTCATCCTGAGCGAAGCGAAGGACCTGCTTCCTGCCAGCGCCAATCGCGAGCCTTGGCTGGCTTCCGCACTTAACCTGGCCGACCGCCTCTGCGCCCTTGACCAAGCCCTCCTCAACATTTACATTTTCTGACACCTCGGTATCGGAGAAAATCAAATGTTATCCGGCTTCAAGCAATTCATTCTGCGCGGCAACGTAGTGGATATGGCAGTAGGCGTGGTCATTGGCGCGGCCTTCGGCGGCGTGGTCACGGCCCTGACCGCCGACCTCTTGACACCCTTCATCGCGGCCATCGTCGGCAAACCCGACTTCTCCGCCATTCACTACACCATCCACGGAACCTTGTTTCCCGTAGGACATTTCATCAACGCCCTGGTATCGTTTCTGCTCATCGCCGCCGCCGTCTATTTCTTCGTGGTCACGCCGGTGAATGCCCTGGTATCGCGCATGCGCAAAGCTCCCGCCCCAGCCGATCCGACAACCAAGAAGTGTCCCGAATGCCTAAGCGAGATTCCCATTGACGCCCGTCGCTGCAGCCACTGCGCGCAACCAGTAATGGGCAAAGCCGCCTAATTCTGCGTGACCAGCAAGCCCGACCTATCCAACTTGGTCAACTATGAGACGGAATGCAAATCTTCTAGCGGACACGGAGTCCAGCCTTAGATCAACCTTAGCTGCTGCCTTTTCTGCTTGAATGGTAAATGGAAGCACCATCTGGGTCACCGGCTGCAGTTGTTTCCTCCTACCACCCTTGGGCAGGGCATGCTGCAGCGACACGCGGTTGTACGGGATTGCTATTCCATACTCCCGGTGAGCAAAAGCAACAGTTCGCACAGAGGGCATTGATTCCCCATCCAAGTACCGATTGAGCTGCGGTCGTTCGACCCCGATAGACTCGGCGAATGTCTGATCGGTCACCCCTTTTTCCTTCGCTTTCTGATATGCACGTTTCAGCGCAGGAGCGAACTGCTCCACAAAGGCATCGTCATCGGTAGTGCGCTCGGCGCTGCGTTTCATTTTCCCCTTGATGTACGTTAAAGTACGTGTATATTAACGTACAAGCCACAAGATGTATGAAGTGTCGGGCGAAATGGCCAACATCTTGCGGATCAGATGGTCGCAGATAGCAGTAAACTTGTATGGAGAGCTGGTTATGAGCGACGAGCACAGCAGCCTCAAGGCGGATTTTCAAGTATTCGAGGGTCGCCGCAAAGAGTGGGCGCGAGAACACGAAGGGAAGTACGTCGTCATGCACAACAACGAAGTCGTCGGATTCTTTGACGACTATGGGGCCGGGTTGCGTGCTGGAATCACACGATTTGGGGCCCGAACTGAGTTCTTGGTTCAGCAGGTCTGCGAGGAAGAGCCGGTCTTTGTGATCTATTGAAACTACTGTGGCATCTCATCAACTTTCGTTTACGCCGTCCCTTCTTCAGAAGGACGGCCCACGCATATACATCGAGATCAGTGCACCATCTTCTGACGTCAAAGAAGGATCGTCCATAGGGCTGGACTTTCCACCCCCATTTGGCATTCACGCTGTGATTGATACCGGCGCTTCGTTAACCGTGGTAAATCCAGAGGTTGTCGAGCGATGCAAGCTCCGTGCTACCGGCTTCGCAGTTGTGGCGTCTATAGAAAAAAAGGCCCAATATCATCAACACGCAGCTCGCATTAGGTTTCCTAACACCAAGCTGAAAAACCTCGACGGAATTCCGGTCGTCGCCTGCAAAATCTTGCAACAGCCATACTCTTGTTTAATCGGGCGAGACATTCTTCGCAACTGGTTGTTAACCTATAACGGCAATGGGACCGTAGCGATTCAGGAATTGCGCTAAATCAAAGCACCCGCCCTTGGCGAAATCCGCCGCATTCCTGTAAAATCAACACTTCGGCAATCGGCAACAGCCTGGAAGGAATCCAAGAGTTATGGCACGAGTCTGTGATATCTGCGGCAAGGGGCCGCAGTTCGGCAACACCATCAGCCACGCCCACAATGTCAGCAAGCGCCGCTGGAACGTCAATCTGCGCCCGGTTCACGCCAAAGTAGGAGCCGCGACCAAGCACATGCGAGTCTGCACGTCCTGCCTGCGCAGCGGCAAAGTAGTAAAAGCCTAAGACGCTCACGTAGGGACGGCCGCCCTCGGCCGTCCAGCCGAGCAAAGCTCGGCAGCGCTCTATGCTCCGCAGCCGCTCTATCGAACGTCCACCAGCTGCACGTCAAAGATCAAAGTGGCGTTAGGCGGAATCGCCCCCGGATACCCCTTAGCCCCATAAGCCAGCTCCGGAGGAATCCGCAGCTGCCGCTTCCCGCCAATCTTCATGCCCGCGACGCCCTGGTCCCAGCCTTTGATAACCTGTCCAGCGCCCAGCATGAACTCAAACGGACGCCCGGTGCCGACCGAGCTATCGAACTTCTTGCCGTCCGTGAGCCAGCCCGTGTAATCGACTCTGACCTTATGCCCAGCCTCGGCAACCGCGCCCGTGCCCACTTTGATGTCCCAATACTGCAGCCCGCTGGCGGTTTTAATCGGATCGCCCGTAACCTTGGTCGGTCCGCTGTCTCCCTTTTGAGCGGAAGCCGAGAGCGCGATGACCATCATAGCCACTGCCAAAGCAACGATAATTCTGCCTGTTTTCATAAATGCCCTTTCGTGCCTCGAGAATTATTTCACATCCACTTCGATTTTCGTTTCAACGATCGGGTGCCCCACGTCTCGCGCTTTTCGAGACGTGGGATTCCACCGCCTCAACCCAGCGCAATCGCATCAATCTCCACCAGCACATCCTTAGGAAGCCGCGCCACCTCCACCGTCGACCGAGCCGGAGGCGCCTGCTTAAAGTACCGCCCATAAACTTCGTTCATGGCCGCGAAATCCCCCATATTCTTGAGGAAAACCGTGCAGCGCAAAACTTTCTCCAGCCCGCTCCCCGAAGCCGCCAAAATTGCGGAGAGGTTCTGCAGCACCCGCTCCGTCTGCGCGCCGACATCGCCCGAGACGATCTGCGAAGTAGCCGGATCAATGGCGATCTGTCCCGAAGTAAAAATCAGCCCCAAGGCCCGAATCCCCTGCGAGTAAGGTCCAATAGCCTGCGGAGCCTTCTCCGTAGCGATCACGTCGCGCATGATTCCTCCTGCAAAAGTCTCACGTAGGGACGGCCGCCCTCGACCGTCCAGCCGAGCGAAGCTCGGCAGCAACTTGGCAAAGATCAGGGCGAACAGTGATTAACGCAGATAGCCCCGTCGGAAGTCAAACCGCGAGCGTAGCGCCGCCGTCCCGGCGGCTGTCCAGCGGGCGTCTCGCCCGCTGAGCCGAGGGCAAAGACGCCCTCGAAACAACCGCCACGGATGCCAACGCTACTGATACGGCAACTTGCGCATATTAGGAACCCGCCCCGGGTCGCTTGCCGCCCGTAACTTTGCTATTGTCGCTGAACTGACTTTTTTCGCTGCGTGAGGCGCTATGGGTTTCGTTGACGTTTTGTTCGGCCGTCCGCTGGCTTCTTCCGAGGACGAAGGAGAGCGAATCACTCCAACCCAGGGCATCCCCACATTCGGTCTAGATGCTCTCAGTTCGGCGGCGTACGGGCCAGAAGCCGCCTTGACCATTTTGCTGCCTTTGGGCCTGGTCGGAGTGCAGTACGTTGTCCCGCTCACCTTTGCGATCATCGCTCTGCTGGTGATCGTTTTTTTCAGCTATCGCCAGACGATCGCGGCCTATCCGAATGGTGGCGGATCCTACACGGTAGCGCGCGAGAATCTGGGCAGCGGTGCAGGTCTGTTGGCCGGCGCGGCCTTGATGATCGATTACCTGCTGAACGTGGCCGTAGGAATCTCGGCCGGCATCGGAGCCTTGGTCTCGGCCGTGCCTTCTTTGCTGCCGCACACCCTGGCTTTGTGTCTGCTCGTGCTCGCAATCCTGACGATGGTCAATCTGCGCGGCGTGAAGGAGGCGGGCTCGGCATTTATCGCTCCCACCTATTTGTTTGTAGGAACGCTGGCAATCGTAATCGTGATAGGCCTTTATAAGGTGGTCGCGTCGGGAGGACATCCGCTGGCGATGGTCAACTTGGCCCAGGCGCAGACGCAAACCACGACCGTTCAACTGGTAGGAGCTTGGATTCTAGTCAAAGCCTTCGCCTCCGGATGCACCGCCTTAACCGGCGTCGAAGCGGTAAGCAACGGAGTGCAAGCATTCAAAAAGCCGGTAGTCCCAGCGGCCAGGGCCACGTTGACGGCCATCATCGCAATTTTAATTTTGCTGCTAGGCGGGATCGCCGTCCTCGTGCGCTACTACGGAATTATGGCGACCGATCCAGGCGCGCCCGGATACCAGAGTGTCTTGTCGCTGTTAACCGCTGCCGTCACCGGCAAAGGAATTTTCTACGATCTCACCATGTTCTCCGTGCTGCTCGTGCTGTGTCTATCGGCCAATACTTCCTTTGCCGATTTTCCCCGCCTCTGCCGCATGGTGGCTCGCGACGATTATCTTCCCCATTCTCTGACGACGCGAGGCCGCCGTCTCGTGTTCTCGCAAGGCATCTGGGCCTTGGCGATTCTAGCCGCGATGTTGCTGATTCTGTTTGGCGGCGTCACCGACCGCCTGATCCCCTTGTTTGCGATTGGAGCGTTCATGGCCTTCACCCTATCGCAAGCCGGCATGGTAGGGCATTGGCGGAGGACCGGGAGCGGCTTCAGCGGGGCGATGGTAGTGAACGCGATCGGAGCTCTAGCCACCGGCTTCACGACGATCGTGATCCTGGTAGCGAAGTTCGCCGCCGGCGCCTGGGTGGTGGTGCTTCTGTTGCCCGTGCTGTTGCTGTTCATGGGGAGGATCCATCGCCATTATCAAATGGCGAACCAGGAAGTAGCGCTGAAGGATGGGATGGAGTTGACTACGGAAAACCTGGCGCCGCCCATAGTGCTGGTTCCGGTCGACCGCTGGAATGCGGCGACGGAGAAGGCCTTGCAGTTTGCTATGACCCTGTCTCCGGACGTCCAGGCCGTACACGTAACCTGCGATGCGGATAACGACCGCGCGCCATGGTCCGACAAAGCTCCGCCCGGCACGCGCCTTCCCAAGCTCGTGACCTTGCCCTCGCCCTTTCGGCTGATAGTGCATCCGATTGTGGATTATGTGTTGAAAGTAGAAAAAGAAAATCCCAGCCGGACGGTAGCGGTAGTGATCGCCTCGATGGTAGAGCGCCACTGGTATCACTATTTCCTGCACAATCAGCGAGGCCAGATGCTAACCGCGCTTCTGCTGCTAGGCGGCGATGAGCGTATCAATATTATTAACGTGCCCTGGTATCTAAAAGCCTAGTGGACAGAGTTTGGCAGTTTTTCGACGGCCGGGTGCCCCATCCTTGCGCGTTTTGTGCGCAAGGGTGGGATTCCACGCGGCGTCCAGCTGGGGATTTTGCTTTGCGGACGGTCGGGTGCCCCACTCAATCGCGCAGTTTGCGAATGAGTGGGATTCCACCGCGACGTACAGCGAGGGATTTTGCAGCCGATTTTTTATTTTTCTGGCCACCGCCCACTGCCCACCGCCCCACTCCCTGTGTTAGCATCGGAAGTTTCGCAGGTGATCGCGGGCTGGCCTGTTGCCTGTTCTCTTAACTATTCCGGCTTTTCCGGATTCCGGGCCTCTTCACCCTTCCCGTAAGCCTGCGGAAGGAGACAATCCGTGAAAGTTTATGAAGCCGCCAATCTCCGCAACCTCGCCCTGATCGGACACGGGCGAGCCGGAAAGACCTCCCTCGTATCCGCCATGCTCTACACCGCCGGAGCCGCTCCCCGCCTGGGCCGCGTTGACGACGGCTCCTCCACCACCGACTACGACGAAGAAGAAATCGCCCGCAAGATGTCGATCTCGACTGGCCTGGCTTTTGTCGAGTGGGGCAAGCCCGAAGCCAGGGTCAAAATCAATCTCCTCGATACTCCCGGCTTCAACATGTTCGTGCACGAAGCCAAGATGGTCCTGCCCGTAGTCGACGCCGCGCTCGTGGTCGTCGACGGCGTAGCCGGAGTCGAGGTCGTGACCCAGCGTGTCTGGGGATACTGCGAAGAAGTCAACCTGCCGCGCATGATCGTGGTCAGCCGCATGGACCGCGAGCGCGCCGACGCCAACCGCGTCGTCGAATCGCTCACTAATGCCTTTGGCCGCGCGGTCACGCCGCTGCAACTGCCCATCGGCAGCGAGAAGAGTCTAAGTGGCATTGTCGATCTGGTCCGCATGAAGGCCTACACCTACGAGATGGGCGGAAACGGCAAAGGCAAAGAAGGCCCGATTCCCGCCAACATGGCCGATGCCGCCAAGGAAGCTCACGAAAAATTGGTGGAGTTGGTAGCCGAAGGCAAAGACGAACTAATGGAAGAGTTCTTCGAAACCGGCACCATTCCCGAAGAGCATTTGGTTCCCGCCCTCCATGAAGCGATTCGCGAGGACAAGCTCTTCCCCGTCCTGTTCACCTCCGGCCTCGGCAACATCGGCGTCGACGAGCTCATGGATTTCATCGTCGATTACACGCCCGCCGCCAACGAGCATCACGCCATCACCGGCTGGACCGCCGAGGGAGCCGAGCCTTCCACCCGCAAAGGCACCGACACCGAACCCGCGTCCGTCTATGTTTTCAAAACCGTCTCTGACGCGTTTGCCGGCCGCATTTCATACTTCAAGGTTTTTTCCGGCGTGCTCAAAAACGACGCGTCGCTGCAGAATTACAATCGCAATACGCTAGAGAAGTTCGCCCACATTTCGCTGATCCAGGGCAAGACCGCGGTTCCGATCAACGAAATTCATGCTGGCGATATCGGCGCCGTAGCCAAACTGCGCGAAACTCTCACCGGCGACACCTTAGGCGACAAGGCGTCGCCCATCCGCTATCCCGCCGTCAAGCTACCCGAGCCCGCCATCACCTTCGCCATCGAGCCCAAGAGCCGTGCCGATGAAGACAAACTCGGCGTTGGCCTCCATAAGCTGATGGAAGAAGATGCCATGCTGCGCTTCTTCCGCGATCCCCAGACCAAGGAATTCTTAATTGCCGGCACCGGCCAGCAGCACATTGAAGTCGTAGTCTCGAAGATGCGCAAGCGTTACCACGCGGAAGTAGTCCTGAAAGCGCCCAAGGTTCCGTATCGCGAAACCATTCGCGGCAAAGCCGACGTCCAGGGACGCCACAAGAAGCAGACCGGCGGCCACGGCCAATACGGCGATTGCAAAATCAAAATGGAGCCGCTTCCGCGCGGCGCTGAAGTCGAATTCGAGTTCGTCAACGACATCTTCGGCGGCGCCATCCCGCGCAACTATATTCCCGCCGTTGAAAAGGGAATCAAGGACGCAGCCGCGCGTGGATTTCTAGCCGGCTATCCCGTAGTGAACTTTCGCGTGATTCTCTACGACGGCTCCTACCATGATGTGGATTCGAACGACCTCTCATTCCAGATGGCGGGTCGCATCGCCTTCCGCAAAGCCATGGAAGCGGCCAAGCCCACGCTGCTCGAACCGATCATGACCGCGGAGATCACCATCCCCGACGAATTCGCCGGAACCATCATGGGCGACCTCAACAGCCGTCGCGGCCGCATCCAGGGCATGGATAACAAGGCCGGCAACACCATCGTGAAGGCCGAGGTGCCCATGGCAGAAATGCTCACCTACGGCGCCGATCTCACTT
>JBAWFQ010000258.1:0-49161 GCA_049592035.1 Terriglobales bacterium
GCCCAGGCCAAGCGCGACCGCCTGCCGTTCGATTTCCGGACGCAGCGGACCATCGCCCACGAGCACGAATTCGGTCTCCGGCATGCGCCGGTGAACCTCGGCAGCAATGCGCAGAAATCCCGCGTGATTCTTGTAGGCCGCGTTCATGCGCGCGACCATGCCGACACGCAGCGTGCCCGAACGTCGCGGCAGCGCCGGCGATACGGTCTCAAACGCCGCAGCCGGCAAGGCGTTCCCGATCACGGCGAACTTCTCGCGCGGCAACCCGGCAGCGGCCAGCCGCGAAGCCGCCGCCTGCGAATTGCAAACCACTGCGTCGCACCAGCGAAACGCAACCGCCTGCGCGCGAAATTGCGCCGGAGTCATCAAGTCTCCAATCTGGCGATGACTGCCGATGACCACCGGCACGCGCGCCAACCGAGCCGCCGGGATGAGCGTGAGGTTGGTATAAAAATCGAAAGCGTGCGCGACTTGCACCTGATTCTGGCGAAGATGACGGCTGAGGTTGAGGCGCGCGCGCAGCGACTTCCATCCAAAAAGGCTGCTCCCCACTGGAAATCGGGCGACTTCCCCGAACTCGCCGGCGAGGGGGCCGCGCGGGTTCACGCATCCCAAATGGATTTGGAACCTGGCGGCGTTGGCATTTTGTGCGATCACCGCGAACTGCCGTTCCGATCCGCCCGTCTCAAAGGTATTGATCATCAGAAACAGACTGATCGGCAATTCGGCGATTCGACTTGTGGTTATGCTGGCAGCGTCCGTGGCGCCCACCCGGTCATTCTCCTACCGGGGCCGATGCTAACACGGGAGTGGCTGGAACCGTTCTCCGGGAATCGGCGACCACGGGAAGCGAGAACAGGCCGGCGGGCTTGACATACTTTTCGAGGAAGTTGCGGTGCCAGAGTTCGAACATCAGCAAGCGCCAGAGTCGGCCGGTCATGGTTTTGCCGCGCAGCAGATGGTCGTCCATCAGCTTGCGCACGCCGCTCGCCTGGAAGTATCCGCGTTCGAGCGTGCGTGGTTCGACCAGCACCATCAACATATCCTTGAGTTCATTGCGCATCCAGTGAACGAGCGGCAGCGAAAATCCCTGCTTCTGGCGGTAGAGCACTTCGCGAGGCACGCCCACCCGCTCCGCGAGTTTGCGCAGGATATATTTTTGCTCGCGGCCGCGCAGTTTCCACTCGGGCGCAAGGCCGGTGACCCACTCGACGAAAACGTGGTCAAGAATCGGCACGCGCACTTCGAGCGAGTTCAACATGCTCATGCGGTCGACCTTCGCGAGGATGTCATCGACCATGTAGGTCTTCGTATCGACGTAGAGAATTTCGCTGACCGGGTCTTTCGCGGGCGCGGCGGCAAAGCGACGGCGCAGAACGTTGCCCGGATCGTCGCTGCGGGCGAGGATGGCGCGGAAGTCGTCCGAGAGCAGCGGCGTGTCGCGCTCAAACGCCGGCAGAAAGGAGAGACCATCCACGTAGCGCTCCTGCCAAGGCAGCGTAATGTTGTAGCTGAGCTTGCGTCCCTGCAAGCTGTTGGGCAAGCGGGGAAACACGTGGTCGCGATAGAACTTGCGCGCCCACCCCGGAATCTTCTCGAAGATCTGGCGACCGGCATGAATGCGATAGCGGTCGTATCCGGCAAACATTTCGTCGCCGCCGTCGCCGGAGAGCGCAACCGTCACGTGTTGGCGCGCCATCTGCGACACGTAATACGTGGGCAGCATGGAAGAATCGCCGAAGGGTTCTTCGAGCGATGACGTCAAGTGTTCGACGGTCGCGACCACATCGGGCTCGAGAATCATCTCGTGGTGCTCGGTGCCGAACTTTTTGGCGACGATACGCGCGTAGTCGGCTTCGTTGAAGTCGTCGTTCTTGAAGCCGATGGAAAACGTCTTGACCGGCCCGGAGCTGGCGCGAGCCATGAGCGCGACAACAACCGAAGAGTCGGTGCCGCCACTCAAAAACGCGCCCAGCGGCACGTCGGAGATCAGCCGTATTTTCGTCGCTTCAAAAAGGCGACGCTCCAATTCTTCCAGGCATTCTTCTTCGCTTTTCGGCGAATGCGTGTTGTATTCCGGCAAATCCCAATACTGGCGAATGCGGATTTCGCCATTTTCGAATTCGAGCAAATGTCCGGCGGGCAGTTTGTGAATGCCCGTGAAAGCGGTGATCGGCTCAGGCACGTAGCCGTAGTAGAGATATTCGAGCAGGCCCTGCGAGTTGACCTCGGCCAGTTCTGGGGCGACCGCCAAAATGCTTTTAATTTCCGACCCAAAATACAGGTTGCCGTTATGCAGCGCGTAATGCAGTGGCTTCTTGCCGAGGCGGTCGCGGGCCAGAATCAGTTTGCGCTTGGTCTTGTCGTAAATGGCGAGCCCGAACATGCCGCGCAGTTTCGTAACGCAGTCGGCGCCCATTTCTTCGTAGAGATGGATGATGACTTCGGTGTCAGTCTTGGTGTAGAAGCGATGGCCGCGGCTTTCGAGCTCCGGGCGAAGCTCGGGAAAATTGTAAACTTCACCGTTGTAGACGATCCAGGCACTGCGATCTTCGTTGAACACCGGCTGGTGCCCACCGGAAAGATCAATGATGGAAAGCCGGCGCATGCCGAGGCCAGCGCCATCGGCAACGTAAATTCCCTCGTCGTCGGGACCACGATACACAATCTGGTTGCACATGTGGCGCACGAGAGCTTCCGTGATGTTGCTCTCCCGCGTTGCGCTGACCACTCCCGCAATCCCACACATGGCTCTTCCCTTGCTTTTTGAAAATCTTGTGCAACTCAGCTATTGTGCGAATTCCCCACTTTTTCCGATCCCGCCTGTCAGGCTGGTTTTCTCCCTCGAACCGCAATGGCGAATTCTCCAATTCGCATGTCTTCCATCCCCATCGCTTCGTACCAGCGGAAAACCTGCTCATAAGTATGCTTGGACTGATACTTCGGCGAGTACCAATCGAAGGTATCGAGCATCCGGGCTTCCGGATTCTTCTGCCGATTCACCGGAAAAACATGATGCACCAAGCCCGCCGCCGAACGCCCCACGATCGGCACTTTCTTCAAGACCTGCTGCGTGTTGTAGAAAACCGGCACGGCGACTTTCAATACTCTGTGCAGCGTTTCGGGCTTCATCCGGTGCGTATAGCGGCGCCAGAAATCGCTGAAGCGGTACCACTTGTTGTATCCGCTATAGAGCCAGACCGCCAGCACTCCGCCGGGCTTCAGATACTTGCCGAGCGCTTTAACCGCAGCCTCGCAGTCCGGCGTGTGATGCAGCACGCCAACGCTGTAGATGACATCAAAGCTCTCCGGAGCAAACGGAAGCGCGAATACATCCGCCTGGAAGGCAACGAAGTCACGGTCGGCGAGATTCTTGGCGGCCACTTCCGCGGCAGCACTGAGGTCGATGCCCACGACACGCGCTCCCCAGCGCGTGGCTACCTCGGCAAAGCGCCCCATGCCGCAACCAACGTCGAGCACGAGTTTGCCCGCGAGTTCCTCAGGCCGAAGCGCCGTCTTCATGCGGAAGTTCTGCTCCGACTCGCGAACCTCATCGTGGTCGAGCTGCGTTTTCTGATAGCGATGCCACTGAAAGCCAAAACTCGCGGCATAGTGCTGGGCGTCGACGAACCGCGCAATCCCGTTGACCTTGGGATACGCTCGCTTGCACGCCGCACACACGTAGCCTCCGCCATCCTCGTTATCGAGCTTCGAGCTACAGCCCAGACAACGCAGAATTACCTGCAAGTCAGCGGACAGGGGCGACTGTACCGGTTCTGTCGCGATCGGCATAGACCTCCAGGAAATGGCGCGCCTTCTTCGGTGGCGGGGTCACCGGGCCAGCGCCTTTGTCACGATCTTGTTCTTTAATCGTCTGCAACAGAGTTGCCGTGAAAGCGACGGCAAAGTAGGGGAAGTACTGATATGTCTCCGGCGCAAATAGCGCGCCCACCACGAAGCCGACGAGCGAACTGGTAAGAGCTCCCACAAAGAGCACGATGTCGGGATCGAGATCGGTCCTCTTGCGCAGGATCTTGAGGTTCACAAATGCACAGCGGAAAAACAACAGATAAATAATGGCGACGGGGATGCCGCCTTCGGCGGCAACCTGCAGGTAGGTCATGTGAACATCGTGCCAGATCAGCGAATAGGTGGGAAAGTTCTGCACGCCAATCCCAAGGATCGGGTAGCTCTCAATGGCATCGAGTGCGCGACCCATGAGAAACATGCGGGCCTGGTAAGATCCGTAGGCGTTTTCTTCTGAAGTACTGTCGCCCTCCAAAGCTTCGAAGCGATCGTAGAGCTTGCCGCCAACGGTGACCGCGATGAGGACGCCTAGCAAGACGGTCGCCACCAGAAGGTACATGCGCTTGCCTTTGATCGCGAAGTAGTACAGAGTCACACTTCCGCAGATGACCAGGTCGATAAAGCCGGCGCGGGATGCGGTCTCAAAAATGGTGATCAACATGACCAGCATTCCAAAACACCACACCGCCTTGACCAGCATGTTTTTCGCCGTGACCATGAAAGCCAGGGCGAAGGGCAGCGACAAAACGATGGCGAACGCCAGATCGTTGGGGTTGGAATAGAGGCCGCCGATCGCGCCGTTCAGCCGCGGAATATCGTGGCCCTTGATGAGCGCGGCAATACAAATCACCACCACCGAGGCGGCCTGCACGAAGATGATCCGCCGCAAGCGATCGAACGTGGTGATGAGCAGGAAAACCAGGGACCACGCAACGATGATCTTCGAAAACTCGATGGTCCGGGAAACCGCGCCGCCTCTCCAGACCGGCGAGAGAAATCCGCCCAGGAACAGCAGGCCAATCATGGTGACCAGCAATCGGCCTTCCTTGGGAATATCCTTGATAGTACGCTTGGTACGCCCGATGCTTCGGAACAAGCCCCACAGGGCGAAGATCGCGGTGATCTTGGCGAGCGGAATAAACGATAGACCAGGCATCCAGTCTCCCGGCCGCGCGCAGTAGACCAGGAAGAAAGCGCTCAGCCAGAAAAACGCGCCCTTGGTTGGGTCCGCGGCCTGGAAGGACGCACGACTTCCCGGGAGTATTTGCGCCGGTGTTAGGTTGCCGTTATCGCCTGTGGCCACAGATTCCTCTTTTTCTTTCTTTCTATGCCGAGCGCGCCGGAACCGCGCCGGCCGCAGCAGATTTCTTTTCGGCTACCGATTGCAGCACTTCGCTGAAGCGCTGGCCGATCGCGGGCCAGTCGTAGCGAGCCGCCGTCTCAGCCGCCGCCTTTTCATAGCGCCGCCGCAATTCGCGATCGCGCAACAGCATGATCGCCGCCTGGGAAAATGCCCGGGCGTCGTCGGCGAGAATAATGTCGCGGCCGTGCTCTACATCCAATCCCTCCGCGCCCACGGTAGTCGAAACCACCGCCTTCGCCGCCGCCATGGCTTCGTAGATCTTCAGGCGCGTGCCGCCACCTATCCGCAAAGGCACAATGACCACGGCCGATTCGCGCAGATGCTCTACGACAGACGGTACGCGTCCCGTAACTTCGACCGAGTCCGAGGCCAATTTTTCGACGCGCCGCACCGGATTGCGACCCACGATGCGCAATCGCGCCTCCGGTACTTCCGCCTTGATCGTGGGCCACACTTCGCGGCAAAAAAATTCCACCCCGTCCACATTCGGCTCCCAGTCCATAGCGCCGATGAAAGTGACGAGCGGCGCCGGTTCCGGCGCGTTGCTACTCGATGCGTCAGGATTGGGCGCGTACTGCGCCAGATCGACTCCGGTGGGAACGACCGTAATGCGATCGCCGTCCACCCACTCCATCATGAGCGAGCGATCATTTTCCGAGACCGCGATCACATGGTGAAACTTGCGCACCGCGCCCCGCTCGTAGCGGAGCATCTTGCGAAATTCGATGCCATAGATCATCTGTTTGGCTGGGTTGCCTGCGGTTTCGGCGTGGCGCCGCCAGATTTCACTCTCCACGTTATGCTGGAACAGCACGCTCGGAATGCTAAGACGTCCCGGAAAATTCACTGCCGCATCCAGAAAGTCGCACACCGCCACGTCAAAGCGCCGCTCCCGGAACCACGTCCGAAGCTGCTGTTGCACCGCCTCATCCGCAAAACGGCTGACCGCATAAGGAGGCTGTGCACCGACATGCCCCAGATAGTCGAGACCGCGCGCCGCGCCCGCCAATTCCCTCTTACCAGTACAAACGGCAACGGCTCCGGGGAACTCCCGCTGCAACTCGCGCTCGTAGTTCGAGTCCGGCTTTCCTCCATAGTAGGAGTAGAACGTCAACTCATGCCGCAACGACAAATATCGCAGCACGTGATAGGTGCGGATGTTGCCGCCGTTCTGCACGGGCAGGAGTTTGTCGGCCTTCACCCAGAGGATTCTCATAGCGTCAGCGAACCCAGACGGCTTTCCTTCCGGTAGCAAAATTCACGAACGCGACCAGCGCGGCTGAATTCAGTACTACGAACGTGCGCGCCGCGTCGGCCAACCGCGAGAGCGGGCCCACCTTGATTCCTCCCAGCGCCGCCAGGCTGAGCACGTAAAACGCAAGCTGTGCCACCAGCGCCGCCCGGTAAAAAGGCTGAGGCAGAAACATCGATGCCAGCAGCAGTCCCAACAATGCAAACGGCACAACCAGCCGCGAGAGTTTGTGGCTCACAAACTCAAATCGAATCGCGTTTTCGGAACTCAACAGCCAGGGCGCAAGCTGCAGCAACTGATAATTTCCGCTGAGGGTGCGGACTTTCCGGGAAAATTCGCGGCTGTCCCCCAGGTCCGGCACATCCCATGCTCGGGCGCGCGAATCGAAGATCACCCGCGCTCCCTTGCGAACCACCTGCATCGGCAACAAGACGTCATCCAGAATAGTGCCCTCGGGTAACGGATCAAGAAGTGTGCGGCGGGCGCAGTAGATCGCGCCGGTCGCGCCGGCGACGGAGCCCGATGCCGACTCCAGTTCGCGAATCTTCTTCTCGATGCGCCAGTACAAACCCATTCCCTTCCCCGTCTCTCCGCTCGCCGGATCGCCCAGCATCAATTCGCCGCTGGCCGCTCCGACGTCGGAGTCGCCAAAATTCTCGATCAGAAAGCGCAACGCGCCCGGCTCAATCTGCTGCCGGGCATCGGTGAACAGCAGCACTTCGCCGCGCGCCGACTGCATCGCCTCGTTCAAACCAGCCGCCTTGCCTTGCGACACTGCTTTCATCACCGCCCGCACCCGCGGATTGCGCGCAAACTCGGCAAGAATCGCCGCCGTTCCATCGCTCGACCCATCGGACACGACTACGACTTCCAGCTTCTCCGTTGGATAGTCGAGCGTCAGCAGGTTCTCCAGCTTGCGCGCGATCGCCGCCTCTTCATTTCGTACCACCATCAGCGCTGAAACCGAGGGCTCACTCGAACTGCGCCGCACCGGACGCGGCGACCACCGGCTGCGCAGCCACAACCACGCTGGATACCCCAGGTAGGAGTAGCCGATCACCGACGCCGCCAGCCAGAATACCCATTTCATTTTCACTGCGCGCCCCGGCCCAGGAGCACGATCTTGACCGTCTGAAACATGATCAGCAGATCCAGACCAATGGAAGCGTGCTTGATGTAGTACAGGTCGTACTGCAGTTTTTCGCGCGCATCCTCGATCGTGCTGCCGTACTTGTACTTGATCTGCGCCCATCCCGTAACCCCGGGACGCACCATGTGGCGCACGCCATAATAGGGAATCTCTTTGGAGAGGCCCTCGATGAATTCCGGACGTTCGGGGCGCGGGCCGACAAACGCCATATCGCCCTTGAGCACGCACCACAATTGCGGAATCTCATCCAGTCGTGACATGCGCAGAAACTTGCCCACGCGCGTGATTCGCGGGTCATTGTTGGCCGCCCATTGGGCGCCGGTACCGGATTCAGCATCCTGGCGCATGGTGCGGAACTTCACCACTTTGAAAAGGCGTCCGGCCTTGCCCACACGCGTCTGCGTATAGAACACAGGCCCCTCGGAATCGAGGCGAACAGCAAGGGCGACGAAAGGAAGCAGCGGTAGCGCGAAGAGCAGACCAACGAGCGAGATGATGATGGAAAGCATGCGCCGAACCAGGACAAAAACCGCGCTCCGGCGAAAACCTTCGTTAAACACGAGCCAGCTCGGATAGAGGCTTTCCACCTCGATCTTGCCGGAGATTTTTTCGAGCCAGGAAGTCGCCTCTTCGATCTTGACGCCCTGCATCCGCAGTTGGAGCAGTTCCTTCATCGGAGTAGTGCCCCGGCGGTCGGGCACGGCGACAATCACGCGGTGCACTTTCTGCTTTTTGACCACTTCCATCAGGTGAGCGGCAACGGCTTCGCGTGTAACCGCACCTTCGAGTTTGCCCGTCCAACTGGCAATCTCCACTCCAATCTCAGGATTCTGGCGCAGGCCCTGCACCAAACGCTGCGCGCGCTCGCCCGACCCGACGACGTAGACGCGTTCCACCAGGATCGGCAGCTGCACCAGCCAGCCGTAACCGAGCCGCCATCCGAAAAGAGCCAGCGCCACGATGAAGAGGCCCAGCGGCGTGGAACCGCCGCCCAGCAAGAGCTCGGGATGGAAGTAACTGATGCCGGCCATCACAAAGGCCAGCAGGCCCGGTACCATCAGCAAGCGGAAGTACAATTCCCCCCGCGTATTCAGCCGGGCAGTGTCGTAGAGGTCGAACCAATGCGAACACAACAACACGACCGCGGTGAAGATGAAGAGCTTGATGTATCCGCCCTCATAGTTCAGCACCAGGTACGTGTCTTGCCGAAGCACCACTATCGCCGCCACCAGGAACGAGGTCCAAACGATCAGGGCCTCTCCCAGCAGCAGGACGATAGTTCGAATCGGGTAGTAAACATGAAACAGCCGAATCAATGGGACCTCGGTTCATTTCAGGCAGGGCTGGTGACGGCCTCGCCATAGTAGTACTTGGAGCGTTGCACCCTCTCCGATCCGTTCAGCACGACTCCGAGCAGCAGCTTGTCGGGGAATTCTTCGCGCGCACGGCGAGCCAGATCGGTAGGCGTCACCCCCGCCCGCACGACCATGAGAATGCCATCGCAAGCACCCGCGACCAGCGTCGCATCCGATACCGGGATGACCGGCGAAGAGTCGAGAATGATCCAATCGAACAAGGGCTCGACCCGCTGCAGAAACAGCTTCAGACGGCCATTGGCGAGCAGCTCCGGGGCGCTCGCAACCGAACGGCCCGCGGGCAGGAAGAACAGGTTTTCCATGGACCCGCGTTGCAGCGCGGCAAACTCATCGCATTCACCCAATAAATATTCGGCCAACCCCGGCGACTGGGCCGCTCCGAAGTGCCGGTGCATACCCGGATTGCGCAGGTCGGCGTCGATCACGAGAGCGCGGCGTCCGTGCTGCCGCACCAGAACCTGGGCCAGATTGGCAGCCACGAAAGACTTCCCTTCTTTCGGAAGCGCGCTGGTCACCAGCAACCGTTTCAGCGGCATCTTTTCGCGGATCTGGTAAAGGCGGGAGCGCAGCGTGCGGAACTCTTCCGCGCCCAGCCGGCTGTCGTCCTCTTGAAAGAAAAGCATAGTGCGCGGATCCGGTGTCCACTGGCTTTGCGGACAGCGGGCCAGCAGCGAGTCGTAATTCAATCCGCCGCCCATGCCTGGCATGCCCGCGGTTCCCACGGATTGCAGGGTTGGCTGCAGCGTCGGCATGCTTTCCCGCGGCGCTTCAGGCTGATCTAAAGTGGGCTCGACATGCGTCCCCGTGGAGGTTGCTCTTTCTTGCTCGGCGCGTTTTAAAGCGTCATGGATACGGCTCATAGTTTCCCTTCCTTGGGGAGATCTTGTTGTTCGGATTGACGCAGCCGGTCGGCCAACGTTGCCAGCGTGCGCAAGGCTTCGACCAGATCAAATTTCTCCGCCCTCTCAGACGACGGAACCGGCGCTATCATGCCTGCTCCGGCGTTGCCATCGCTGAGATCGAAATCGCGGGCCACCGAGTCGACCACATCGGCGGCGACCGTCTTCTTCTGATCCACGAACGCGCTCACCAGGCAGTGCTCCGCCAGCAGGTTGATGATGCGCGGAATGCCCACCGAATACCGGAAAAGCGCCAGCACCGCGTCGGGCTCGAAAATCGGTTCGCCGTTCGAACCCGCGATCCGCAGGCGCTGGGTGACATAGGATTTGGTTTCCTCGAGATTGAGCGGATGCGTCTTGGCGCGCAGCGTCAAGCGCTGACGCAACTGCCGTAGCTGCGGCTGCTTCAGGCGATGTTCGAGCTCGGGCTGCCCGACCAAAACGATTTGCATCAGTTTCTCGGTGAAGGTCTCGAGATTGGTAAGCATGCGGATTTCCTCGAGCACTTCATCGGTGAGGTTCTGGGCCTCATCGACCACCAGCACCGCCGTCTCTCCCGCACGATAGCGATCGAGCAACCAGTTATAGAGGCGCTGCAGAATCTGGCTCTTTGATTGACCGTCGCAGGGAATGCCGAAATCGGCCATCATGAAATCGAGAAACTGGGGCACGTCCATACGCGAGTTGAAAATGAAGGCGGTGGCTACCTGCTGCATGCGCAGCCATTCCATCAATTTATTGATCAGCGTAGTTTTCCCCGTGCCCACCTCGCCGGTCAGCAACACGAAGCCCTTGCGGCTTTGTATGCCATAGGTAAGGCAGGCCAACGCCTCTTCGGTATGCCGCGTCAGAAACAGATAGCGCGGGTCCGGATTGACGTTAAACGGGTTGGCACGCAGTCCAAAAAATTCTTTGTACATAGGCTTCCGCTAGACTTTCCTAAGCTAGACCCCTACCTGCTCGTGATCTTTCGGTGCGGCCGTATCACCCCGGCCCCAGAAGCGGCGCCGCCCGTTACCGTTGCCGCTTACATCCTCGTCATCTCCCAGCCAAGGTACGGAAATCAGCAGGGGCAGATCCATGGCGGCGGCAGCATCCTTTTCGGTGCGGATCGACTTGTCGCTAAACTCCAGAAATATGGCGATGAGAACGCCGAACGCCAAGCCGACACCCCCGCCGGCTGCGGCCAGCAGTGGACGCACGGGGAAACTGGGAGACTCGGGCAGATTGGCCGTGGCCGCAATGTGCATCTGCTCGCCTTCCTGCTGGTTCTCCATGCTGGTACCCAGTGCGGCGGAGCTTCTCTTGGCCAGCAGATCCCGGTAGAACGCCTGGGCGGTATCGTTGTCGCGGGTCAGCGTCTTATATTCTTCCTCGATGTTCGGGCTCATGGCGGTGCGGGCCTGGTAGACGTTAATCGACGCCTGCAGCTTCTTCTGGTCCAGCGTGGCCTGGTCGATCACGTTTTGGTATTGGTGGATCTGCAGACGCACCTGGCGAATCTCAGGCGGTTCGGCGTTGGCGCCGGAGGCCTCGCCGCTGTCCGCGGTTTGGCCGGCGGCGGCCGCGGTGTTGATCTCCTTCAATTTCTTCTCGACCTCGGCGATGTCGGCCTTCGCCTTGATCACATCCGGGTAATCGTCCGTATAGCGCGCCTGCAGTTGCAGTAACTGCCCCCTCAGCAGGGTCAATGTTTGTTGCAGGGTCTGCGGATTCTCGGCGGATAACGAACTCTTCCATGCGGCAATCTGCTGCGCCAGCATGCCTTCGGCGTAAGTCTTATCTTGCTGCGCTCGGGCCAGGGTTTGAGTGGTGGCATCGAGTTGCGTGTTCAGCGACATCAACATGCGCATGTTGTTGTCGATGTCCGTGGGCAACTGTCCCATGTATTGCTTCTTGAAAGCGGCCAGCTTGGCATCCTGCTCGTCCACCGTGCGTTTCGCATCTTCCAGTTGGCGGCTGAGAAAGTCTGTCGTGCTCTGGGCCACGTCGGAACGGGATTTCAAGTTCTCATCCACGATCAGCGACGTCACGGCATTGCAGACCTTTTGGGCGCGGACACCGCTGGTATTATCGGTATACGCGACGTTGAAACCGGGCACCGGCTCGTTGCCCGCGGACGGTTTCTTCTTGGCGCCAGCCGCCGCCGCCGCGCTCATCGAGGTCATCACCGGCTCGACCTGCAAGGTTTGCTGGATCTGGCCGATGAGCTTGCCTTCTTCCTCGGGTTTGACCACATTCAGGCTGTGAATCACCGGACGGAGCTTGGCCGGGGCCAGGATCTCCTGGCTCAGGGTCTGCACGCGCTGGGCAAAATCGGCGGTGATCACCGGCTGGACGTACTGGTCGGGAACTTTCTGGCCCTCCACCAGAACCGTCGACGTAGAGGTAAATCTCGGCGGGAGCTCGAAAGAGACCAGAAAGCCGGTCAGCGGGGCCACCAGGGCTGGGATCAAAATAACCTTCAGGCGCCGCCGTAGCATTGCCAGATAATCGTCAGTCGTCAGTTCGCGTTCGCTCATATACAGTTCACCAATCCGGCCGCCTCGAGCGGCCAAAAATTATTCGATACGCAACGGCGCCGGGTGCCATTCCAAGCCAATGCCGCCCACCTGCCGAGTTGAAATCCTTCCGCAGGAGCCGACCACGCAAATCGGCTCGCTGAAGCCCTCCTCGCCGAAGCGATAGCCGGCAATAAACTCCCAAGTGCGCCCGATGTGTTTGCGGAGAATGGCGGAGGCAGAACCTGAGTCGTAGCTGCCCGCGCCAATCGCGTTCCCCGTAGTCTGGATTCTCGAGTTATGGGCATAGCCCAGGTCGCCATAGAAAACCCACGTGCGTCCCAGAGGCCGTATATATCCGAGCCGAGCCGCCTGGACATTGGCGCCAACGTAAAATCCCGATCCCGTCGAGCTGAATTTTTCGTAGGACGCCAGCACGTCCGCACGCCCCATCTTGTAGCGCAACTGAACCCGCGCGCTCAGCGACCACCGCGAGAGGTAGCCCCCTTGTTCCAGTTCCGTGTACTGCGGACCGGCTGAAACCAGCAAGCTCAGCTTGCCGGTGATGGCATGGCTCCAGCGCCCGTTGATAATGTGGATATAAATCTGCCCGCCGGTGACCTGCGGAAATTGAAACAGCTGAAAAGCGTAGATCGCACCGATCTGATCGTGACGGCCCAGCAGATGGGTGTACCCGGCCTCAATGGTGACCGCGTCGCTATTAATCAGTTGATTAGTAGGGTCGAAGAAATGAGCGTTGCTGAATCCGCCCGCAATTGTGAGCGCGGCCCGCGGGCTGATAGCTTGCACCGCGTCGATGATCGCTAAGTTCGTGAGCCGCGGAGTATTTCCCACCGCGCCGAACAGACCGGTGCCGAAAAGATGGGTACCCGGTATGGCTCCGCCCGCCATTCCGCTGCCGCCGCCGGTCGCAATACCGAATCCCGGGGCGCCACCAAAGGCGCCAATTTCGAAGGAACCGTCGGGCAGATAACTGAAGGCGTCGCGCACCGCCAGGATGCCAGTTCGCCAGCGGGTTACGCCCTCGAAGCCAACGGCTTGTATGGACCTCACGTCAAAAGGCGTGCTATAAAATGCTCCGCCGCCGATGTACTCGAAAAAGAGATCGCTCTTGGGCCAGAACTGTTGCAGATCGAGAGCCCCGATAATGCGGCTGACCGATTGCACGCCACTGTTGCCGAGTCTGTTGGACCCGTTCGTGTCCGCGGAATCGCTCACTTGCAACGCGGTCGAGACGAAACTGCGATTGGCAGTGTGCAGATCGAGCGAAGGCTCGTCCAGGCCCGTTACCGGTGGATTCTCGGGATTCAGGATGGGCGCGTTCTGGCCGAAAGCCGGCGCCGGAGTTGTGTCCGGCTGCGACTGCGAACTGCTCTGGGCAGCCGCGCCGACGCTCATCCCCAAAACCAACAACGCCAAGCGGATTGTTGCTCTTTTTCCCATGCTCTTCACACGCAAATCCTTACCCTGGACCGCCTTAACACGGACCGCCCTAACATAGACCGCGCCCCTTTACGGCACAACAATCGTGTCCCCCGGCTGCAGTTCGTAATTCTGTGACAAATCACCCTTGACCAGCCTGCGATAGTTCACCGGCAGCTTTTCCTGTTTGCCGTTCTCGGTGCGCAGAACATAAATGCCCTTGGTCTTGGCATACGCGTTAATTCCGGCGCTGGACAGGGCTTGCAGAACGGTCATGTTCGGCAGCATCGTCGCGGCTCCTGGCCGCAACACCTCGCCCACCAGGTAAATCCGTTTGCTGTTGATCGTGGCCACTACCACCGTAACGTGCGGGTCGGCAATGAATTTTCTCAGCTTCTCGGTCACCGAAGCAGCCAATTGCTCGGGCGTCAGGCCTGCGGCCTGCACATCGTTGAGCAAGGGAAGAGAAATCTTGCCATCGGGACGCACCGGCAAAGTAGCGGTTAGGTCGGCTTCTTTCCATACCGCGACGTGGAGCACATCGTCCGGGCCGATGACATAATCGGGCGCGGCCACGCTCTTTATCGTTGTTTTGTCGGGAGCGGTCTTGCCAGAAGCGGAACTGGCCGGCGCGGCACTTTCCGCGGGCTGGGCAGGCTCACTCTGCGCCCACGCCATACCGCTGATCAGGACCAGTGCCGCAACCGCCCCTTTCCATGTCAATTTCATATTTGCTTTTCCTCTATTTCCTCTCATGCTCCGTACTCTTCGTACCCGATCTGTTTCAACTTGTAAAGAAGCGCCTTATAGCTGATCTGCAACTCCTGCGCCGCCCGGCGCCGGTTCCAGCGGGTGCGCGTCAACACCTGCAGGATAATCTCCCTCTCGGCTTCGCGCGAGGCGGCGCGCGCCGCGTCTTTCAAGGAAATCTTTTCCCCGTTGCCCCCGCGATTCACTCGCCGCAAAAGCGACCGCAATCCTCCCATGGCCAGCGCTTCATCGCCCAGCGCGACAATGGCTCGGGCCGCATCTTTCAGTTCACGAATGTTTCCCGGCCAGCTATATTCCAGAAAAAAGCTTTGAGTCTCGGCGCTGAGCATCGGCACCGTCCGGCAAAAGTCACGGGCCGCGGCTGAGAGAAACCAGTCGCGCAGAACGGGGATGTCTTCTTTCCGCTGCCGTAAAGGAGGCAGCCGCAAGCAGACTCCGCTGATTCCATAATATAAGTCTTCGCGGAACTTGCCCGCCTTGACCTCGGGCTCCAGTTCGTTCGAGGTTCCGCAGATGAAGCGAGGCAGACGGCGCTGATCATCATGCTTGCCGTTGCCATGGCCATGCAAACCGATCTGCCGAACCAGCTCTTTCTGGGCCTCTGCTGTCAGTTTTTCCACGTCCTGAAGATAGACGGTGCCGCCGCGTCCGTTGCAGCGAGCGTCACCCGCGGCCAAAATCTCTGCGCTGGTTTCACTACACTGATAAACCTGAAACGGATCCGCCGCGCGCCCCGAAAGAGCGTGAATGCGAGCCGCCGCTGCCGCCTTGCCCGAACCGTGCTCGGCCACGACCAGCACCGGAACGTCATTTTGCGACAACTCGCGGATTACCGCTTCGACGGTGCGCATGCCAGCGCTGACGCTCTCCAGCCAGACGCGAGCGCCGCCGCCGTTCTGCGGGGTTCCAGCAGTTGCCAGGATTTCGTTATTGTCCAGGTCCATTCAATTTCAATTCCGCTTCACGATTGCACGGCCAAGACAGGGGGTCGACGTCTTGGACAAAGGGCTACCGACGGTAGAGCACACGTGCTGCCAATCAGGGCAAAATTATCGCTTGCCGCAGGAGCGATCTATACCCAATTTCTCAACAACTTGCGAGGGATATCCTCCCCGCGATCTTGCTCTACACGTTACCACATTGCGGACTAATGGGAAAATAATTGCCCACACCATCGGTAATCTATGGGCACTACTTTCCACCTGTCTTGGTAGATAAAGTCCTAAGCCGCTGGAAGCACCGGGCAATTTGGTGCTTCCTCAAGAGAACCAAGGCCGGGGACCAATGTGGCCCGACGTTGGGAAATGTCTTTCCATCATCTTGCCCAAAAGGGGTAAACAGCTTTGCTGAAAAACTAAGTTTCGTATCAGGGTATCGCTTCAGCGATACCGCAAGTCGTTTGAAATCAGATGCCCCTTTAGGGGCCGGGCGTCGCAAGTCTGGTTCTTCGGCAAACCCAAAAACCGCTCGTACCCATTCACGGCCGGCCGATAGGTTGACAACGTACAATCCCCGCGAGAGCATGAAACAGTCGGCTAAGCTGCCGAATATTCATACTTCTTAATAATTCCAAGAATGTAATTCCAGGGATTCGACGAACCATCCATGACGACAAAACTTATTGCCTATGCAATCGGAATAATAGTGGTGTGGTTGATGGCCATGCGGACCCGTTCCGTCACCGCCCGCCAAGTGCTCTACCTGGTGGCCAGTTGGCTTTTCTACATAAGCTGGGGATCGTGGCTCATCGTCGTGTTGCTGTTCAGCTCGCTGATGAACTACGCCTTGGGCGAATGGCTGAAAAAACGAATCAGCGCAGGACGGCTGTGGACCGGACTCCTCCTCAACATCGCGTTGCTGAGTGTTTTCAAATACCTGCCCTTGCTGGGCAACGTCGCGCCAGCCGGTTCGCCGCTCTTGCTGGTCAAGCGAATCATGTTCCCGGCGGGGATTTCCTTCTGGACGTTCCAGGCGATGAGTTATCTGCTGGAGCTCTATCGCGAAGAAGAGTTGAACCCAACCCTGCTGGAGTTTTGCCTCTACATGTCGTTCTGGCCGACGGTTCTACAGGGGCCGATCTGCCGCCTGTCAGCCATGCTGCCGCAATTTCGCCAGGATTGGTCGGCAAGCGCTGAGGATCTGAAAACCGGCGTGCGCCGCGTTGCCATCGGCAGCATGATGGTATATCTCGGCAACGTCATGGCCGGAGGGCTCTACACGGGAGCGGGCGTGGAAGGAGTTTTCAGCAACCCCGCCGCGCGCCTGAGCGGAATCGACGTCTGGTGCATGATTCTCGGTTATGGATTCCAGCTCTACTTCAACTTCTGCGGAGTCACCCACATCGTGATTGGCGCGGCGCGCCTGTTCGGGTTGCAGTTGCACGAGAACTTTAACCGGCCGTACCTCTCCACCACGATCTCGGAGTTCTGGACGCGGTGGCACATGTCGCTGTCATTCTGGATTCGCGACTTTCTGTTTCTGCCACTCGCAACTGCGCGCCGCGAGGTGTGGTGGCGCAACCTTTCGCTCGTGATCGCCATGTTTGTTTTCGGAGTGTGGCACGTTTCACCGAGCGAGAAGGCGAACGTCCTGCTCTTGTTCTGGGGCACCTACCACGGCATCTTGCTCGTTCTGCACCGGCAATGGCAGGAGTTCCGCAAGCGCGTGGGATTCGAATGGACTGGCGCCGTGGCCACCGCCATCTCCTGGTGTCTGACGTTTTCCGCCGTCTGCATCGGCTACGTTTTCTTTCGCGCGGAGAGCATCCGCCAGGCCGTCGCCATGCTGAAGGGACTGGTTTCGCCGCACGGTTATCTGCATCGCTCGTTCGATCCCAGCTTTTATGTTCTGACGCTGGTCGCAGCGGCCGGGTATTTCGCGGTCATCGGCGGCTCGGTCCTTCTCGATCGTTTAGGAGAAGCCGCGCGCCGACGCCAGGAAACCGCGCCGGGTGCCGTGTCAAGCTGGCTAGGCATCATAGCGAACGAACGCTGGGTCTGGATCACTCCCGTAGTGGTGGTGCTGGCTCTCTATTTGAGCGTGATTTTCCAACCCGGCCACGCCGAAACCGGACCGGTCATGTACGCCCTGTTCTAGCCAGAGTGACCACTGGGTGCCCCACACATTCGCGTTTTTTGTGAATGTGCGGGAATCCAATACAGGGTATGTCGAGTTACGAGCGGGTTTTTAAGAAGAAGTGACGCTATGCTAGCATTCACCACAACGACGAGGCGAAAAGCGAGGCTGAGCCGTTTGTGCCGTTAACCGCGAGCGATCCGACGGTGGAGAGTCGCCAGGTGTCCGCTGCGCAATATACGCCCCTTCTTAAGCAATTTGCCGTACGCCTTTGCGTCGCCGTGACCCTGTGCGTGGGTCTGCTGGTAGCCGGCGAAATCTATTCCTATTTTCGTTACCTCCCCGCCGCCAGCGACGTCCTGGAACTGGCGGCCAACCTCGAACAGTCCCAGAAAGCAAGCCCCGCGGAACGCGAATACCGGAAGGAATTCGCGCAAGCCAACAAAATCACGTATTACCCGTGGGTCCTGTGGCGCCGGAAACCGTATCAGGGCGAGGTGATTTCGATCAATGAGGAGGGCGTGCGGCGAACCCTGCACACGCGCTGCGACGATAAGACTTTCACTATCTGGATGTTTGGCGACTCCGTAATGTGGGGCGCCGGCGCGCCCGACGCAGAAACCATCCCTTCGCTCATTGCCGCCGATTATGAAAAAGCGGGCCGTCCGGTATGCATTGTGAACTACGCCGAAAAGGGATGGTCGAACACGCAAGAACTGATCGGCCTGATGGAAGGACTGAAACACGCCAGCCGCAGGCCGGATATTGCACTCTTCTACGACGGCGGCACCGAGGCGTTCACCGCCTATCAGAGCCGCCAGGCGGACGTACACAGCAACTACACCTCGTTTAAGAATTTTCTGGACAAATGGGGAGCAGGCCAGAAAGCGCATTTTTCCTACTTCAGCCAGACCAACACCTATCACTTGCTCGACAAAATTGCCGCGCAAACTCCCTTCCACCGCAAACCAGAGGCAGCCGCGGTCGCGGGGCCCGACCCCAAATTGATGGCTGACGACGTGGTGCGCAATTACGTTCAAAACATGGAGATCGCCGCCGCGCTCGGGAAGCAGTTCGGTTTCCGCGCCATCTTTGCCTGGTATCCGAACATGGCGGTCAGCCACAAACAACTCACGCCCGACGAGCAAAAAACGCTGGCTCAGGAATACACGAAGTATCCGGGCATGGGCGAGATGTATCAGGAAGTCTACAAGAGGGCGCGCGAACTGAACCCTCCCGGCCTTATCTATATGGGCGATCTGTTGGACGATCAGAAGGCGTCGCTCTATGTCGGCATTTCGCACCTGAAGCCGGAGGGCAACCAGATCGTTGCCGACCATCTGTTCGATATCCTTGAACATCAGAGCAACGAACATCAGGCCAGCCCCTCGGCGCAGGCTTCAGGCACGAGTGGTCATGGTCACTAGATCATGATCCTGAGGGGTATGCCTGCCGACTTTTATTTCAACTAATTTAGGTGATTCATGGCTCCGTCGAAACAATCAAGAAGCTTGATCAGCGGTTTCCTCCGTTCCCTGCTTGCGAATCCCGGCAGTCCCGCCCTCGAAATTGGCGACGACGTGCTGACTTACGAGCAATTATGGAACTATGCCGGGAAAATCACGGCATGTCTCAACGGCAGTCTCGATCCCTCCGAAGGCGTAGTCGCCATACTCGCCAACCGCAGCGTAGGCGCCTATGGCGGCATTCTGGGAATTCTGGGAAGCGGAAGAGGCTATTGTCCGCTGAACCCCAAGTTCCCGCTGGAGCGCACGCTGACCATGCTCAAAGCTTCCGGGTGTCGAACTCTGGTGGTCGGCCAGGAGTGTGCCGCCACGCTCGAATCTTTGCTCCCGCGCCTCGATCAGCCTTTGACGTTAATCATTCCCGATCCAGGGTGGGAGCCGACTAGCGGATCACCCGTGAAGCACCGTGTCGTCCCGGCGCGCCAGTTGTCGAAGGTCGCCGATCCCTCCGAACCAACCGTGGATGGAAGTGGAACCGCGTACCTGCTGTTTACTTCCGGGAGCACGGGAATTCCGAAGGGAGTCGCCGTCAGCCAATCGAACGCGGTTGCATACATGGAATACGCGAAGAAGCGATTTGCCTTTAACGCGTCCGATCGTTGTTCCCAGAATTTCGATTTGACGTTCGATCTCAGCGTGCATGACCTGTTTACCTGCTGGGATGCGGGCGCGACGCTTTGCCCCTACGCCGAACAGACGCTGACTCCGGCCGTTTTGGTGGATGAGAAACAATTGACCTGCTGGTTCTCGGTACCGTCGGTCGCCATGTTTGCGTCCAAGCTGGGGCTGTTGGAGCCGGGAGCATTCCCCACGCTCCGCTGGAGCCTTTTTTGCGGCGAGGCGCTTTCTGCGAGCCTGGCCGAGGCCTGGCAGCAAGCGGCGAACAACTCGATTCTTGAAAACCTGTACGGCCCAACCGAAGCGACCATAGCGATCACCTGGTACCGTTGGGATTCAAAGACGTCGCCCGCCGAGTGCGTACGCGGCCTGGTACCGATCGGATGGCCGTTTGACGGCCAGCAGGTGTGTGCCGTGAACGAGAAGCTGGAACCTGTGCCCACCGGCGAGAGCGGCGAACTTTGCCTTGGCGGATCGCAGGTCACGCGCGGCTATCTGAATGATCCCGAAAAAACCGCGAAGAGTTTCGTACGGCTGGCGCACACCGGCGATCAGATTTGGTATCGCACCGGCGACTTGGTCCGCCAAGACGATCGTGGCTGCTTGTTTTATCTCGGCCGTCGCGATTTCCAGGTGAAGATCAGCGGCTATCGAGTGGAGTTGCAGGAGATCGACCTGGTGCTGCGCGAAGCGGCGAAGACGGAGCTAGCAGTCGCGATTCCCTGGCCGCTATCGGAAGGCTCCGCGTCCGGCATTGTAGGTGTCGTCTCAGGTTCCGACCCCGCGCGCGACGCCGAAATCACCGCCGCCTGCGAAGCCCGACTGCCGCGCTACATGGTTCCCAACCGCATCTATCATTTCCCGCAGATTCCCCTCAATGTGAACGGAAAAATCGACCGCGGAAAGATCACGGAAATGCTGGGCAACTGGGACAAGTGAAAAGTCAGAAGTAAAAAGTCAAATTGCAGAAGTAAAACCTTCAGCTTCCAACCGTACAGCGGGAGCCAAAAGGGTTTACTTCTGCAATTTGACTTCTAACTTCTGCAATCAGCTCTTCGCTGGCTTGCCGAACTTCTCGGCCATGGCGAACATGAGGCGCACCGTATCCATGTCCTTGGCCTGCACCTTGCTCGCCGGAACCTTGCGTCCGGCAATGCGCTGCAGTTCCATGAAAATCTCAATCAGCGCAAAAGAATCGACCAGACCGGAAGAGACCAGCGGTGTATCCTCGTTGATCTCTACCTTCTTACCTCTCATCACTTTTTCGACGATATAGCCGGTGAGTTGCTTCATCGGCTCGCTGGCATCCACTACCTGTTCAACGCTCATAATTCCTTGGCCCGAGGGTCGTCCCCACCATTCAGATCGCACTCTTCCATTCGTTGCATTGCTGTCTGCCGTCCTGCCAGGGAGAAGCGCCAGGGGAGGCACGTTGTTACTACGGTTGCTTCGGGTGGGCGGCAAAGAAGAGCCAGCGGGTCGTGTCATTCTGGCTTTCAAAATTGTGCCCGACATTCTCCTCCCAAATAAACTGGACTTCAGTGTTGTTCGTGCATCCCATAGCGTCGTTGCCCGTCGTGTCCTGGTTGGCCAGTCCGTTTTCGCACAATGGCTCCGTGTTTGCGAACGTGGTGCAGGCATTCTGCTCGGTCCAATAATCGAACGACTGGTCAACGGTGGCCAGGTAGAAATTGTAACCCGAGTATTTTGTTTTGCCGTTGTTGCAGGGCGGGATTTCAGTATCTTTCGTACCGTGCCACTCCTGCACGGAGATGGGCGCAACCGCAGCACCCGGCAAAGTAATCGGCGGAAGATCCGGCTGACCGACAATCGTGCCCGATCCAATCGCCACCGCCGCCACCAGATCCGAAATCTCCACTCCGACCCGATGCGCCATCTGCGCGCCCGAGGAGAATCCGGCCACGAAAACCTGGTTGGGATTCACGTTGTACTGCGCCGTCAGGTTGAGGATCAACTGACGCAAGAATCCGGCATCATCCGGGCAAGCCGTTGCCGGCGGTACGGTGCAGGTCCCAACGTCGGCCGGAGTAAACGCTTCGCTCATGGAATACGCGTTCCAGTTCCACTGCTCAGACTCCGCATTGTAAGTGGAAGCGGGTTTGACCAGGACGAAACCATACTTGTTGGAAACATTCTGCCAGCCCCACATTGCGTCGATGGGCGGGACGCTGTCGTGACTGGTCCCGTGCAGCATCAAAACCATGGCCGGATTCGCCGGAAGATTGGGAGGAAGATAGACCTCGTAATAACGGGTGACCCCGTCCCACCCCAGGGAGGAATCAATGATGGTGCCGCCCTTCGCGCTTGCCTTCGTGCCTGCGCTGGCCGGCGCGACGAGCAACAGACCAATCAGTATCCCCACGATCTTCATCCCGACCGTATTCCGATTGCCTGCCCCGCTTAACATTGCTTTCACGCCTTCAACTTTCATAGCGCCCTCGGAGAAAGAGCATTCCCTTCTCTGGATAGTGACAACGGGGAATTCGTCAGTCTAGTGGGGAAGTGACCAACTGTCGTACTAAGAGAATAGCGTTTCTTTTCTGTTTGTCAATCCCCCGGAGTTCCACAGGAAAGCCCATCACAGCGGCTTCAGAGATATGATATGTCATTCATAAAATGACACTTACAAACACTCTTCCCGATGGCTACGGTCCATTTTTGACGCGCTGCCTTCGGCATCATAGCGAAGCCATGCATCCCAATCACACTACCCGGACACACAGGCGCGGGAACAAGTAAACCCATGCCCCTCTGAGTTGCATCCAACCCTTATCGAAGTTATACAATTCCTCCGTCCGGAATAGGTCTAATTCCTTGGCGGGCAATTCCTCAGCTGGAGATCTCCCATGGTGCAACTCAAGCTCGCCCTCTTATCCTTTTGTGTGATCTGCCTAGTGGCAATCCTCAGCGGTTGTGGAGGCAGCAGCGGCAATGTTTCTGGTTCCGGGAGCTGGAGCATCGCTCTGTTGCAGAGCGGCAACTTCGCCGCTGGCGGGACCGGGCAGTACGCGATCACAGTTACTAACAACACCTCGGCGGCAACCAGCGGAACGGTCACGGTCACGGACACGTTGCCCAGCGTTTTCACTGCCAACGGTAGCGTCGGTAGCGGCTGGACCTGCACCCTCAGCCCCTTTTCTTGCACAACTTCAAATTCCATCGCACCGGGAGCTAACTCGACGATCACGTTGAACGTCAATGTTTCCGCGAGCGCTTCCGGATCGTATACCAATCAAGCGGCTGTTTCCGGCGGTGGGCCCACCAACGCTTCGGGATCCATCCAGACGACGATTGGCGTCGGCGGGGGCAACAAGATTCAACACGTCGTGATCATCATCCAGGAAAACCGCTCCACCGATAACCTGTTTCAGGGATTGTGCATTGCGCCCTTGGGCAACCCTAGCGACTGCGGAACCGGGCAGAACCAATACAACATCCAGAACTACGGTTACGTAGGCACAAACAAGGTATCGCTGACTCCCGTCGCGCAAGGGCTGGTCACCTGCAACGCGCAGGGTGAAAACTGCTACGACCTGGGCCACGGTCATGACGGATTCTTGAAAGACTGCGACTGGAATGGAACGGAGTGTGCAATGGATGGCTGGAGCGCGAATCAATGTAATCCGGGAGCCTACTGTCCTAAGAATCCGCAGTTACAGTATGTGCCCGCACCGCCCGGCTCCAATATGCAAACTTATATCCAATTGGCCCAGACCTACGCGTTCGGGGACAATATGTTCCAAAGCAATCAGGGGCCGAGCTTCCCCGCGCACCAGTACCTCTTTGGGGGAACGACGGCAGTTTGTTTGCCAGGAGCATCTGACTGCCCTCCCGGAACCACGAGCACGGTCTTCGTTTCGGGCAATCCAGGCAACAATGATCGCGCTGACGGAACACCCGGGGTGGGATGTCTCGCGCCGCCCGGTTCAAACGTGAAGATCATTGACACCAGTCAGCCTTTCCCCAATAAAAACGAGTCCCTTTGGGATGGCTCGGAATGCATGGACCGTCCCACGATGGCCGATCTGCTGAATAGCGCGGGCCGGACCTGGAGGTATTACGCGAACACGGACGGAGATATTTGGAACGCGCCCGATGCCATCCAGGAGATCTGCATGCCCACGGGGCCACAGGATCAGCTCTATTGCAACGGAACCCAGTGGAACAACAATGTCATACTCGAAGGCTCAGGGGCTCAAATCCTCACCGATATTCAGGCCGGCGAGCTTGCCAACGTCACCTGGGTCGCTCCCGACGGACCGAATTCCGATCACCCCAGCAACACCACTGATAATGGACCGTCGTGGGTAAACAACATCGTCACTGCGATCGGCCAGAGTCCATTCTGGGCGAATACGGCGATCATCGTCACCTGGGACGACTGGGGAGGATGGTTCGATCACGTGGCGCCGCCGATTCGCAATAACCCTGATTTGTATCCCAATTCTTATGAATATGGCTACCGTGTGCCGATAATCGTGATTTCGCCTTACGGGAAACAGAATTACATTTCGCACCAGCAAAACGATTTTGGCGGTATTCTGCTCTTCATCGAGGAGCAGTTCGGGCTGCCAACCATTGGGTCGGTTGCGAATCCCCCTGTGGCGTATGCGGATTCATACGCCTTGGGCGACTTGTCGGATTTCTTTGATTTCGGCCAAGCCCCACTGCCCTTCACGCCAATCCAGTCAGAACACGACGCGGAGTTTTTCATCAACAGCAAGGTGGCGCCCACGCCGCCAGATAATGACTGAGTGAGGAAACCGGGTGCGCCACTTCTCGCGCTTTTCGAGAAGTGGCCCCACCACACAACCGACGCTCTTGGCTGGCGCGCGGCTCCGCTTTAGCGCCTCAGGTGCGCTTCTTGCTGGTCTCCGCGAGTTAAAGTGGTTTCTGATTGTCCTCTTCAGAAGACGCGCCCGACATCAGATTCGCTGCACGGGACGCCGCTTCCAGCGCCAGTTCAGGACTGGGCCTGCTAACCATGGCAAGGCACGAAGACAAAATGCGGCAACGCTGACGCGAGGATCCCGATAGTAGGCATTGGCCGAGCGAAAGCATTCCACAGCCGGTCCGTATTCGTGCAGGGATACGTGATGATAAGCATCGCTCAACGCAACCGCGGCAACCGCGGCGGCAATCTCCTCGTCCAGCAATTTGCGCTGGGCCTCGCTCAGATCGAGGTTCTCGCCGACCCGGCGCAAGGACTCTATCTCCGCAACCTTCCACTTTCGACGTCGCGGATCCTCCGTTAGGCTGCCCGGACGTTGCCGGTACTTCACCAGCACCCGGCCCAGATAGCCAACCGCTCCTTCTGGGAAGACGAGGCGCACGCAGAATTCGACATCCTCGCCAATGCGTATGCGCTCGTCGAACAATCCAATGTCGACCACTCTTTGCCGCCGAGCGACCATGGCGGACGGTAGTTGTCCCCCCTTGCGCTTCAGCATCTCTTCAAATCCGAGGATAGGACCCGCGCCTTCTTTCAACATCCTCCATACCACGTCACCACCCGAACCAAAAAGCAGCGCGTCCGAGATAGACGCATAAACCTGAGGATGGGCGTCAAGAAACTCCACCTGCGCGGAGAGATAGTCGGGCATCCAGAGATCGTCACTGTCCACGAAGGCCAGCAGTTCGCCGCGGGCGAAACCTATGCCCACGTTCCGCGCTCCCGGAAGACCTCTGTTCTCCTGTTTGATATAGCGGATACGGTCCATATAGGGCTGAAGCGCGACTTCGAGCTCCGCCGTATCCGGAGAGCCGTCGTTGATGACGATCACCTCAAAGTCCCGAAAGGTTTGGCCGAACACGGAATTCAACGTTTCCGCGATGAAGGCCGCAGTTTTGTAGGCGGGAATGATGACGCTGACCTTCGGGTTCTGGCTTTGAAGAGGCGTTGCGTGGGCGCTGCTCATGAGTCGAAAATCTAAGCCATTGCCCTTCGGCCGGTCTAGGTTGCACTGATTAGAACTGGGCTGACAAACGGTCTTGGGTAGGGCACGGCTTTAGCCGTGCCAATCACGATCGACAAAAATGCGGGCTTTAGCCCCTGCGGGCCGGACAATCGCCCCGAGAACGATCTGTGGGACCAGTTCTATGCCCCTGCAGGTTAACACATTCCAATATTCGGCCCCTCGTTCCTGAAGTTCACGGCCAATGGGGGTTCCCGAACGGCAAATAGCCAGATGTCAGAAAAAGGATAAAATTAAGCGAAAGGAAATCCCAACTCGCGAAATATTATTTCGCGTCCTCCATGACCATTTCGTGTGCTCGCCTCCAGCTATTGTTCGCATTAACCCGAAACCACCCATGATGATCCGATTGGCCTATCTAGCAAACTACTTCTTGGAGCGGGACATCACGGGGCGAGCCTTGTACCGGCTGCCCGATGACCTCTTCGTGGTGGCGTACCCCGGCTCCGGAGGCCAGTGGCTGCGCCGCCTGATCGCGAATCTCCTCAATCCGTCAAATCCGGTCACGGAAACCAACGTCATGTCACGTTTGCCGGACTTGTATCACGCGTCCCGGCGTGGCTTCGCCAAGATGAAACGCCCCAGGATCATCTTCAGCCATGAGTGCTTCGACGCGGAGTATCGCAAAGTAATCTACCTGGTTCGCGACCCACGAGATGTTGCCGTCGCGCAGTTTGAGCAGCGGCGCCAGGGGGGAAGCATCGACAATGCCGTGAGCGTCGAACAATTCGTTCAGGCTTTCCTCACGCGGACCGATGAATACCGCGGCGGATGGGCGGAGGAATTTTCCGGATCGATCAAGGCCAACCAGGGATTCGCCTACCGCTGCCGCTTGAAAGATGAGTTTCTCGGCACGCCCGCTTCGTGGGGAGAGAATGTGATGAGCTGGATAGGCGCGCGCGGACGCGACCCGAACGCCATGCTATTGCTTCGATACGAAGACCTCTTCAGTAATCCCCAAGAGGAGCTTGGAAGAGTCGCTGAATTTCTGAAGCTTGCTGATTTGAACATCGATGGGTTAAATCACGATGGATTGAATTTTAATGCGTCGCCGGAGCGCATTGGGTCAGCCCTCCAGGCGGCACAGTGTCAGGCAACACCGCAGGATCCGGGGAAGTGGAGTACGGTTCTGCCGGAAGCGTCGGTTCAGGCGATTGAATCCGTCTGGGGTCCGGTGATGACCGCGATGGGATATGCGCGACAGGCGTGTGGTGACGGGGTTTTGCCCGCCGTCTTGAAATGAGAACTTAACCGCCTGCTAAACTGACGATATCGAGGAACAGCTGAGTGTTCGGCCAACTGAGAAGTGCCGTAAGATATGCGCTCGGCAGGGATTCTTCCCTGCGCCGTCACGAGGTCTGGCCGGACGACATCTTCCTGGTGTCGTTTCCGAAATCGGGCAATACCTGGACCCGCTTCCTGCTGGGCAACCTGATGAATCCCGACAAGCCTGTCGGTTTTGCCGATATTGAAAGCGTCGTTCCCGACATTGCCGTATTTCCTCGCGCCGATTTTCGCAAGCTGAAACCGCCGCGGCTAATCAAGAGTCATGATTGCTTTGACCCGCGCTACCGTCGCGTGATCTACATCATTCGCGACCCGCGGGATGTGGCGGTTTCTCTTTACTACTACGCGAAGAAAGTAAAAAACATAGACGATTCGTTTTCGCTCGAAGCCTTTGTCACGAGGATGCTGGTTCCGGGCCGGAGTTACAACGGAACCTGGGGTGAGCACGCCGGAAGCTGGCTCGTCAACGCGTCGAATATAGCCGAATTCACCTTGCACCATAATGGTGCGGCCCCACATTCCGGTAATGTTCCCAATGGTTCTCCTAGCAAGACGGGAGCACCGGGCGCAACCGGACATGGGCGCGAGTTCCTGCTGGTGCGCTACGAAGATCTTTTGCAGGACGCCCACGCCGGACTTCACCGGATCGCTGAGTTCTTAGGGCTCGAGCCCAGCCCCGAGCGGATCGAACAAGCCGTCGCACGAAGCTCGGCCGATTCCATGCGGAAGCTGGAATCCGCGCAGAACCTGCAATGGCAAACAACTCGCGAGACCCGCAAAGACATTCCCTTTGTGCGCCAAGCCAAGTCCGGCCAGTGGCGGACGGCTCTCAGTGCGAAATCGGTCGCGGAAATTGAATCTGCCTGGGGACACCTGATGCGACTGACCGGCTATGAACTCGCCGCGCATGAACTAACATCGATCCCGTGACCAAACTCAACGCATCGCAGCCGTTACCGGGAATTCAATCGCGGTTCGACGCGCGTCAGCTATGACCTATCGATATCCATACGTTGTACAAAAGATTTCAAGTCATTACCCGCATATCGACCCCACCGATATATCGCAGCGGGTTCGCCACTCCAGTTTTGTCGACGTCAGCAAACGCTACCTTTATTTCGAAGTTCCCAAAGCTGCCTGCACGCAAATGAAGGAACTGCTGCGTCAGCAACACGGCGCGCCGCCGCTTCAGCTTTTGGTAGGCAAGCTCATGGAGACCCGCCGCGACATGTTTGTCCACGCTCGCGAAAATGTGCCGCTGCCTTCCCTGGTCGATTTGAACGACGCCACGCAAAAAGAAGTCCTTGAGTCCGATAGTTTCTTCCGCTTTACGATCGTGCGCAATCCGTACACGCGTTTGGTTTCGGCCTGGAAGAACAAGGTTGTTCCCTGCGAACCGGGCGCCGAACGCTTGTACCTGGCGATCAAGGGCCGTCTGCCCGATATGCATGCGAAGGAGCTCATTACTTTTGATGAGTTTGTGAACTACCTCCACGCCAAAGGCGATTTGAGCGAGGCCGATCCGCACTGGCGGCGCCAGGTCGATCATTTGTTTTTCAAAGCCCTGAGCTTTTCTCACGTAGGCAAGCTCGAGAACATGAGCGCAACCCTGACAAGGTTTCAACAGCATCTAGGGCTATCAGAACCACTCATGGCGGGCGGAAAAAACGTCTCCGCGCCAGTGGGCCTCGCCACCTACAATCAGGATCTGGCCGACAAGGTCTATTCGCTCTATCACGAAGATTTCGAGCGGCTGGGTTATGACGATGACCGCGATTCCTGGCGCAGCGGCCAGTCCGCGGTCCCGAAGCCGTCGCCGGGCGTCATCCCCGAGGCAAGATTCTATGACGAGATTATCGAGAGGAATCTGATCATCTCCGGCCTATACGAAGAGCGCCGGCGGTTGCGGGCCGACCTCAAACGCGCCTCTCGACTCGGAGTAATGCCTCTGGCCAACGCACTGGCCAGCCTACGCCGCAGCGCGTACAAGTTGGCATCCAAAATACGAAGGCGAAGCCCGAACGATGCCGGGGAGCGATAAAGCTGGCTAGGCGGGGCAAGGCCCCGGAAAATCCCTGTAGAGACCGGGCTTGCCCCGTCTTGGAGTCTCATCATCCCTTCGGGTGGAAAACATTTTCCCACTTTTTGCCTTACCCGAAGCATGGGGGCAGGTGCGCTCGGAATCGAAACTCTAAGTTATTGAAATAACATATGATAGCTATCAGCAGCCGACTGATCGATGCAGGGAATGGAGCCCGGCTTGCTGCTTATCATTCGCCGCTTGGCCCGCGACCAGACGGGCCCTGCAATGTGCGCGTTATTCTACTTCCATGAAGGATGTAGAAGGTACCACGCAAAAGGAAACACAAACGATGATCGGTTCACCGGAAACGCAGCGCAAAGGCGAATCATCTGGAGCACCGCTCACGACCAACTACAGGTCCATTGCGCGCAGTTTCTTCCTCCGCGTCTGCGTAGCCGTAACTCTGGCGTTGATTCTCGTGGTTGGCGTGGAACTGTTCACCTATTGGCGTGGCGTCGAGAATCAACACACCATGGGCCCGGAAGTCGACGCCGCGGTTGTTGAAGGAACTCCCGAAGAGCGCGAATATTGGAAAGAACAGCAACCCGCTCAGAGAGTGCAATACGAACCGTACGTCCTGTGGCGCCGCGCTCCCTTTAACGGCAGCGCAATTTCGATCGACGCGGATGGCATCCGCCGCACCCTCCACAACCACTGCGACGCAAAGACTTTCACGGTGTGGATGTTCGGAGACTCCGTCATGTGGGGCTGGGGCAGTCCCGACTCGGAGACAATTCCATCGCTGGTGGCCGCAGATTACGAAAAAGCTGGCAAGCAAGTCTGCATCGTGAATTACGGGGAAAAGGGTTGGGCCAACACGCAAGAGCTTTTCGAACTTATTCAAGAGCTCAAGCACGCGGACCGCAAACCGGATGCTGTCTTGTTTTACGACGGAGGCACGGAAGCGTTCACCGCTTACGAGAACAAGAAAGTGGACGTGCATAGCAATTATCTCGACTTCAAGAACTATCTCGAAGGCTGGATTACCGAAAAGAAGTCGGGATTCTCTTACCTCAGTCGCAGCAACACCTATCACCTGCTGGAAAACATAGCGGCCAAAGTATCGGCCAAAGTGGCGCCCAAGAGGGACAAAAGCGATACCGTTAACGAGAGTGAGGCGGAGACCTGGTCCCGTGCCATCATGCAGAATTATCGGGAAAACATGGACATCATCGACCTCCTGGCCAAGCAGTACGGGTTCCGTCCGATCTTTGCCTGGTATCCCAATATGGATGTTGGCCACAAGCAGCTGACCCCGGATGAGGCCGTCCTGGATCGCCGACTGAAGAAGAAGTTTCCTGGCATGGATTTGGTCTATCGTGCGGCGTACGAAAGGTGCCGCGAAGTCAGTCGTCCCGATCTGTACTATCTCGGAGATCTTCTGGATGACACGAAGGCCCCGCTGTACCGGGGTATCGCGCATTTGAACGCAACTGGGAATCAGATGGCTGCCGATCGGCTCTTTCAGATTCTGGAAAATCCTCCGAATCAAACTATTGCGAAGAATTCGGCTAAGAAGATAAGCAGCGCGCATTTGTCAGAATCCAAAGCCAATCAAACCGCGCCATGAGCTCACGTTCAGCGAGAAAACCCGGCCAGCTCCAACTGGAACACACCGGCAAAATGTGGTATCGTCGCGGGAACGTAGCGCGGCAGCATCCCCCAGGCTGCTCACTTCTCCCAAGGATCGGAACATGAAAAAACATTGCAACTACCGCATCGGCGGCGCGTCCGCACTTGCCGTGTTGGTTTTCATCGGCGCAAGTGCACTGCTGGCTGTGGGCCAGACGGCCATCACGACCTATCACTACGACAACTACCGCACCGGCTGGAATCAGAACGAGTCCAGCCTGACGCCGGCCAACGTGGGCCCAACTACCTTCGGTCTGTTGCAAACCGTGGCACTCGACGATCAGGTGGACGCGCAGCCGCTGGTCGTGCCCGGCGTGCAGATCACCGCCGGAAATTATCAGGGCACGCACGATGTTGTTTATGTAGCGACGGAAAGCAACACGGTGTTTGCCATCGACGTTCACACCGGGACGGTGCTATTAAATCCGAATTTTGGAACGCCGGTGTCGCAACAATCGCTCCCAGGAAAATGCACTGCCAACGGCCCGAATGTGGGGATCAACTCGACGCCGGTCATCGACCCGAGCAGCAACACCTTGTATGTGATGGTTTATACGCAGGGTCAGAGTGGCCCCGCCTACACGCTGCACGCCCTCGATCTGGGAAGTTTGACCGATAAGGTGACACCGCAAGTCGTAACCGCATCGCACACGCTAACCGATGGAACGACCTTCAATTTCAGCGCGACATACCAGCGGCAGCGCCCGGCCTTGTTGCTCGCGAACGGCAGCATTTATGCTGGCTTTGGCAGCTGGTGCGATCATGCGCCCAATCTCTCGCGGGGCTGGCTGCTGGGGTGGACGGCGGGATCGCTCGCGCCATTTCCTTCGAACCAGCTCAACGACCAGCAGCCCGTCGATAAAAAAGGCTTCTTTCTTTCCTCCATCTGGATGTCAGGCTACGGTCCGGCGGCCGACGATGCAGGCAACGTCCTGTTCGTAACCGGGAACTCGGAATCCGGCACCTACGACGGCGTCACCAACATTCAGGAAAGCGTGGTCAAGATTTCGAATACGCTAACCACGCTGCTGGACATTTTTACTCCCGATACTCAAGCAATCCAGGATCAGAAGGACTCGGATTTCGGTTCGGGCGGGGTACTGGTGCTGCCCGATCAGCCGGGGTCGCTGCCCCATCTGGCGGTGGCGGCGGGCAAGGACGGCAACTTGTATCTCATGAACGAAGACAGTCTCGGTGGTTACTCGCCCAGCTCGAATAACGTGCTGGGCACTTACAGTATTGGTCGCTGCTGGTGCGGCCAGTCGTACTTCGTGGACCCGACTGACGGGGTAGGACGGGTGGTGACCAGCGGTGACAGGAATGCGATGGTCTGGCGGGTGCAAACGTCGCCTACGGCAGCTTTGACGCGGGTAACAGTGTCTCAGTCAACGGGCGGTACGCTGGATCCGGGATTCTTCACCACGGTTTCTTCGAATGGCAATGCCAATCCAATCATCTGGGCACTGTCGCGTCCTCAGAAATCGACCCAGGCGATTACTCTGTTTGCATTTAATCCGGACGCTGGCGGAAGCAAAATGAAGCCCCTGTTCAAAGGAACGGCGGGGGCGTGGCCGACTCGAACCGCCAATTCGAACCTGGTTCCGGTGGTGGCCAATGGCCAGGTGTTTGTGGCCACCTACCAGCAGTTGCAAATCTTCGGGCTGACCGGAGCGAAGGCGAAGGCAAAAACCAAGAGGAAGTAGTAAGTGGCAACGGCAAGTGGCAGGAGGCACAAATGAAAACACTTCTATTGCCTGCATCGCTCATGCTGTTTCTAACCGGAGTTATGGATGCTCAAAGCTCACCGTTCCAACACATCATCATCGTCATCCAGGAAAACCGTACGCCAGATGATCTCTTTGGTGCGTCAGGTGTTCCAGGTGCAGATGTGCAGATAAATGGCGGCAAGGCTCGTCCAGTATCCCTGAGTGAAGGCAATGATTTTAATCACACTCATGCGGGATATCTGGCCGAGATCAATGGTCAGTATCCAGAAACAGCGCGTAATTATGTCGCAAGCGGGGCGCAGCCGTATTGGGATCTGGCCGCACAGTATGGTTTTGCAAACAGAATGTTTCAGACAAATCAAGGAGCAAGTTTTCCAGCCCATCAGTTTCTTATTTCGGGTTCATCAGCTCCGTCTGACAGCAGTGACTTATTTGTTGTCGATGGAACAGTGGAGGGCCAAAAGTATGGCTGTAAGTCGCCTCCCGATACGCTGGTTCCGACAATGGCGCCTGATGGCAGCATGGGTGCCGTCTATCCGTGCTTCGATAGATCGTCATTGATCGACTTGCTTACAAGCGCAAACTTGACGTGGAAGTATTATGCAGTTCCTAGACAGGATATTTGGGATGCTCCGGATTCTCTTACCACTTATTATAAGTCGCCGAATATTGTTTTGAATCCGCCCCAGGTGTTGAGTGACATAGCTAACGGAGTGCTTGCGAATGTTAGTTGGGTAACGCCAGCCAAGGCTTATAGTGATCATCCGGCTACCAGCACTGGTGGCGGTCCGGCATGGGTTGCGTCGATTGTAAATGCCGTAGGACAGTCTGCGTATTGGCAGAACACAGCCATCATCGTAACGTGGGATGATTGGGGAGGCTTCTACGATCACGTTCCGCCACTGGTTAATAACACAGGATGGTGCACACTGTATTGCTACGGATTTCGGGTACCGTTACTCGTGATTTCGGCCTACACTCCCGTCGGATACATCGATAATGACGTGCACGACTTTGGCTCCATCCTGCATTTTGTCGAAACTAACTTCGGCATCGGGAACATCGGCAATGGCGGCTGGGCCGACAGTTTTGCCGATGATCTGGGCGGCTTCTTCCAGCCGTCGGCGCATCCCCGGGAGTTTCACGCCGTCAAATCTCGAAAGCTTACGCAAGCCGAGCTCTCGGACAAAAGTGACCCTGATGATTACTAAGCAAGCGAAAACGAAGAAGAATATGAAGAAGTGCTCCTTAACTGGAGCAAGGAGTAGACTCGTGAAAGCTAAGAACCTGTCCGCACTAATGATCGTTTGTTGCGCTGCTTTCCTGTTGGCAACTTCCGCGTTGGCCAGCGCCAAGGGTGGGAAAAATTATAACGAGACCATGGTCTGGGATGGCGTCACTCGCTATTACTACGTCTATGTGCCCGCGGGCCTGCCCGCGAACCCGCCTCTTCTGGTCATGCTCCACGCAACCAGTAAGGACCCGGCAAATAAACCTCCGACTACGGTCAATTATGGGTGGAAGACATTCGCGGATACTTATGGGTTCGTCCTCGTGCAACCGGCCTCAACCTACAACGCGACCTCCGGCCAGTGGAACTGGAATGCCTATTATCTGAGCGAAGCTTTTACTCCGGAGGAAGTCGGAACGTGTACCGTACCACCTGCCACCGCTTGCCCCGACGATGCCGGCTTTTTGCGCCAGTTGATCCTCAACCTGACGGCGCAATACAACATCAACCCCAATCAAGTATTTGTCGCGGGTATGTCGTCCGGCGCGATGATGGCCGAGCGAGTCGGGGTTGAGATTTCGGATCTGGTCGCGGCGATCATTCCTGCTTCCGGTCAAATCGTCGGACAGTCCTCACTTCCCATCACCTTGCCGGGTCCGCCGCTGGTGCCCGTTTCCGTGCAGGAGTGGCAGGGCACCAAGGATCGCGTTTTGCCGCCCTGCAACAATGGCACAACCGAGTACTCAGGCTATACGTTTTATATGGCCACCGTGGACCAAACCTTCAATTACTGGACGGCCCAGAATGCCTGCACCGTGTTCCAGAACAGTGAGCCCTTGTGCCTAAACGGAAAGGCCAACCCAGCGACTACCGGCAATGACGCCACTGGCTGCACCAACAACGTTGAGGTTCAGTTCATCTGGGAAGAAAACATAGGGCATGAATGGGAGCCGGGAAACAACGCGACACGCTGGCAGTTTTTCGCTTCTCACCCAAAGCAATAACTTGAACTCAGGATGGCTCGCGCAATGTTTGTGGAGCGCCGGGCGTCCCCGCCCGGCTCGACGGGCGAGACCCCGTCGCTCCACAAAGCGGCCCCGGCTCGGTGATGCTTTCGTAGCTTTTGTTCTTGAGGGGTTTCCAAGCTTCGTCGCGCCAGCTATCGATCGCTGTATTCCGCGACACTCACTTCTGGGGCACTCATCTTCGTCTTTTCGATGGGTTCGGACTCTGGGTTTGCCGCAAGTTCCCCGACTTTCAGAACTCTCTTTGTCGCATACAACCAGAGCAATCCCACTCCGTAAACCGACCCGCCAATCGCTAACTGCAATGCCAGCTGCCGGTAGTTGTGCGGTATGAACCACTTCTTCATCAGAAGAAGTACCACGACCATCGGAGCAGTGATCAAAAACGGCAGAACGAAAGCTTCCCGCAAGTAGGTCCGCAGCCGGATTCCGAGCAAGCGGCACAGATGCCGCGGCATGAAGAACACAAAACTGCACGTCAGAGGTATGGCCGTCCCGAGCGCGTCCCCGATAATCCCGTAATAAGGCACGAGAAAGATGCTGAGTGCTAGATTGCAAACACCTTCCATCAGCGTCACCCAGGCCCAGGTGCGATGTTTGCTCATTCCAAACAGCACTCGTCCCGACACCGCTTGCGCGAACATGATCGTAGAAGGAATGATCATGATCACGAGGATGGGGTAGCTGGTGACAATGTACTTCTTCCCCACCCACACTTCGATCACCGACTTGCCCAGGATGAGCAGCGAGGCCGTAATGGGAAAAATTGTGAAGGCGCAGAGGCGATTGCCGGCCACGAATAGTTTGCGCAAACGGCCTGTATTCCCGGTGGCTTCCGACTGGCTGACCACGGGCAGAAAGTTTCCCGCCAGCGAGTTTACGACCCCGCCCGCATAATCGACGATGCGCGCGCCGATGTTGAAGTACGTAATGGCGGCCGCGGAAATCATGCTGCCAATCACAATCTCGTCGGTCTTAAATTTGAGCCGACCGGCGACCATGATCATCAAAGTGGTGCTGCTGTAGTGGACGATCGTACGGAAAGTCGAGCGATCAATGTACTTCCATCCAAACAAAACCGGGCAAAGGTGCAACGCGATAAACACGCGTACGACCGATGCGATGAGCGGCAGAGCGACCGTAATGAAGGTGATCGTCAGCAGTCCCCGCCCATGTTGCAGGAACAGCACAATCAAAAGCGCCCGCAAAAGGGTTTGCACCACATTGCTGATATTCAAAACCTCAAAACGCTGCAAACCCTCCAGAAATCCGCCGACGACGCCCAGGGGAAAGCCGAGCGCCACCGACGTGCCGACCATCCAGATCAGCAGGTGCGCAATCGAGCGAAATTCGGGAGGGATCTTGAACAAGGAGTTCACGTAGGCGGACATGACCCCTGTCACTACCAGCGATAACACCCCGACGCAGCCGTATCCGAAGAGCGCGGTATTGATCAGCTTGGCCAGATCTTCCTTGCTCCCAGTGGCCAGATGCTTGGAAACATAGCGAACGATCGAAGAGCGGATGCCCAGATCGAAGAGGCCGTAATAACCAGTAATCGAAAAAGTCAGGACCCAAACGCCGAACGCGGAGTCGCCCAGCCGATGGAGAATGAATGGCGACAGGAAGAGTCCAACCAGGATATTCGTTCCCAACGCAAACCAACTCGACGTGACGTTCTTGATGATTTGCCGTTTTTCGATCTTGCGCATAAACGCTCAGTTACGCTCAGGTAGCGCCGCCGTGTCGAGGCGAGACGCCCTCACGACAGCCGGCAAGATGCCGGCGCCACTCGTTTTCCACGCCCTAATCCCACGCGGTAACGGTACTACCAACTGTAGAGGCACTCATCGCCCAGGCCCGTTCCCGGCCGAAATCGGAAATGCGGGCTCGTCCGCACTCCCCTTCCCTTCCATGACCAATTCATATCCCAGCCACCGGATCACGTGTCCCCACGCCTGCTCGATTTGCAAGATAGAATTCTCGGGTAATTCCGAGCGCCATCCACCGGCTTTCGCACTCCGCACGAAAAGGATGTCCTGGCGTGTGTCCTTGGTGGCATTAAAGAGCGCTGCCTGAGACTTCTCCAACTTTCGCATGTTGTCTGCGCGGCTCCGCGAGACCGCCTGCTCGATCAACTCCGCTGTCGGATGCAGACCAAGGAAGCCAGCCATTCTCGACAACTCGCGCCCCGTGTCCTCGAGCATGTCTTCGTAACGCACCAGCAGGAATCCCGGCTGGCCATAACGAGTCGCAAGCCAGCTCGCCGCGTGCTCACCCCAGGAGCCATAATCGCAGCTCTCGCCCGCCACAAAGCGACGCACAAATTCCTCGATAGGAGAATCGTCGCCAATCCGTTTGCTCTTGCGCTGGGCATGGTATTCCGACAAAGCCACATCCCGAGGATCGCGCACGATGTAGATAACCCGCCGATATCGCAGGTCGAAGTATTGATGGCTCTTGATAATGCGCGGCCGCGGAAATCGCAGTATCTCGCGATGGGGAACCACGTCGATTCCCGGGATGATCGCGTGAATGTTCGAGAAACCAACCTTCTCGTCCGGCCGCAGCAGATTCGCAATCAAAAAGCGCGCCCAGGTGTTCCCCGATTTGGGATAGGAAACCAGAAAAGCATCGTCGGGGAAGACGGTCAGATTACGGCCTGGAGGCTTTAACCCAAAGGCGCGCTTGGTTCCTGTAATAACCCGTTTCAACATAAGATTGCGCAGGGCGCCCAAGTTTTGCACCCGTTCCCGGTAACATCAATGCATTCTAGCAGGCCGTTGAAAACAGAATGTTAAGGCGGTGTCTCAACCGTTTCGTTCTGTAGCCAAGACAAAGGGGGACACCTCGCACAAATCTGCTTGCGCATTCTGGAGCACACTCACTACCAATCCCATAGCCATCGCCGCTAGCCGCTCGAATCATAGGTACCATATTTTCAATAACTTGCGGAGAGCTTCCCTACACCACGATCGCTCGTGCCGGTGCCTACACCGTACCATATTGCGGATAAATGGGAAGATCGTTGCCCACATCCTAGGTAATCCATGGGGAATACTTTCCACTTGCCTTTTGGATATACGGCGATGTCTCCGCAAACAACTCGCACCGTGACCAATGCGCGCGCCGAACGTCACTTCTGTTGGTAATCCGAAATGCTGTCCTGCCGTGCTACCAACGTGTTTAGTTTTACTTGGCGAGAAGGCGACTTTCGCATATTCTCAGATGCAAGCGCGCGCCATCATGAGTAACTCAGTCGAGGCAGTTCCGCTCCTATCGACGAGGGAGGGTCGTTTGCACTTCAACTTGCCCCGTTGGCAGGCCCTCGCGATGCTCCTGCTCATTGGCTGGCTTTATGCCCGGATTCTCGCCAACCTGGTTCTGCAGTGGGTCGGCCCCCACAGCGATCCGAATTTCGCGCATGGGATATTTGTCCCGATCTTCGCGGCGTTTGTTCTCTGGCAAGGCCGCAAGCGCCTGCAGTCGATGGCGTCCGTGCCCTCGTGGACTGGCTTGCCCCTGGTGCTGCTGAGCCTGCTTGTGCTCGTGCTCGGAGTCCTGGGCGCGGACATTTTTTTGCCTCGGGTGTCGCTGCTGATCCTGCTCGCGGGCCTCATCCTTTTGTTTCAGGGATGGACGTTTTTTCGCGCCGTCCTGTTCCCGTGGGCTTTTCTAAGTCTGGCGATCCCCATCCCGGCGCTCATCATCACTCGAGTCACCTTTCCCCTTCAACTGCTCGCCGCCAGACTCGCTTCTACCCTGCTCGAATGGGTTGGTGTCCCCGTGCTGCGCGAGGGGAACATGATCACCCTCGCCGCCATGCAGTTGGACGTCGCCGAGGCGTGCAGTGGAATCCGCTCGCTTCTCACCCTCGTCACCCTCGCCATTATCTACGGATACCTCCTCGAGTCCAGGAACTGGGTGCGTGTAGTCCTCGCGTGCGCCGCCGTTCCCATCGCCGTGGCGGCCAACAGCTTTCGCGTCTTTGGCACCGGATTATTGGTGCAGTACGGCCACGCCGAGCAAGCCGAGGGCTTCTACCACGCCGTCTCGGGATTGCTCATCTTCGCGGTAGCCTTGATCATGTTGTTTGCCGTACACCGCGTCATCTCGCTGGTCTTTCCTCCGAAGCCTCCGAAGAACCCTCCGGCTCCATTGCCCAGCACGGCCCACATGGAAAAACACTCCACTGGCGACACGCGCATAAAAGCGGGTTATCTTCGCTTTGGCATTGTGGCCATCCCCATGCTCGCCACCGCCATCGGTCTCCAGGCACATTCCAGCACCGAGATCGTTCCACCGCACCAGCCTCTGAACGCCATGCCCTCGGAAATTGACGGTTGGACGGGAACCTACGTCTCGCTCACCGAGGACGAACTCGACATTCTTGGGCACCCCGAGTATGTGCAACTGGATTACGACAACGCCCGCCAACTTGAGCCCTGGATCAATCTCTACGTTGTATATTTTTCCTCCCAAAAGGCTGGCGATACCATCCATTCGCCCGAGCACTGCCTCCCCGGCGCGGGATGGATTCCGACCTCCCGCAAGGTGATTCAGCTTACTCGCCCCGACGGCTCCTCGTTCCCTGCCAACCGCTACGTGATTTCAAAATCCGGAGAGCGGCAACTGGTTTTGTATTGGTTTCAGGCGCACGGCCGGGAGGTGGCCAGCGAGTGGTGGGCCAAATACTATCTGATTGCCGACTCGATTCGCATGAATCGCAGCGACGGAGGCATGGTGCGCCTGATGACCCCCATGCTAAAAAAGGAATCTCCCGAAGCTGCTCAGGCGCGCCTCATGAAGCTAGGCTCGCAGTTCCTTCCCCTGCTCGACAATTACCTTCCTCGCTGATTGTGGAATTAAGCCGGGTGGCGTAGGGACAGACGCCCTCGTCTGTCCAAGCCGAGCGTCAGCTCGGCCGCAACTCCAAACGCTGACACCATCAGGCGTGCAAGCGAATCTCCTCGTATTTCTGCGCCTGCGTCTCCGCGAACGCCTGCGGCAGAAACCGTACCAGGTCCGTAGCCACCAAAGAATTCTCGCCAAGGGACGCGCACGCCAGGTCGCCCGCGAGTCCATGCAGATAAACCGCAAGCGCCGTCGCTTCGAGCGCACGTTGCGGATGCTGCGCAATCAGGCCCGCCACCATTCCGGTCAGCACGTCTCCCGTCCCTCCGGTCGCCATCCCCGGATTGCCGGTAGGATTCACCCAGACCGCACCATCGGGCCCTGCAGTCGTCGGTCCGACAATCAAGGTGCGGTGTCCCTTAAGCACGACGATCAGCTCATGTTCGCGGGCAAACTTTCGCGCGACTTCTAAACGGCTGGCTTGAATTTCGGCAATCGTCAAGCCGGTCAAACGCGACATCTCTCCCGGATGCGGAGTGATCACCACAGTTCGTCCGCGGCCGTTGAGTTGTTCGGCCGCTCCTTCGAATGCATTCAGCGCGTCGGCATCGACAACCAGTAACTTGTCGCCCCGGGTTACGATTGTGCGCACGAAATCGGCGGTTTCGGAATTACGCGAGATTCCCGGGCCGATGGCGAGTGTCTTGCCTTCGAGCAGTGCATCAAGGCCCATTCCAACCGCCTGCACTGAGATTGTGCCGTGCTTGGTTTCTGCCAGCGGCTCGGTCATCAATTCCGGATGAAAGCCCGCAACCGTAGAGAGCGCGGATTTCGCCGTGGCGACAGTCGAAAGTCCCGCGCCCGCGCGCAGCGCCGCGAATCCCGCCATCGCCGCCGCGCCCGCTTTGCCGACCGATCCACCGATCACCAACACGTGTCCGTAGCTGCCCTTGTTGGCCTCCAGCGCGCGTGGCGCAAGCAGCGGAGCGAAATCGAGTGGCGTACTCAGATCGAGCCCAAGTTGCGAGACGATGGCCGCGGGAGGCGAACCAATGGGAGCGATCACGGTAGGCCCGCCGGTGAGTGCCGCGAACACGTGCGCCGGACGCGGTGCGGTGAAGGTCACAACCGCATCGGCCCGCGCCTTCGCACTAGAGCCCGTAGCGTTCGACGGCCGCATAGCATCGGCATCCGCGCCGGAAGGAATGTCGACGGCAACAATCCGGGCCGCAGCCCGATTCATCTTTTCAATCGCCGCCGCATAGAGCGCGCTGACCGGTGGACGAAAGCCGGTGCCGAGAATCGCGTCCACGATCACATCCGCGGCGAAAATCTCCGCCGCCAGGGAGTCGAGCCAACTTGCCTCGCGCACGATCAGCGGCGCAAGGTTCAGCGGCCGGAGCTTCGGCAGCAGGTTCTGAAACATGGTCGCCGCATCCCCGCGAAGCTCCTCGGGATCCGACAACAGCAGAACGCGGACGGCACGGCCCGCTTCAATGAGCTTGCGAGCCACAACGAATCCATCGCCTCCGTTATTGCCTTTGCCGCAGACAACACTGACGCGCTCCGCTTGCGGGTAGTCGAAGAGCACGAAACGCGCAACCGCCGAGCCCGCGTTCTCCATCAAGGTAATGGAAGGAACTCCGAATTGCTCCGAAGTGGAGCGATCGATCTCGCGCATTTCCGCCGCGCTCACGATTTTCATGATCTCAACTCGGACGCCTGCGACCCAGCCGTCAGTTCCAGTTCCCGCAGTTGTTGCGGCTCGCCCATGGCGATCAGAAAATCGCCGGCTTCAATGCGATCGTCGGGTGCGGGATTGAAGTGCATGTCCGCTGCGCGCTTGATGGCGAGAATGATCACGCCGCGGTCCTGCCGAATGCGTGAAGTCTCGATAGTCTTCCCCGCAAACCGGCTGTGCGCGGTGATCGGCACTTGGCCAATTTCGAGATCCATGCCGAGATGCGTGGTAGCTGTGTCGAGGAAACTGACCACGTGCGGGCGCAGAAACGAATGCGCGATCCGCTGTCCGGCAAAAACATACGGACAGACAACCGCATCGGCGCCTGCGCTGCGCAGGTGCTTCTCCGCCATATCTTCGCTGGCGCGCGCGATGATGCGCAGCTTCGGATTCAGACTGCGCGCAGTGAGCACAATATAAAGATTCGTGGCGTCGGTAGTGGTGGCAGCGACCAGGCCGCTGGCGTGCTCGATCTGCGCGTCGCGCAGAGTTTGCTCCTGCGTGGCGTCGCCGATCAGCACCAGCCAGTTCTCACCGGCGAACTTCTGCGCTTTCGCCTCGTTGTTTTCGATGATCACGAACTTCGCGGGACGACGCCCCAACTCGCGGGCGGCGCTGCGGCCGACGCGTCCCGCGCCGCAGATGATGTAGTGACCGTTCAGACGGCCTATGTCGCGCTCCATACGGCGCCTTCCAAAGAAGCTCTGCAGCTCGAATTCTAACAAAGCCTGGGTCAGCGACCCGATCACCAGAAACACCAGCGACACTCCACCCAGAATAATGAAGACGTTGAACACGCGCCCGGCGTGCGACAGGGGATGGACTTCCTGGTATCCGATGGTGGTCAGCGTAGTGATGACCATGTAAAAACCATCGAACCAAGGCCATCCCTCGATGTAGTGAAAGCCCAGCGTGCCCAGCCCAACTACGAAGGCCAGCGCCGCCGCCAGAAACTTGAGATTGCGTGAAGTCCTCATCTTTCCATCGTTTCGCGTACCGCGCGAGAGTTTCGAGCGCGACAGGTGAGTATAGCTCTGGGCATGGTAGCGCCGGCGTCTCGCCGGCCCGGTAGATGACCGTGACGACCAATGTCGACCGCCACAGTGTGCCGGGCGGCGGAGCCACCAATCCCTATTGTGCCGTACAGCTGTCCCAGTCGGGGCTGAACTAACGTACATCTCTCGCGTAAATTACTGTTGTGACTCGGAGCGAACCCCGGTACAGTAATGCAATGTTCGCGCCCCATCCCAACCTCAGCAACGAGGTCAATCGGAATATCATCCAGTCCGAAATCGAGGGGGGCGTGTTCCTGGAAGGCTTGCCGCCAGACACCGTTCTGCAGATTCGCACGCAAAACCACTTCTACACCGCGCTATTTCTAGGCGAAGGTGCGGCGCTAATCTCCGGACATCCGCAATACTGTCCCGAACCAGTTCAGGTGACCATAGCGGGGTCAACCTGGGGTGGTTCCATGCTCAAGCTGCGCTTCATCGGTCGCGGCATGCACCTTGAATTTCATCACCCCGCATACAGCACCCCGATTATCACCTCTGCCATCCAGGAAATCCGAGAGCGCATCGAATCCGCCCGCGAGCGCCGCACCGGCGTAGAGTGCGGAGTAGAGCACGGTTGCGGATCGGGACTCCCGTCCACGTAAAAGTGAGTTTTACAGTTTGCTGAAGAACTCGCGTTTCGTATCAGGGCGTTTCGTATCAGGGCATCGCTTCAGCGATACCATAAGTCGTTTAATTGAGATGCCCCTTTAGGGGCCGAGCAGCGCAAATCGAGTTTTTCAGCAATCTCGCTAGGGTTTGGCCGCGCCGTTGTTCGTGAGGGCGTTCGGAACGTTCCGCGTGAACTTCTTGACGACAAATTCCTGAAACAAATTGGCAGCGGCGGTTCCGCCAATCCCGATCGCTGTCGTTTCGAACGTCAGCCCCGCGCCACGATTACTCTTCGGGTAATAGAGATTCGAAACACCGCCCGCCGCCAGGCTTCCGAGGATGTTCGAGTAATTTGCCTGCCAGCGCCCATTATCGCCCTTGCAAATCACCGCATTGGCAATCGCATACAGAATCCGCGACCGCTTGCTGCCCGTTCCCTTGTAAAAATATCGCGGATCCTGCTTCAGCAGCGAGGGAAACAGGGCGCCTGCGAGGAACGTGCCTGAAACCGTGTCGGCATAGCCGGCGCCCAGGCGCTTGCCATAACCTCGCGACCCTTGCCCATATCCGCTGAACGCATCTTCCGCCTGCTCCACTCCCGCCACCGCCCCCACAAATACGAAGGTGAATGGATCCACCACCGTCCGCAAGGCCAGCTGGAATTTTTGCTTCGCGTCGAGCGGAGCTGCATTCGGAATGTAGCTGACATAGAAATTCGGAAGCACTCCGAGCACCCGCTGCTTTTCTTCCAGCTTGATCTCCTCTTCTGCCACCTGCGTCTGTGAGAGCCTGACCTGCACCTCTGTGATCGCCTCCGCAACTCCCAGAACGATCGCGACCGTCTTGATCTCCCCCGCCTGCAGAGCTCCGGAAAATGTCTGCGTCGCGAACCCCGCCGATGTAACCATGAGCTCGAAAGGTCCGGGAGCGACGTTGGCAAACGAGAATTGCCCATCGTTGCCAGACGGAACTTCTGGTTTTACGGTTTGATGATTTACGGTTTGATCTTCACGACTGAGCTTCACCAGGGCTCCGGCGACCAGGGCTCCACTTTGATCGACTACCGTCCCCCGGATGCTTCCAGACAGCGTTTCTGACGACAACTGCCCCGGCGCGGGCGCTTGCGGAGTAGTCTGTCCCCAACCGGGTAATGTCCAACCCACCGTGATAAATGCAAAGAGTATGAATCGAGTCTTGAATTGCAAGGTCATGAATGACTTAAAGTCTATTCTCTCCCGTCTTTCCATCCAATTCACAGAAAGGTCCGTCGTGGTGCAGGCTGATTCTGGTTTGAAAGGGCGCGGCTTCAGAGCTTGCGGTTCCGTATCAGGGCATCGCTTCAGCGATGCCATAACTCCTCTAAATGGCATCCGGCGAAGTGAGCAATATTGAACAGACAGGGCCGTGGGCCCTCGCTAGACTGCGTGCTGCATTGAGAGTGGATGAGAAGGGACTGCCGGACAAGACACTCCCCGTGAGCACTTGACGGCACATTCCCTCTCGCGGTGCAGATTGAGCTTCTCTCTCCGAGAGCTGGGATCTGCACCGCCTCTTTTTGGGAAGGGTGGGAAAATCAAAAGCCCCGCCATCACGCCTTTGGAACGTCTCTCAGTTTTATTTGTTTTCCTGTATGGCACGGATCTCTTGACGGAGTTTCGCAATCCGCTTCTTGATCGCAACTGCCAAATGCCCTAAATCCGGCCTTGCTTCCAAATCCGGCAAGAGCCTTTCCAGAAAAGCCAACTCGTCTTCCAGTATCGGCAGCCGAATCATAAAACAAGAATATCTCCGATCGGGTTTGGGAAGAAACGGACGCGAGGATCGGCATCCGTAGAACGGTATTCACGAGTCAGGACCACCCAGACCACCTTAGGTGGCAGCAAGTCTACCAACCGCCGCAGAAGCGGTCGACGGGCATTACTCTGATGCGGCGATTGACCCCCCGCTTCGTGCCGGGGCTCTGCGAAGGACTTCAGCCGATCCGATAGCCGGGCGCCTGGGCATTTCGACATCCCCGATCCGCTGTTGCGAATGCTCGCTCAAAGTCTCATAGGCTCTTGCGAACATTTCAAGCAGCCTTGCGGCGTTAGGATCGGTAGCAGCGCGAGCCGCGAGCAGGGGGCGAACATCTTCGGATAAAGACATTGGTTTTATCTCCTCCCCCGAGCTTATGAGTCCTCAAGCCAGGAGACTGTTTCATATTGCTCTTTCTGGAAAATCTAAGGCAGACTCAATCTGAGACCCACCTGGCAGTACGTCATGCGTTGCTCACGATGTTTGGTCAACTCTCCGTTGTTAGGTTTCGAACCTAAGCTCGGACAACTTCCGGTTAAGAGTGAGCAGTTTTGAACAGACAGGGGTCGGGGAGACCGGCAAAATTAACGCAATCTCTTTGGCGTTGTTCAAATTGGTAGCAAGCTAAATGCGGTGGCTCAGCTTATGCCCTTCCCCGATGGCGAGGCTGGGCCCACCCGCGTGGGAGGCTTCAGTGGGTCACGTGTATCGAGGGCCGGCGCGAACCATCCTTTGCATCGACGACGATACCGCCATCCTGCGATATGAGAGAGCACTGCTCGAAAGATCGGGCTATAACGTTGTTACCGCGAACTCCGCGCAACAAGGGCTGACATTGGCGATGACGTGTCAGATTGATGCCGTCGTGCTGGACTACAACATGCCTGCAATGAACGGGCACAACGTCGCTGCCGCGATCAAGCAGTGTCGGCCGGAAATTTTGATTGTCATGTTTTCTGCAAGCGAGATTCCGCAAGAGACCCAAAATCTAGTCAATGCTGTCGTATTTAAGACGGACGCAGTAGAACAGCTGTTGCCAACCGTCGCGCGACTCTGCGTAGGGATTCGCTGCCCTGAATGACAGACCGTGAATACCCAGCACGCTGCTATGCCCAGACTTCCCAACTGGAACTGAGATAGCTTTCCATGTGCGTGGATTCGATGACTCCCAATTCCCCACTGTCGCAATCAGGCCCCAGCGCTCAAAACCCGGATTGTGAGTGTAACCGCGAGGTTGCGTCCCAGCTAGGCTGAGACGTGGGCGAAGTGGAAGCCCTTGGCATGACTTTTTCCCAGGAAGCGGGCAACCGATTCCAGTCTCCGGAGATCGTCGGGAGTGAAGTCTGGCCCGGCTGCGGCTGGGCGTGGCGCCTTACGGGAGACTTGAATCACGCCGATTACTTCTCCGTTCGGGGTCACAATGGGCGCAGACATGAGCTTCTGAATTACCTGCGCGTCCAGTCCGGTGTCGCCGAGCTTGACCAGTTCAAAAACGCTGGAGTGCCTGACCTGCGTGAAGCTATTGAAAAGCTCCGCCCTCTTGGTTTGCGCGGTGACAGCGGCTACGGCCGAACTGGAAAGAGGGATCGCTCCCGCCGTTTTCAACTCCGCGGGATAGAGGAAGTTAAGCAGTCGTCCGCTAAGCTCGAGTAGTGCGACCTCGGTCTTACTCACATGGAAGATCTTCGCCACGCAGTCGCAGATCGACTCCGGCGTGCTGCTCGCGGACGAATCCAAGGCAAGCTGTTCGATGTCCCCCATCCTACCGAGAATGCCTGAGGAAAGAGCAAGCGACAAGATGACTACCGTGCCATTTGTCACCCTTTTGTCAACAACCGAACCCCATCGGCAGGCGTTTGGGAGTCGGGGACGATGCCAATCCGGCGGGTTAACGAGTGCTATTGCGGTTTAGCGCCAACTGAGATGGCTGTCTACCCAGGTGACGGCTCGGATAACTTCCAGTTGGCTGACCACTCACCCAAAACCTGATCTCTACGCTTGCCAGAACCGCCAGGCCAGCCTCGGCCATGATACTGATCATTCTTTCCCTCATCATTCTTGCCACCCTCATCGCGAGGTATGCTTTCGCCGTCGCCGCTCGCTCTCCCTCATGATTTCGTTGATATCCGCCGCTGGACGTATCTCGATTGTTCCACACTGCAACTTCACTCCCGGACATTGGGAAATGAGCTGAATTGCGTGATTCAGATCTCGCGCTTCCAGCACCTGAATTCCACCCAATTGCTCCTTCGTTTCCGCGTACGGACCGTCGGTCACTGCAACCTTTCCGTTCTTCCAACCCACGGTCACCGCCGTGTTGGCGGGCTGAAGAGGTTCCTCAGCGAGCAAATGTCCGTTCTTCCGCAGTTCGTCGTTGTAGCTAAAACACTCGTCCAGCACGGTGTTGCGCTCGCTCTCAGACATGTTTTCGAACTTGCCGGGCTCGAGATAGCCCAAACAGATGTATTTCATCGTTCCTCCTTGTTTCCTATGACTCCACTACGCGGCAATGCTGCGTGTGCTATTTGATTTTGTTGTGGACTCGTGATCAAACCCGCTTGGCGCGGGCATTTCCGACTCCCGCCCATTACCTGGCTCATCGAAAACCGGGGACACCCGTAAATTAAAGCAATCCCACTGCAAAATCCCTAGCTCGACGCTGCCGTGGAATCCCACTCTTGCGCACAAAACGCGCAAGAATGGGGCACCCTTTGTGGTGGTAGTGCCCGCGAGATCAAAAGCCTGGGCCACCCGCCAGATTTTTCTGTCACTGTTTCAAGTAACGAAGCGCAACACATCCTGATTCAAAAGTTTTTGACTCAACAAGTTTCAATCGGCGTTTCTCCGGGAGGTTGACACCTTCGAACAACCGTCTGCCTTCGCCAACAATGATTGGCGTAACGACAAAACGATATTCATCAATCAGGCCAAGCTCCATCAGTTGTGAAGGAACATCTACACCGCCGACCAAAATATTTTTGCCCGGTTCTTGTTTCAGCTTAAGTATTTCGTCACGAAGGTTCGTACGAACAATTCTCGTATTTTTATCTTCAGCGCTGCCCAAGGATCGCGAAAAAACAATCTTGTTGAGGGAATCAAATGCTTGAGCAAATTCGATATCCGCTTTGGTCTCAGACTGGCTTTTTGCAATATCAGGCCAATAAGGAACCATCAATTGGTAGGTTTTACGCCCATAGACGAGCAGGCCAGCATCATCTTGCAATAGGTGCGTGTAATGTTCAAGTAAGTCTTCATCGGGATTGAATTTGGTATGGTCGCAACAGCCATCCAGGGTAAGGTTGATTGCGTAGATTACATTTCTCATTGGATTGTCCTGATCCTCTCTTGTGTAGTAGCGCGTGTGCGCCCTTTGCATAGTCCGGCTTAGCGACCATCCGTTCCGTCCGACCACCATTGCACAGGAATCACGAACTGCGTCAGGTGCTCCACGGGGTCGCTCATACCAACGACGGGGGAGCCCGGCAGATTCGCTCCCCAAATTGCCGGGTCGGTATCCGAATAGAAAAACATGAGGTGGGGAGGCCAGTGCGGGGTGCTGTCGCCGCCGTAGCCTTGCTTGGACAGCATGTAGCACATCGCGCCGGATTCCATCGCCGGCAGCTCTTTCTTGGCGATTCCAGCGGTGATGGACTCGGTCATCTGAGCTTGCGTACGCCCCGCCAGTCCCCACTCGGTCTCTTTGGCGAGGCGCAGAAGGTAAGAACGTGCGGCTGCCGCGTTAACACACAGGGGAACCCGCACTTTCGGATTCCAAAACTCAGCATCCGGAGCGGATGTCCACGAGCGTCCCACGATACACACGAAACCGTTTTTGCCTTTGACCGCCGTTTCGAAACCATGACGTCCAAGAACCTGTACCTCTGCATCGCGTGCAATGGAGTCCGGTGCCGCACTGCGTGCCAAGGCGATTTCCGCGCCCTGATCCGTCATGAGGTATTGGTCGATTGGGGCCATCTTCGGATATGGTGTCACGGGATATGGTGTGGTGGCGTCCTGTGCCATCGCCTGGTTCGACGTACCGAGGTACGCCGTACCGAGCACCACAAGCAGTGCGAATCCTTGGATTGCGATTGCGCCAATTTTTTTATGCATTGTTTCCTCCGTTCTCCATTCTCCGGTGGCGGCTACATGGACGTCGTGCGAGGCGTCGCGGAATTGACAAAGCGCGGAGAGTTTTTTTACTACTGGCGCATCTCAGCGGCCACGTCGTCGCCGAACTTCTTTTGGATCTCCTTTTGGGTCTCGGGATCGAAGTCGGTCATGTCAAACATCCGGCGAACTTCGACCATTTCGTTATCCTTTCCGGGGATGCGCGAGGCCCATTC